>DOEC01000014.1 GCA_003524085.1 Bacillota bacterium | reverse complement strand
GATCAAACACTACCAAAGTTAATTAGTCAAAGTACAACTTCAACAAGCACATCTACTTTAACAACAGATTTAACATCATTTTATAACACATTAGAAGATAAAGAAGTATTAGTACAACAAACAAATAAGTTTAATTGTTTTACTAATACTTGTGCACAAAGCACATATAGTAATATTGGACTTTTAACTGATTATGAATATAATCAAATAGGTGGAGTTAACTCATACTTAGCAACTACTGAAAAGTATTACATAAATACAAGTAATGGAATAAAAGAAGTAACATCAAGTGGAATAACAAATTCTAGTAGTACAAGCGGTTTAAAACCAACAATATACTTACAAACTGGAGTACAAGTAACAGGAAGTGGAACAGCAAATGACCCATACATCATAAGTCCAGCAAGTGATATAAACTTAGTTGCTTATACATTAAATGGAGAAGCAACTAATAAAACATATGCAGATTTACTTAAAACAAATGTAGTAAAAAATGTAACTTGTAAAAATGGAACAACTGCAGTATGGGACAATACAGATTTTTCAATAAAATTAAAGAATATACATACACCTGACTATTGTACAATAGATTTTGGAGATGGATACAGCGTTAGTTTAACAGCAACAAATGGCACAGTATCAGCACCGACAACAGTAACAACTGGATATAATGGAAGTGCAAGTTTTACAGTAACGCCAAATGGTGGATATAAAGCAGAACTTGAAACAGATACATGTAGTGGAGCATTAAGTGGTAATACTTATACAGTAAATAATATAACAAGCACTAAAACTTGTAGTATAACTTTCAAATCTGACAACCCATTTACGAGTGGAACATTAACTTATCAGATATATAAAGATAAAACAACAAGATTAACAAGCGCAAGAGGTACCGGATATAACGCAGTATATACAGCTGATAATACAAAAACATTATATACAGCGACCGAAAATGGAACAACTATATATTATTTTGCTGGAAACGCTACTGACAACTGGGTTAATTTTGGTGAATACTACTGGAGAATAATAAGAACGAATGCAGATGGAAGTATAAGACTCTTGTACCACGGAGCAAGCACAACAGCAACTGATACATATATAGGCACGTCAAAGTTCAACTCAACACATACTGATCCAATGTATGTGGGATATATGTATGGAACAAGTGGTTCATTAGAAAGTAATAGAACAAATACAAATAATAGTACAATAAAAGGAGTAATAGATACATGGTATAAAAATAATTTAAACACAAAATATGGAAAATATATAAGTACAACAGCAATATATTGTAATGATAGAAGTGTTATTGATGGAACATATAGTACGAGTTCTGCATTTAAATATGCAGCATATACAAGATTAGTATCAAATAAAACACCAACATATGACTGTACAGCAACAGAGGATAAATTTACTGTTAGCAGTACAACTGGTAATGGGAAACTAACGTATCCAATAGCACTTATGACAGCAGACGAGGTGGCTTTTGCAGGAGGAGTATATCAAAACACTGCCACTGCGTGGTATTATTACAATAGTGTTAAGGGTAGTTCTACAGGCGAGGAATGGTGGTGGCTAATGTCGCCTCACGATAAGTATAGTAAACTTGCTATTGCATTTTCTGTTATTGGTTCAGATAGTCCGGGTGACTTTGGTGGGTATAGCTATGTTGGAAATACCGGTAGTGTGCGTCCAGTTATTTCATTAAAATCAGATGTCCTTTATAAATCGGGAGATGGAAGTGCAAATTCTCCTTATCAAATAGTTGGTGGAAGCACCGCTGACAATGATTGATAGTACTAAATAAAGTACAAGAAAAAGAATTCAAGAAATTGGGTTCTTTTTTCTTTATTGTTTCATATTTTTATGGTAAAATGGTTATGAAAGGTAGTGAAGATATGAAACAAAGAGTGATAAGTGCAATTGTGGCAATTATTATAGTAGTCCCTATTGTCTTATATGGTGGTATTCCATTTTATTTGGGTGCTAGTGTACTTGGGTTAATTGGCTTTTATGAAATGTTAAAGGCTAGAAAAATAGAAAGGGATATTCCAAACATAATGAAGATAGTTTGTATGTTTGCATTCATTATTATAATGATGGATAACTGGGGTAATAAAGTACTTGTGTTTACTAGTAATGATAAGCTAATTTTAAGTATTTTACTAACTGTTATTCCAATAGTGTTTTTTAACAAGAAAAAGTCATATGATATTAATGATGCATTATTTATGTTAGGTACTATTATGTTTTTAGGAATAAGCTTTAATCATTTGGTAAATATAAGAGTAGGTAGTTTATATAATTTTATTTATTTAGTTTTGATTACTACTATGACTGATACTTTTGCTTATTTTACGGGTAGACTTATAGGAAAACATAAGATGTGCCCGAGTGTTAGTCCTAATAAAACATGGGAAGGATTTATTGGAGGACTTGTGTTTGGTACAATAATAAGTGTAGTTTTCTATGTATGTGCGTTTGACTTTACTGGAAGTGTGTTCTTACTTGTGTTAGTTAGTATGCTTTTAAGTGTAGTAGGACAAATTGGAGATTTAGTATTCAGTAGTATAAAAAGACACTATAAGATAAAAGATTATGGTAACATCATGCCAGGACACGGTGGGGTATTAGATAGACTAGATAGTTTATTATTTGTAATACTTGTGTTTACTTATTTAAGTAAATTTATATAGAGGAGGGTAAAAAAATGAATTTTTTGTTAACTTTATTAATACTTGTATTAGTACTAGGCATAATAGTGTTTATCCACGAACTAGGCCACTTCCTTGCGGCTAAGAAAAGTAAAGTACATGTCTATGAATTTGCTATTGGTATGGGACCTAAAATATTTAGTTTTAAGAGAAAGAATGATCCAACTCTTTATTCAATAAGACTTTTACCACTAGGTGGATTTAATGCTCTTGCTAGCACAAGTGAATTTTGTAAGGATGTTAAAGAAGACGAGATATTAGAAAATAAGAGTTATTTTAAAAGATTTTTTGTCTTAGTTATGGGTATCATCTTTAACTTTATTTTATCTATATTGTTCTTATTTGTTAATGGTTTGATATATGGTAGCCCCGTAACTGATCCTTATTTAGGTGTTATCAAAGAAGGCAGTTCTGCATATAATGCTGGGCTAAAATCTAATGATTTGATATTAAGTATAAATGGTAAAAAGGTAGAAAGTTTTGATGATGTGCTTTTGGAAACTAAGTTTGGAGAAGATTTAGACAGTTATACTTTTAAAGTTAGAAGAGGTGATAAGGAATTTGATATAGAAGTAACACCTATATATAAAGAAGTAGATGGAGAAAAGACTAAAGAATTTGGTTTTTCTTCAAGTAATAAGAAAGAAAAAGGATTTGTAAGTGCTTTAAAATATGGAGTAGTTGGAACATATAAAAATACTGTAAGTGCGTTTAATATACTAGGAAAACTTGTAACAGGAAAGATTGGTGCTGATAATTTGAGTGGTCCAGTTGGAGTATATACAGTAATAGATAATATTAAAGAAAATGGACTAGAGAGTATCATTTATTTAATAGCTTATCTAAGTATAAATGTCGCAGTAATTAACTTAATTCCAATACCTGTGTTTGATGGGGGAAGAATACTTTTGCTATTAATTGAGAAAATCAAAGGTAAAAAGTTAAATCCAAAAATAGAAACAACTATAAATAATATATGTGCAATACTTTTAATTATATTGATGCTTTATGTAACTTGTAACGATATATTAAAATTATTTTAAGTGCGGTTTTACGTACTTTTTTCTTTTTAATGTGCAATATGTTGCACACGCAAACAAAATTTATTCTTGAAAAGACTAAAATATTTTTCTATAATTTAATTACATAGTAGAAGGAGTAAGAGGTATGAATAGTTTTAACAAAAATAAAGAAGTTGTGAGTATTTGTAAAAATTATTATACTATTGTAAATAGTGAAGTTTATAAAAATGATAAGATTACACAAAATATGATTAAGTTATATAAAGATTATATTTTTAATATTGAAAATATTACTGTAAGAGAAAGAGAAAAGATGGTATCTATTGATAATATAATGTATAAGTTTATCACTGATATTAAGTTTAAAAAAGACATTTGTGATAAGCTTAGTAAATTAAGTGTACCCTCTAGGATTAATAATTTAGTAGAGTATACTATTAATAAGATACTTGAGTATTTTGAAGATTATAAAGATACAATGACTAGAAATATATATATTCCTAGATGGATATAAGGGCATAAGCTCTTTTTTCTTGCATTTTTATAGTTTTAGTTTTATAATTTTGGTGGTGAATAAATATGAAGAAAAGTATAGAATATAGTTTGATTATATTTCTTATAGTGCTATTTATTAGTGTAGATGTTCTTTTAATTTTTAAGTATCAGAGATTAAAGAATGATAGTTTATCCAATAATGAAGATAAGAATGAAGATAAGAAGGAAGAAGTTAAAGAAGAAGTTAAACCTAAACCTTTTATAACTGAATATGATATTGAAGGTATAGAAGATGATGAGATTAAAAACATATTTAGTAAATATAAAGCAATGGTTGCGAGTGACTCGTTTGGAGAAGGTTTAGCTGCATATAAAGTTTTAAATAGTGAAAATGTTGTTTACGCTAGAGGTAGAAGAGTAGACAATATGAGTAAAGACATGAGTGACATAGTTAATTATAACCCTAAATATCTATTTTTAAGTTACAGTGCTAATGATTTAATTAGGTGGAATGGCAATTCTGAAAGTTTTATTGAAGCTTATAAGAAGAGTATTAGTGGTATTTTAGAGAAACTACCTGAAGTGCTAATCATTGTTAATTCGGTTATTCCGGTTACAAAAAAAGCTTATACTAATAAGCCGGGGTTAAAATATTATAATGAATTTAATGATGCATTAAAAGAAATGGCTAAGAGTATGGACTTAGATTTTTTGGAAAATAGCAGATTTTTAACTGGAGATGACTCATATGGAGCTGATGGGATACATCCTAAAAGATACTACTTTTATATGTGGGGAAAGCAAATGGCAAGCTATTTAATTACTAAAGAAAGTAATTAGTGCTTGCTTTTAATTTTAAATTTTAGTAAAATATTTTGTACAAAGAGGGGTAATTGGTATGAATAATGATGAAATAATAAATATACTAAAACATGATAAGCTAAAATTTAAAGAATTACTAGAGCTATATAAAAACTATTTAATAAATATTCGCACTCTAGAAGATAAAAGTCCAAAGTTTGAAAGTGATTTTGACTACTATTATGCTAATTCATTGTATACAAATTGTTATGCTTATGCTCTTAAATTAAGAATACCAGCATTTTTTAATAATTGTTTTTTAAATTCAACAGGTAGCTATTTTTCTTTTCTTCCTGGAGTGTTTTCTGATAAAGCTTACCCTAACACGCCTAAAAGTTTAATAGAGAATGTAGAAAGTGATTTGGATAGTCTCAAGATTAAAGGCTCAGGCTATAGAATAGCGGTACTTTCCGAAATAAAAGCGTATGATAACGTGAAAGACTTTCATTTTGTAAGAGAAAATACTAGTGGTACTTGGTCTCATAAATTAGGTATTAGTGCTTTAATAGAAGAAAAGTCTTATGTAGAAATACCAGATAATTACGAATTAATTAAGATACTTAAAATTTAACATTATATAAATTCAGTTGTAAAAAAATTTTTGACAACTGAAAATTATTAGGGATATCTTGATGTTTTAAATAAAAAAATAGAAGAACTTGAATTAAGTAAAATTTAACATTTAATTATGTTATTTTTTTCTTGACTTAGAATGTAACTAGTTTTATAATGGGATATATGAATGGTTATTCATAAAAGGAGAAAGTATGCAAGATTACGATAAGTTAAGTGAATTTTATAAAGTCTTTGCTGATAATACTAGGCTTATGATACTTAATAGTTTGTTAAGTGGTAGTAAATGTGTTAGTGGTATTTCTTTGTGTCTTAATAAAAGTCAGTCTTTAATTAGCCATCAGCTAAAGTATTTAAGAGACCTAAACTTAGTTAAGGTAGAAAAAGACGGACAGACTAGTATGTATAGTATAAGTGACGAACATATTAGGATTATACTTAAATATGGAATTGAGCATATTAGTGAGAGGAGTTAGATTTATGATATATTTAGATAATGCTGCGACTACTAAAGTTAGACGTGAAGTGTTAGATGAAATGTTACCTTATTTTAGTGAATATTATACTAATCCATCTAGTATATATAGTCCATCTAGAATGGTAAGTAAAAAGGTTGAAGAAGCAAGAAATTTAATAGCAGGTACAATAGGTGCAGAAGCTAGCGAGATATATTTTACTAGTGGTGGAAGTGAAAGTGATAACTGGGCTATTAAAAAGATAATGATAAGTAGAATGAATAAAGGTAAACACATGATTACTACTAAAGTAGAACATCATGCAGTACTAGAAAGTTGTAAGTATTTAGAGAACTTAGGTTTTGAAGTAACTTATTTAAATGTAAACGAAGATGGATTAATTGATTTAAATGAGTTAGAGAGCTCAATTAGAGAAGACACTATATTAGTTAGTATAATGGCTGCTAATAATGAAATTGGTACACTTATGCCTTTAAAAGAAATAGGAAGTATTTGTAAAAAACATAAAGTTTTATTCCATACTGATGCAGTGCAAGCTTATGGTAATATTCCTATTGATGTAAATGAGATGAATATTGATTTACTTAGCACTAGTGCACATAAGATAGAAGGACCTAAGGGAATTGGTTTCTTATATGTTAGAAAAGGAGTTATGATTACACCTTTAATAAGTGGTGGTATGCAAGAGAAAGGTAAACGTGCAGGAACAACTAATGCTGCAGGTATTATTGGGTTTGCTAAGGCTTGTGAGTTAAAGTTTAGTGAGATAAAGAAAAATAACAAGTATGTTCTTAATTTAAGAGAACACTTGATTGACAGAGTACTTAGTGAAATTCCTTATGTAAGACTTAATGGAAGTAGAGACAAGAGACTAGTGGGGAACGCTAACTTTAGTTTTCAGTTTATTGAAGGAGAAGGAATGCTTTTAAAGCTAGACGCGCTTGGAATTTGTGCTTCAAGTGGTAGTGCTTGTACAAGTGGTAGTTTAGACCCAAGTCACGTACTTTTAGCAATTGGGCTTCCACATGAAATCGCGCATGGTTCTTTAAGACTTACAATGAATCATGAAAATACTATGGAAGAAATTGATTATACAGTAGATAAGTTAAAAGAAGTTATAAGTGGCTTAAGAAGTATGAGCCCACTATATGAAGATTTTGTAAAGAAAGGAAGTAATTAATTATGTATTCAGAAAAAGTAATGGATCATTTTACTAATCCAAGAAATGTTGGAGAAATAGAAAATGCAAGTGGTGTAGGAACAGTTGGAAATGCAAAATGTGGTGACATCATGAGAATTTATCTAGATATAGACGATAATGGAATTATAAATGATGTAAAGTTTAAAACTTTTGGATGTGGTGCTGCAATTGCAACTAGTTCTATGGCTACTGAGCTAATAAAAGGTAAGACTATAGAAGAAGCACTAGAAATAACTAACAGAACAGTTATGGAAGCACTTGATGGGTTACCTCCAGTAAAAATTCATTGTAGCTTACTTGCAGAAGAAGCAATACACGCCGCACTTTGGGATTATGCTGAAAAGAAAGGTATTACCATTAAAGGATTAGAAAAACCAAAAAGCGATATTCATGAAGGTGAGTAATCACTTTTTTCTTTTTAATAAAAAATTTTGCTTAAAAATACGAAAAATTGACGAAAAAGGTTGACTTTGTACAATTTTTTGGTACAATAGTAATCGGTGATGTGAAATGGGAAGACCAAAAAAAGAAAATATCGTTAAAACAGAAGAAGAAATTAAAAGGGAAGATAAATTAAGAGAATTAGAGCACGAAGTAATTAGACAAGTTGTCATTGCAAGAAAAAGTCAAAAATTAAGTCAGAGAGTAGTAGGAGAGCGTGCTGGAATTATAAGAGAAACTGTAGCTAAAATTGAAAATAATTTAAATAGCCCACAAATAAATACGCTTATAAGGCTACTAGAGCCTATTGGTTATACTTTAGGTGTTGTACCTTTAGAAAAACCTGAAGAAGAAAAAGAAACTGTTAAAAACGCTTAGTTAATGTTTACTTTAATTAATATTTAAATGATTGAAGTAAAATGGAACTTTAGTGATATTATTGACGAGAGATTAATCGTGTTTCATATTTTGAAACTGATGAGTTAATCTCTTTTTACTAATATAAATTAAATGATATACCTATAAGACTTAATTTGACATATTGTACCAAATATGGTATAATATTAGTAATTAAGGGATACAAAATATACCTTAGTAAATTAATTGTACTTAAAATGATACAAAACTATTGACAAAATGTACTTTATTTGGTATAATTAAATCAGTAAATGGGGGTAAGATAAATATGAAAGGTAGATTTTTATTAGATTATTTAGATGAAAATAATTTTAAAAAGTTAGAAAGAAGTTTAAAAAAATATAACATGATGGCTTATAAAAAGTTAATGTTTGATTTTTATCCTAGTTTAAGAAAAGGTGACTTTTTAGGAGAACTTGTAAGCATTAACAAACATGAACAAACAGAAAACTACGAACTTCAACTTCCTACAGATAATCTATTTGTAAAAGTTTATGGTAAAGTTAAATTAAGTTATACTGTTTATAAAGACCAAAATGTAGTTATGTTAACAGGTCTTGAACCAAAAGATATTTTAATGGATGGTCACAAATCTGAATTAACAGCATATAAAGGTATAATGATTTCTAAGGCTAATGCTCAAAAAGAAATGTTTAAAATTGATTTATTAAGTAGATTAGAGGATAAATAATTCCTCTTTTTTTATTTTTTTTACTTTTGTTAAAAAAACTATTGCATTTTTTATAATTTTATTGTATGATTAAATAGTCGTTGGACCCTTAGCTCAGTTGGTTAGAGCATCCGGCTCATAACCGGGCGGTCGCAGGTTCGAGTCCTGCAGGGTCCACCACTGTGCACGCGTGGCGAAATTGGCAGACGCACTAGACTTAGGATCTAGCGGAGAAATCCATGGGGGTTCAAGTCCCTTCGCGTGCACCATGTTGGATATAACAAGAACCTAGACGGTTCTTTTTTCTTGCGCCCGTTATGAGCCTTTTATAGATAAACTACATTTTAATATTTCTTAAAATATCAAAGAATTTTAAAAAACTCTAAGGGCCAACTTTAAAATAAAATGAAATAAAATTATAAAAAATATTAGACTTTTTTAGTGAAAAATGATATTATAAATTTGTTGCTAACCAAATTCTAACATTTTTTTCATATATAATAGCGTATGACAAAAGAAAAAGAATTATTGTTAAGCGAGTTTATAAAACTCGCGAAAAAAGGATATGTAAAGGGTGTGAATAATATCACAAATTCAGTTGGCTTAACTTTTGAAAGCCAACTTGGTAAAAAGCCAGATAGTGACTACTTACCAGACTATAATGGTATTGAATTAAAATGTACCACAAGATTTAGTAGGTACCCAATATCATTATTTTCAAAATCATTTGATGGACCAAACGACTTTGAAATGAATAGACTACTTAAAACGTATGGAAAGAAAGACATACAATTTGAAGGAAAGTTTCAACTTTTTGGTGTAGTGCGCACTAGACGTCTTACTTTAATCAATTCTAATTATTTCAAATTAGAAGTTAGTAGGGAAGATAAAAAAATATATTTACTTGTTTATGATATGAATAAGAAATTAATAGAAAAATTATCTTATATAGATTTTTATTCACTAGAAGAAAGGATAATGTTAAAACTTTCTAATCTTTCACTTATTTATGCAAGTAAAACGAAGAAAGAAAACTCTCAATACTTTAGGTACTATAAAATAGTGTTTTATAAGATTAAAGATTTTGATATCTTTCTTGATTTATTAGAAAAAGACAAAATAGAAGTAACTTTATGTGCAAGAGTGTCTAGAAGTGGTGTAGAATGTGGTAGGCAAAGAAATAAAAATTTAGTTTTCAAAATACTAAAAGAAAGCGTTGATGAGTTATTTTTAAAAGAATTTGAATATAATTTTGACACATCTTCAAAAGCAAATGAAACCCAATATTTATGGCAAGCTAACAATTACTAGCTTGTTTTTAAAATACTAGAAAATTATCTCTTGACTATTATTGTTAACAAATGTAAAATAGAATTATAAACTATGGAAGGTGAAGGAATGATGAAAAAAACAAAGATTTTAATTGGACTACTTACTTTAAGTGTTATACTAACTGGTTGTAACTCAAAAACTGAAAAAAATAACGGTAATGTGACTAACACAGAAACTTCAGTTATAAATAAGAAAGACTACACAAATCCGCTTATTTGTAAAAAGGTTAATACAAATGATTATAACACATTTACTGAATACCTAGTATACGATTATGACAAGGAAGGCAAAAATGTTATAAGCTATACTGAAGTAAACACTTACGTTTACAAAGAGGCTCAAACAACTGAAAACAAAGAAAGATATGAAAAATGGTATAACTGTGCAAATTTTAAAAACATTGAAAGAATTCAAAAATGTGACTCTTCTTGGACAAACGATAAAGAATACAAAGTTGTTAAAAGCTTCACAGAAAAAGTTGTTTCAAATTTAGCTGGCATACCACTAGATGAAATGAAGTCTGACCCAAGAAAAGGATATGAGTGCGAATAATGAAAAAATTTATTAGTGAATTTAAAGAGTTTATTTCTAAAGGTAATGTCCTTGATATGGCAGTTGGTGTCATAATCGGTAGTGCGTTTTCTAAAATTGTAACTAGTCTTGTTAACGACATAATGATGCCTTTAATCGGTATAATAATAGGTGGGCATGATTTCAGTAATCTAGGCATAAAAGTGGGAAATGCTAAAATTATGTATGGAAGTTTCTTACAAAACGTAGTTGACTTTCTAATCATTGCCTTGTCTTTGTTTACAGTTATAAAAGTTATCAATAAGTTTAAGAAAAAACAAGAGAAGAAAGAAACAGTTGTTGTAAAAAGTGAAGAAGTTCTTTTACTAAGTGAAATAAGAGACTTACTAAAAAAAGAAGAAAAACCAAAAAAAACTTCTAAAAAGGTTACTAAAAAGTAATCTTTTTTCTATATCTAATGTATAATATTGTATGAGTAAAAATTTAAAAAGAATATTTATGTATATAATTTGTTTAATAATGCTTTTCCTATTTATAATAGTAACTAAAACTATCTTTACAAGAAGAGAAACCAAAATTAAAGAAAGTGTTATATTAAAACTAAAAAGTTATGAAGTAAAAGAAATTGACGGCAAAATTAAAATTCCATATTTTGACTATGAATTGCTAGACAAAGAAATAACTGACTTTTTAAACGAACATAATAATAAAAATATCTTAGTAGACTATAGTGTTAATTTTACTGAAAATCTTTTAAATATCTTTTTAACTATAAAACGCCAAAACAATTACTACTATAAAAGCATATTCTATGACCTTGATAAATTAAAGTTTACAGATGCAAATAAAGTTATAGATTTAAAAGTAACAAGTGACGTAATACTAAACAAAATAAAAAATAAGTACTGCAAAAAAATATACGAAAAAATTAAATTAGACAATTTTGAAAATTCATTTGTACTTTTGACTGAAAATAAAATAAGAATATATTTTGATAATAGCTTGTTTGACTCTATAAGCTATCAAGTATATATAGACATAAAAAGTAGTTCTATAGAAGAAGTAAGTGATATTATATATGACAAAGTAGTCGCGTTTACATTTGATGATGGACCGAGTAACTTAACATTAGATTTTGTAAATACTCTAATAGAAAACGATTCAAAGGCAACATTTTTTGAACTTGGTAACAGAATGAAATATAACCAGGACATTACCAGAGGACTCTATAATTTAGGAATGGAAGTATCTTCTCACACTTATAGTCATAAAAATCTTACAAGTTTATCTAAAAAAGAAATGGAAAGTGAATTAAATAGCACAGACATTATATTTAAAGAAATTACAAAAGACGCAATTTCACTAGTAAGGCCACCATATGGAAGTTATAACAAACAATTAAGTTGTACTATTAAACATCCAATTATTCTTTGGAATGTAGACACAAATGACTGGTTACATAAAGACGAAGAAAGAATTTATAATCACATCATAGAAAACATAAGTGATGGCGACATAGTTTTAATGCATGATTTGTATCCAACAACACTAGAAGCACTAAAGATGGTTTTACCAGTTTTAAGACAAATGGGATACAAAATAACTACAGTAAGTGATCTTGCAAATGAAAAAGGCTACACCTTAGAAAATGGAATAATATATCGTTTTTTCAAATAATGTTTATTTTTTAAAATTAATGTGATAAAATGATGTTATGAAAAAGAAGTATTATATAAAATTAGTATTAGTGAATTTAATAACTTTATCTAGATTAATCGGCGCACTTTTAATGCCTTTAATCTATTTTAAGCAGGGTATAGAAAGCCTAGGATTTTTAATAATCATACTATTTTTAACTGACATGATAGACGGTAAACTCTCAAGACTATTAAAAGTAGAAACATTTTTAGGTGGACTACTTGATGCTGTAAGTGATAAACTATTTGCTTTTGTACTCCTAGCAATACTTACTTATTACTATCCATCAATGTTAATAGTTCTAACACTTGAATTTTCAATTTTCGTATTAAATACACTAACATTTAAAGATAACAAAAACATAAAATCTAGCAAGATGGGCAAAGTAAAAACAATGGTATTAGATATTGCTATTTCAATATTGTTTATACTTCTTGCAAAGAGTATCTATGTAAAATACTTGCCATATACACTTAATTATTTGATAGATAAAAACATGAATGCCATAACATACATTCTAATTGGAATAATGATAGGTATGCAAATACTTACAATTTCAGATTATAGAAAAAAGAATATAAAAGAGACTTCTTATGAAAAAGTAGCCCTTAAAGAACTACTCCCACTTAAAATAATATTTTTTAGAATAACTGATAGAAATTTCTATATTGAAAATAAAGATAAAAAATTAAAAGAACTTCTATATAAAAAATAGATTTTTCTATATAAATGTGATAAAATATTATACATGAGGAGGAAAGTTATGTTTGATATTAGTGAATTAAAAAATAATACTAAAGAATTTCTTGATATAGATATGGATATTAGTTTTTCTTTAGAAGATTTAAAAGATACTCCAATAAAAAATACTAAAAATATAAAAGCTAAAGGCAAAATAACAAGATTAAGCAATATTTTGTACCATCTAGAACTAAATATCACTGGAATTATGGTCTTAACTTGCGCTAGAAGTTTGACAGATGTTGATTATCCACTTGACATTTTTATAGATAAAAACATAGAAGATAGTGAAAAAGTTGACGAAAAACAATTATTTTTTCAAAATTCTCTTGATATTTTTTCAATTGTGTGGGAAAATATTGTATTGGAAGTTCCACTTCGTGTAGTAAACGAAGATGCAGAGTTTACAAAAGAAGGAAATGGATGGAGCTTAGTTATAGAAAATGAACGAAATGTAGAATCACCATTTAGTGATTTACAGAAAATGTTAGATATGGAGGGAAAAAGATGAAATTAGATTTACAATTATTCGCAGTACCAGCAAGACGTGTTAGTAAAACTGCTAAACGTGCTAGAAGAACTCACTTAAAGAAAGAAGCACCTACAGTTGTTACTTGTCCTAACTGTGGAGCACCTTTAATGCCTCATCGTGCTTGCACTAAATGTGGTTCATATAAAGGAAAAGAAGTATTAAAAACTACTAAGACTAATGAATAGTTTTAGTTTTTTTTCGCCATTTTTTGTAATAAAGATAAGTTAAAATATAATTGGTGAAGATTATGAATAAAAAATTTCTTTTAATTCTTATTATTATAACTTGTCTTTTTTCGTGTAGCATTTTTGGTTTGTACAAAAGAAAAAGTGTAGTTAAAAATAAATATTATCTTCTTCAAGTAGGAGCTTACAAAAATTATGATAGTATTTCAAAGAAAACAAAAGAATATGAAAATTACCTAGTTTTAAAAGAAGAAGACCTATATAAACTCTATATTGGAGTAACTAAAGATAAAGAAGTGTATAAAAAACTAGTTAATCTATACGCTAGTACTTCTTCAATATACAAAAAAGAAATTACTTTATCTAATCAAAAATTTGACGATACTCTAACCAAATACGACTCATTAATAAAAAACTCAGAAGATATAAAAGAAATAAACCTAGTAATAAAAAGTGAATTAAAATTTTTAGAAGAAATGCTTGCAAAAAAATCTAATTAGTTATATGATATATTTACTTTAACTTTTCGGAAAGGAAAGTATGAAATTAAAAGAACTTATTAGTGAAGACAAACCAAGAGAAAAATTACTTAAAAAAGGTGCTGAATACCTAACTGACTCTGAACTTCTTGCAATTATTTTAAGAACTGGAAACAAGAGTGAATCTGTAACTGAATTATCAAATAGAATTTTAAAAAGAATAGGTGGAGTTAAAAACTTAAAAAATATGACAATAAACACATTAACTCAAATTGAAGGCATAAAACTAGGAAAAGCCTCAAGCATACTTGCTTCTTTTGAACTAGCTAAACGTGCTTTAAAAAATGACGAACCTATAAAATTTAAAAATACAATTGATATGTATAACTATATTAAAAATGACTTTTTATATGAACTTCAAGAAAAGTTTATAATTCTTTTATTTGATAAACAGTTTAAATTAATTAAGAAATGTGAAGTATTTAAAGGCACTATTGACGCTGTAAACGTTTACCCTAGAGAAATATTTAAAGAAGCCCTAAAAGAAAATGCCTCATTTATAGTACTTGCACATAACCACCCAGGTGGAGAAGTAATGCCTAGTATTCAAGATGATGAAATTACAAAAATTCTTGTTAAAAACGGGCAATTAATTGGCATTAAAGTAATAGACCATTTAATAGTGACACCAAATAGTTACTTCAGTTATTACGAAAACGCGCAAAAAAACAAATTAGTAGCATAAACTTATAATGGGTGAAGTTATGAATAAAAAAGAAGAGTTTAAAGAGTTTTTAAAACGTAATTCTTACTTATCTAGGTTTGTTAATGATGGGTCTACCACTTACCAGAAACTTTTTGAAACATATGATATATACGGGGAAAATAGTGAAGTATGGAACGAATTTAGAAATGCGAAACACTCAAATATTGGTGATACAAAAGTAACCGACAGCGTTAAAAGTGTTCTTAATAATTTAAAAAATATTGACTTAGATAAACTAGAAGAAAACATATCTTCCCTTGAAAAAGCACTCGGTTTTTTAGAAGAAATTGTACTTTCTAGGAGTGAAAAGAAAACAGAAAAGAAAACTTCTAAGAAAAAGAATGCAGATATAGAAAGGTTTTTTGAAGACTAATGAGATACGATATTAAAGAGTCCATTTATAAAGACCCTAATTTGTTAAGATTTTTAAGAGAAAACTCTTCATACTATAAACGCCTAAATAGGGGAGAAAGCTTAGACAATATGATAAATGAAATGAAAAGTAAATATGGTTTAAGATTTAAAGATAAAGTTGATAAAGTAAGTACAGGAATAGACCTTATAAATGCGTTTATGAATGTTACAAAAGAGTAGAAACGTAAATATAGTGAAAAACTATATTTTTTGTATTGACTTATTTAATTAATATTTGCTATAATTGAATTATGGTAAGGAGAGATATATCTTCCAAGTATATCTTAAAAAGGAGAGGAGATTTGGAAATGAAAAAAATGAATAAGAAAGGTTTTACTTTAGTTGAATTATTAGCTGTTATTGCTATACTTGCTATATTAATTTTACTAGTAACACCAAATATCTTAAAAATGTTTAACGAAGGAAAGGAAAGCATATTTGTTCAACAAGCACAAAGAGTTATGGATGCTTCAAATAATAAATATATGAGCGTTTCATTAAAGAGCCCTGGAGCTTATGTATTCACAAATAAAGTACAAGATGATGAAAGCAAAACTAGTTATCCAAAAACTACAAACTTGAACTTAACTAGCAATGCTATTGATTATTGTGTTGAAATGAATAATGAAGGTAATATAACATTCATTCACGTAAGTGATGCAACATACTCAATTAAAATTGCAAATGATAAAGGTGTTAAGTTAGACGATATTTCTAAACCAAATGAAAGTGACGCTAATAAATATAAAGAACTTAAGACAAATGGAACTGACGCTGATTATGCTGCAGTTGGTTTAACTATTGAAGGTTCAGGCGATACAGCAAAAAGTAAATGCAATAGATAAAAATTTAAGAGGGAAACCTCTTTTTTTCTTTGCTAAAATTTGGTACAATTATGTTAGAAAGGAGTACTTATGAATTACATACCATTAAACGTTAAAACTGAATATGAGTTACTTAGTAGCCTTATCAAAATAGCCCCGCTATGTAGCCATGTAAAACAAAACAACATAAATGCCATCGGTATTACTGATACTAATATGTTTGGCACTTTAGAATTTATTAACGCTTGTAAAAAGAACAATTTAAAACCAATTATAGGTGTACCTTTTGAATTAGAAAGTATAAACTTTATTTTATATGCCAAAAACTATAATGGATATGTTGCTTTACTAAATTTAACAAGTTTAAGAAACTTGAATACTCTAGAAACAAACGATTTTTCTAAATTCAAGAGTGATTTAATATGTGTCACAAGTAACTATGAAAACTGTAGTACTTTAAAAGAAATATTTAATTATGTATACCTAAGTTACTCCACTATTGAAGAAAAAAATAATGCTTTAAAGTACACTGATAAAATAGTCTATATGAAAGAAGTTAGATACATTAATGAAAATGATAAAGATTATCTAATGTATTTAGAAATGATAAAAGATGGAAAAACTATTACTGAAAGGGATAACTACAAATATGATAATCATATGGAACGCACTATAAACGAAAGTGATGCGTTAACCACTACAAACTTTGCTTCATTAATTAATATAGAACTACCAAACTATACTTTTGAACTTCCAAAATATACAGTCGACAGTGTAGGGTTATTAACCACACTATGTAATAAAGGCTTAAATAAAAGACTAAACAATGTAGTACTCGATAATTATAAAAAAAGACTTAACATGGAACTTGATGTAATTAATTCTATGGGATACACAGACTACTTTTTAATAGTTTACGATTTTATATTATACGCTAAGAAAAATGGAATAGTTGTGGGCCCAGGCCGTGGATCAGCTGCAGGCAGTTTAGTTAGTTACACACTTGGTATTACCGAAATAGACCCATTAAAATATGATTTAATCTTTGAGAGATTTCTAAATAAAGACAGAGTCACAATGCCAGATATAGATACCGATATAGAGTATCTTAGAAGGAACGAAGTAGTAGAATACATAAAAAACAAATATGGAAAAGACAAAGTCGCTAACATCATAACATTTGGCTCACTTTTACCTAAACAAGTAATAAGAGACGTCGGTAGAGTACTAAATATCAATATAAAAAAGATAGACTACCTAACCAAAACAATAGGTATGGAAACAACTTTTGAAGAACTTAAAAAGAACACGCTTTTTATGAGTGCTTATCAAAAAGATTATGAATACACTAACTTAATCAAAATATGTCAAAAATTAGAAGGCTTAAAAAGACACACTAGCATCCATGCTGCAGGTGTAGTAATAAGTAGTGAACCACTAATGAATAAAGTGCCCATTTATATGAATGGAACTGATGAGTTAACTGCTTACACTAAAGAATACTTAGAAGATATTGGCCTACTTAAAATTGATTTACTTGCCCTTAAAAATCTTACAATAATTGACCGAGTAGTAAAGAAAATTGCTAAAGAAAAGAATATTTACATTGATGTAAACAAAATCCCATTAGACGACAAAATGGCAATAAAAGTATTTTATGACGTTAATACAATTGGAATATTTCAGTTTGAAAGTTCAGGAATGATGTCATTCTTAAAAAGTTTGAAAGTATCTTCATTTAACGACTTAGTAAGTGCGATTGCATTATATAGACCAGGTCCAAGAGATATGATACCTGAGTTTATCAAAGTCAAAGAGTGTAAAAAGAAAGTGTTTTATATAGTTCCAGCACTAGAAAGTATTTTAAAAAGTACAAATGGAATAATAATATATCAAGAACAAATAATGCAAATTCTAAAAGTAATAGCTTCCTTTTCATATAGCGAAGCAGACAACATTAGACGTGCTATGAGTAAGAAAAAAGAAAGTATTATCTTAAGTTATCAAGAAGAATTCATTAGTCGTGCATTAAAAAATGGATACAAAAAAGAAGAAGCAGAAAAAATATACAGTTTAGTTTTAAAGTTTGCAAACTACGGTTTTAACAAAAGCCACTCAGTTGCTTACTCTATGATATCATTTCAAATGGCTTTTTTAAAAGCACATTTTCCTGAATACTTTATGACAACATTACTTGACATGGTAGTGGGAAATGACACTAAAACAAAAGAATATATTACTGAAGCTAAAAGATTTGATTTAATATTCAAAAAATGTGATATCAATATCTCAACAGATGTTTATTTATCAAAAGATAAGACAGTTTATATGCCTTTAGGAAGTATCAAAAATTTAGGAAAAGAAACCATAAATGCTATTCTTGAAATTAGAAAAAACGGACCTTTTATGGACTACTATGACTTCATGAAAAGAGTGTGCAAAAGTAAAGTGAACACTAAAGCTATAGAAACACTTATATTAAGTGGTGCATTAGATATATTTAATTTAAACAAAAAAACTATGTTTCAAAACATGTCTTCTTTATTAGAATATGCAAAATTAATTAACGATTTAGGTGAAAATTTAATAGAAAAACCAATTATAGTAGAATATGAAGAATACACTTCAAACGAGTTATTAGACTTTGAATATCAGTCATATGGTTTTTACATAGACAATCATCCAGTCAGCAAATATATTAGAGATAACACGTGCACTCTAAAAAATATTGTAAATTACTTTGATAAAGTAGTGGAAACTATGGGATTAGTTGAATACGTTAAAGAAATTGAAACTAAAAAGAAAGAAAAAATGGCATTTATTACTATAAGTGATGAAGAAGAAAAACGAGAAGTTATTATGTTTCCGAAAATATATAATGAGTTCTACGGTATAAAAAAAGGAGACATAATAAAAGTAAATGGTCGTGTTGAAAGAAGAATGAGTGAATACCAAATTGTAGCTAATAAAGTAGAAGTGTTAAACAAAGACAAGTAAAATTGTCTTTGTTGTATTTTAAAAAGTACTAAATTAAAACTTTTTCATTTTGTTAATAGTGACCAATTTTCAAAATTACCCTGTGGATAAGCCTTAAATGTACTATACTAAATACTAAAAAAGTAATCTTTGTATAAAACATTCTACAAAATACTTACAGATTTTAAAAATTGCCTGATTTGCATTATTTTCTTCTTTCTGTTATAGTGTATACGAAAGGAGGAAATTATGGAAAAGTTAAAAGTTTTTATCTCAAACAAAAAGGTTATAATTTCAGTAATCGCGTTATTGTTGCTTAGCTTAGTTTCTTTTATAGTCATATCTAATATTACTGCTTCTAAAGGAAAAATAACAGTGGATACTAAAGTAGAAGAAAAACTAGTAAGTAGTGAAGAACAAAAGGTACAAGAGTATATCTTAGTAGATATAAAAGGGGAAGTACAAACTCCTGGAGTATACAAACTTCCTGTTAATTCTAGAGTAATAGACGCAATTGAAGCTTCTGGCGGACTTACTAAAAAAGCTGTTACTACATATATTAATTTAAGTAAAACTTTAAAAGACGAAGATGTAATAATCATAAACAAAAAGAGTGAACTAAAGAAGATAGAAGAAAAGAAAAACATTGAAGAAATAAAAATCAATAATAACTCAAGCGTAAGTGTAAAAACAAGTGATGTTATAACTAATGACGTAGATAAAGTAAAAGAAGAAACAACCACTGAATCTGTAACTAAAACACCTGAAGAAGGATCATCGCCAGCAAATGAAATAAGTAGTGAACAAAAAAAAGAGACTACATCTGTGAATATTAATGAATCTTCAATAGAAGAACTTACTACTATTTCAGGAATAGGTGAGTCTAAAGCAAAAGCTATAATTGAATACAGAACAGCAAATGGCCCATTTAAAAGCGTTGAAGCCATAAAAAATGTAAGTGGCATAGGAGACAAGCTATATGATAAAATTAAGGCGTATATTACTATATGATAACATCTATAGAATGTCTTTTATTTTCGCCTTGTCATTTTCTTTATTAATAACACTTATTCCAAATTACACTAGTGTTTATAAAGGAGATGAAACTAATTTTAATTGTAAAGTGTTAGATAAAAAGTTTGATGGAAACAAACTAAGTTTAAGCTTAAAATGTAAAGAGAATATTGTCTCTACTTATTACATAAAAAGTGAAAAAGAGTTGTCTTATTTAAAAGATAATATTAAGTTTGACAGTCACGTTACATTGACAGGTTCTTTAATAACACCAAAAGAGAGTACGATACCAAATGGTTTCAATTACAAAAAATACTTGTATAACAAAAGCGTATACTACATACTAAAAGTAAATAAAATAGAAAGTATTACTAAAACTAAAAACATCTTTTACAAACTTAAGAATTTTATGTATGATAGAAGTGATAAAATTGACAACTCTACTTACATATATTCTTTTGTTTTAGGTAAAACACAATTAGTAGATATAGACGTATTAAATACTTATAGAACCAATGGAGTAAGCCATTTATTTGCTTTAAGTGGACAACACGTATCGGTATTCAGTCTGATACTTTTATGGATATTAAAAAAACTAAAAATAAAAGAACTACCTAGATATATAATAATATTTATATTCTTATTATTGTTTTCCTTTATAACAGGATTTTCTCCATCTATTTTAAGAAGCACATTATTATTTTTCCTACTTGGAATAAACAAAGTATTTTACTTTAATATCAAAACAATAAATATATTGTATATAGTATTTATCATTTTAGTTTTAATAAACCCATTTGTTATATATAATTTAAGCTTTATTTTATCATTTACTGCTGCATTCTTTCTAATCATTGGTAGTGACCTAGTAAAAGAAAAAAACTATTTTACGTCACTTTTTAAAGTAAGCTTACTTGCTGGCTTGTCTACTATGATGGTTAGTATCTATTACTTTGGTTACACAAACCCGCTAGCGCCATTATATAACATGTTCTTTGTACCATTTGTAAGTATGATAGTATTTCCACTTAGTTTACTAGTATTCATATTTCCATTTTTAAGCCTGGTTTTAAATTTTATGACAAACATAATGGAAAGTGTATCTATATTATTTTCAAAGTTAAACTTAATAATATACTTTCCCAAAGTAAGCTTAATAATTGTATTTATTTTTGAACTATTAATAATATTGTATATTAAATTCAAAAAGAAGACTCTACTATCTATACTTGCATTAATTTTAATTATAATAAAAGTAAAACCGTATATAGTAACAGGCGCAAGGATATATTATTTAGATGTTGGACAAGGGGACTCTTCACTTATTGTAACTAAAAATTTAAAAGAAACAATTCTAATAGACACAGGTGGAAAAGTAACTTATGAAAAAGATAGTTGGCAAAAACAGAAGAAAATATATTCAATTGCAGAAAATTCATTAATACCATTTTTTAGAAGTATAGGCATAAATAAAATCAAATATTTAATTCTTACGCATGGAGACTTTGACCATATGGGAGAAGGAGTTAATTTAATTAATAACTTTAAAGTTGAAAATGTAATATTAAATTGTGGTGAATTTAACACTCTAGAAATAAATTTATTAAAGCTCTTGAAAGAAAAGAATATTAAATATTATAGTTGTATAAACAACATAAAAACTAGTGATTTTACTTTGAATTTTCTAAATACAAAAAAGTATAATAATGAAAATGATAACTCAAGTGTAATTTACTTTGATTACAATAACTATAAGTTTTTGTTTATGGCTGATGCTAGTAAAAAAGTGGAAGAAAACATATTAAATAAATATTATTTAGACAAAGTAGACTTCTTAAAAGTAGGGCACCACGGCTCAAATACATCTACAAGTGAAAAATTTGTGTCCAAAATAAGCCCGAAATATTCTATAATAAGTGTAGGCAAAAATAATAGATATGGTCATCCAAAAATAGAAGTATTAAATTCTTTAAAATTTAGCAAAATATATAGGACTGATATAGATGGAAGTATAGAAATTAAATTAAGCCAAAAGGACTATAACATAACAACTTATAGCCCATAGAAAACACAAAGTGATACATTAGCATTAAGACCATTTTCGTGAGCTCACGAAAATGGTCAAGACTTCTACAAAAGTAACTGATTATACAGAAAGTATATTTGATAATATTAGGCATACAGACAAAAATGATACTGAGTATTGGAGTGCTAGAGAACTTATGCCGATACTGGGTTATAAAAGGTGGGAGAATTTTTATAAGGTAATAAAGCAAGCAATGATATCATGTGAAAACAGTGAATATATGGTTAAAAACCATTTTCGTGAGCTCACGAAAATGGTCAATAGCTAAATTAAAAAGAGAAAACATAAAACTAGAGTCTGAAGCTAATAAGGCACATTACGAAGTCGGCAAAGTTGTAAGGAATTCAATAAAAATAATGGGTGGTACCATGCCTGAAAATTTACCAACTCCAAGCAAAAGCCTGAAGGAATTAGAGAAAACTCAGAAAAACAAAGTTCAAAATTAGTTGTATTTCATATAATTATGTGGTAGAATATTAGTTGCTTTGAAAAATAATCACTTATAGGAATTTTACTTGCTAGTGCTTAATTGTGCAAGTATTTAGAACTATAAGGAAGTTAAACGAAAGGAAGAGTGATATTTATGGCAGTTGTGTCAAAAAGTTATTTATTAGAAGCAGGTGTTCATTTTGGACATCAAACAAAAAGATGGAACCCTAAAATGAAAGAGTACATCTTTACATCAAGAGATGATATTTACATCATAGACTTAGAAAAAACAGTAGGTAAGTTAGAAGAAGCTTATCAAGCATTATATGAAGCTTGCAAAGATGGTGGAAAAGCTTTATTTGTAGGAACAAAAAAACAAGCAGAGGAAGCTAGTATTGAAGAAGCTACAAGATGTGGTGGATACTATGTAACTGAAAGATGGTTAGGTGGTACACTTACAAACTTCAAGACTATTAGAGAAAGAATTAATAGACTTGACGAAATAGAAAAAATGAAAAATGAAGGTAAATTTGAATTACTTCCAAAGAAAGAAGTAGCAAAATTACAAAAAGAATACGACAAATTAAACAAAATATTATGTGGTATTAGACAAATGGTAAAATTACCTCAAGCAGTAATCGTTACTGACCCAAGAATTGAATACAATGCAGTAAGAGAAGCTAAGAAGTTGGGAATTCCAACATTTGGTATCGTTGATACAAATAGTGATCCAGACTTAGTAGACTATGTAATTCCAGGAAACGACGATGCAGTAAGAGCTGTTAAAGTTGTACTTGGTGTACTTGCTAATGCTGTATGTGAAGGTAATAATTTACCACTTGATGATTATGTTACTGAAGAAGAATTTGTAAAACCTAATAAGAAAAAGGAAACACCTAAAGAAAGTGTTACAGTAATTGAAAAGGAAATTGAAGTTGAACCAACTGAAGCTGAAACTGTCAACTATGAAGATATGAAATTAAGTGAGTTAAAAACTATAGCTAAAGAACAAGGTATTAAAGGATATTCTTCAATGAAAAAAGAAGAATTATTAAGCGTTTTAAAATAAGAAAGGAAATTAATTATGGATATAAAAGCAAGTGATATAAAAGCTTTAAGAGATATGACTGGTGCAGGGATGCTTGACTGTAAAAAAGCATTAACTGAAACAAATGGCGATATGGACAAAGCTATTGATTATTTAAGAGAAAAAGGTATTAGTAAAGCTGCTAAAAAACAAGATAGAATTGCTGCTGAAGGTCTTTCTGCTATATATGAAGAAGGAAATAAAGCTGTAATACTTGAAGTTAACTCTGAGACTGACTTCGTTGCTAAAAATGCTGAATTTGTTAAAATGGTTGAGACTATTGGTAAAGCTATTTTAAATAGTAATGCTACATCTTTAGAAGAAGCATTAAATTTGCCAGCACCTGAGGGAACTATTAATGATTTAATTATAAATGAAACAGCAACTATTGGAGAAAAGTTAAGTTTAAGAAGATTTGAATTAGTAACTAAAACTGATGACGAAGTATTTGGTAGTTACTTACATATGGGTGGAAAAATTGCCTCACTTATAGTACTTAAAAACGGTAGCGTAGAAGTTGCAAAGGACTGTGCAATGCAAAGTGCAGCTATGAGACCTAAATACGTTAATAGAAACGAAGTTCCAGAATCTGTTACAGAACATGAAAGAACTGTTTTAACAGAACAAGCCCTAAACGAAGGAGCTAAAAAAGAATTCGTTGATAAAATAATTGCAGGAAGATTAAATAAATTTTATGCTGAAATATGTTTAGTTGAACAAGCATTTGTAAAAGATGGAGATTTGACTGTTCAAGCATACTTAGACAAAACTAATTCTACTATTACAAAAATGGTTAGATATGAAGTTGGAGAAGGTATGGAAAAAAGAAAAGACGACTTTGCTAGCGAAGTTATGAGTCAAATTCAAAATGCGTAAAATTAAGAAAAACAAATATCTAAAAGGAAGCCTGTATATTCTTATAGGCTTCTTTTTTGCCCTTATAACATACCTAGATTTAAATAAATCTAATAAAAACGACTTAGTCGTGCAAAATGATAAAATAATTACAAATGTGACTGCAAGTGAATTAACAAGCGTATTAAATAGCAAGTCCGGAGTAATACTAATTACCCATGATAAAGCTGACAGTAGTAGACTTTTAAATATATTACTTGACTTAAAAGTAAAAGAAAATTTCTATATATATAATGTTAAAAACGATGAACTAGTTCTAGAGTTAAGTTCTGATGAAGAAGAAGTTATTGTTAAACAAAAAAGTACTAAAGATTATGAAACACTTTTAGAAAAACTAGGTTCTTACACTGAAAAATACACTCTAGAAGATAGCGATAACAACATAATAGACACTGGATACAAAAAAATATACACTCCAATGGTAATGTTTATAAAAAATGGTAAGATTATATTTAGTCATTATATTTATGACTCTTCACTAGAAGACGATGATTTAAAAGAAATATATTCTAAAGGTATAAACTTACTTGTAAGTGGAAAATTTAGTTAAGATAACACATCATGTTATCTTTTATAATGGACAAATGTAGTAAATAATGATACAATTAATATGTAAGGAAAGTGAAATATGAATTATCAAATAACTAATTTAACTGATGAAAAAGTTAATGAAAAAGATTTAGAAAGTGTAATAAATAAAGTAAGCCAAACCCTTGGAGTTGAAAATTCAATTGTAAGTATAGTTTTAACGGGTGATGAGCATATTCATGAAATAAATAAAATTTATAGAGGTATAGATAGACCTACTGATGTTATAAGCTTTGCGTTTTTAGATGAAGAGACTAACCCAAATAACATAACTGACTTAGGCGAAATTTATATAAGTCTAGAAAAAGCACACACTCAAGCAGTAGAGTATAATCATTCATTTAAAAGAGAGTTGTGTTTTTTGCTAACACATGGTTTACTACATTTACTAGGATATGACCATATGACAAAAGAAGACGAAAAAGAAATGTTTGGCTTACAAGAAGAAATACTAAGTAGTTTAAATATAGAGAGGTAAATATGAAAGAAAAATTAACAAGTTTAATAAAAAACAGTTATGCACCTTATAGTAACGTACATTTTGCGTGTATAGTTGAAACAAAAAGTGGCAACTTTTATAGTGGAGTAAACGTAGAAAACGCAAGTTACGGTGCAACTATATGTGCTGAAAGAAATGCTATAAATTCTGCTATTTGTGCTGGAGAAAGAGAGTTTTCTGCATTGTATTTAATGACAGACTTAGATAGCATTGCATATCCATGTAACTTATGTAAACAAACTATGCTAGAATTCTTTGACGACAAAGTATTATTTAACATAATGAACACAAAAGGCGATATGGAAGTTTTATCATTTAAAGAAGTAATGACAAAAATATTTAGTAAAGGAGATTTAATGTGAAAAGTGGTTTTGTAAGTATAGTCGGGCGCCCAAATGTTGGAAAAAGCACACTGATAAATAAAATAGTGGGAGAAAAAATAGCAATAGTAAGTGACAAACAAGGTACAACTAGAAGTCTAATTCAAGGAGTGTATACAGATAAAGACACTCAAATAATTTTGATAGACACTCCTGGAATACACAAACCACTACACAAACTAGGTAACAAACTTAATAGTCAAGCATACTATAGCACATATGACGCTGACGCTTTAGTACTCGTAATGGACGCTACTGAAAAACTAGGCAAGGGGGACGCATTTGTAATAGATAAAATGAAGTCACTTGAAAAACCAGTTATTTTAGCTCTTAACAAAATAGATAGAATGACTAATGAGCAAATTTTAAAAAAGATAGACGAAGTAAAAGACATATACAATTTTAGTGACATAGTCCCAATAAGTGCTGAAACTGGGGACAATGTTTCTAGGCTTATTGAGGTAATAAGTAAATACTTAACAGACACAGTAAAATACTTTCCAGATGAAGAAGTAACTTCAGAGCCTATAGAAAAAAGGCTTACTGAAATAGTAAGGGAAAAAGTACTAGAACTAACTGACGAAGAAGTTCCTCACTCAGTCCACTGTGTACTAAGTGACATCACAGAAGACGACAAAACTATAAACGTATACGTTGACATAATAGTAGACAGAGACGCTCTTAAAAAGATAATCATAGGCAAAAAAGGCCTTATGTTAAAAGAAATAGGTATGAAAGCAAGAAAAGACATGGAACTCTTGCTAAAAAAACAAGTATACCTAGAACTTTATGTAAAAACACTTAAAAAATGGAGAGACAAAGAAAAATATCTTAACGAATTAGGTTTTAACGAATATTAATGTATAAAAAATAAAAAAATATCACAATATTAATTAGGTGATAAGAAATGAATAAAAAAGAAGCTTGGAATAAGTTTAAAGAAAGTGGTAAAATAATAGACTACTTAAACTATAAGAAAGGTAAATAAAATGGAAGTAATTAGCATAACTGGAATTGTTGTAAATACTCTTAAATACGGAGAAAACTCTAAAATAATAAATATTCTAACAAAAGAAAAAGGAATAATTGGAGTTATCTGTAAAGGTGCACTTAGTGAAAAAAGTAAACTTAGAGTAGTAAGTAACAACTTCATATATGCTAATTTTCATATGTACTACAAAGAAGGAAAACTAGGCACTTTAATAAGTGCAGATGTGATAGATTATTTTCTAAATATTAAAAGCGATATAGTTAAATTTAGTTACATGAGTTACTTGTGTGACCTAGCTAAAAACGTATATAAAGAAAACAACGACCCTGAAATATATGATATATTAATAAGTGCGCTTTTAAAAATAAATGATGGGTTAGACCCTAAAATAATCACAAACATAGTAGAAATAAAGTATTTAACATTCTTAGGTGTAGGACTAAACTTAGACGGGTGCAGTGTATGTGGTTTAACAAGCGTTGTTTCCATGTCTATAAATAAAGGTGGATATGTCTGCGCATTTCATAAAGGTAACCTAAAAGACATGGAAGCTGCCACTTTAAAAATGTTTAAAGCATATTACTATATTGACATAAACAAAATAAGTGAACTAAATATAAAAAAGAATACAGTAGATGAAATAGATAGATTTCTAAACATTTACTACAAAGAATACACAGGTCTTTACCTAAAAAGTAAGAACTTTATAGACAAAGTTAAATAACTAAAAAAAGGTTAAAAACAGTTGACAATTAGTGAATATTATTGTATATTGTTCATGTGAGGTTGTTCTTGATCCATCATAAATTTTGGATCGGGTGACAACCTCCGTTTTGATATTTTAGTTAAACTACAAGAAAACCTTGAAAATGTGATGAAAAACAGTTGACAATTAGTGAATATTATAGTATATTGTAGTTGTGGGGTTGGTCTTGATCCGTGTTATTTTGGATCGGGTGTCAACCCCCTTTTTTCTAGATTATTAAGCTGACAGTTAATCAGCTTTTTCTCTTGTGTACACTTTTGCATAATTGCTTTTCTTAAGTATAATTTTTTCTAACCATATTCTTTCTTTACTTTTAAATATTAAGCATATTTGCCTGTTCGCTTCAGATAATAACATTTTACTGTTTGTAATATCTATTATAAAATTGCAGGCTTGTTTTTTCTTGGCTTTTATATTGGAGTCAATTGTATGCTTGCCATTACCAGTGATTTCTTTTAAGTCCCAGTATTCATCTCTAAATAAATAGTCAGCTGTTTGTATATTATCTGGTGTATTAACTTTTGGTAACAGGAATATACTTCCACCAAACTTTCTCTCTAACCATGCTGCTATTTTTAATTCTTTATTTGATATGTCAAAAGTTACACTTTTACCATCAACTATATATGTTACACCATCTTTTGTAATAAAGTTTCTTATCTCTACATTATGACTATTTGGTGTGCTTGTTTCTAACCATAGCCTAGTGTCGTCTCTAAATATCTTTTTTACCACTGTTTCTTGCATATATTCTTTCCTTTCCTTGGCTTTTCGTTTAATGTATCATAATACCGAAAAGATGTCAAACGAACCAATTTTCAAAATTTGTATAGGGTTTTGTATTTAAAAAACTACAAATGTACTAAAAGAAATACAAAAATTATGGTTGTCAACTGCAGATTTTCAAAATCTGTGGTTATCCACAAAATGCATTAATTTAATTTTTGTTGACTTTAAGTTAAAAATATATTATATTATTTATGTGAGGTTGTTCTTGATCCGCCTTAAATTTTGGATCAGGTGACAACCTCCATTTCTTTAGCATTAAATTTATTTAAGTTACTCCATATAATGGGGTTTCTTTTTGTTTTATTCTATGGTAAAATTAAATCATGACAGTATTAATTGATGGAAAAAATGTTGAAGTAGTTATAATTAGAAAAAAAATCAAGAATACCTATATAAGAGTTAAACAAGATTTAAAGGTGTATGTTACAACTAATATATTGACTAGTGATAAGTATATAAGTGATTTAATAGAGAAAAATTATGACTATGTTGTAAAGATGTATATGTCTAGTTTAAAAAGAGAAGTTAAAAATAGTAAATTCTTTTATTTAGGTAAAGAATATAAGGTGGTCTTACTAAATACTGTAAAAAGTCCTAAAATAGTGGAAGACTATATATATATTAAAAAAGAAAGTGATTTAGAGTTATTTTTAAAAAAAGAAAGTAAAAGATTTTTAACTGAAAGAGTAAAAGTGGTTTATGATAAGATGGGAAATGATAATATTCCGTATCCAATAGTTAATATAAGAAAGATGGTTAGAAAATGGGGATACTGTAATAAGAGTAAGAAACTTATTACTTTAAATAGTGAATTAATAAAGTATGACGTGGACGACATTGATTATGTAATCGTACATGAACTAGTGCATTTTATACATTTTGATCATAGTAAAGAATTTTGGAATACTGTTGAGTTTTATAAACCTAACTATAAAATTAATAAAATGCATTTAAAGGAGTAGTTATGATAGATAGTGTAAATAATGAGAAAATAATTTTTTATAAGAAGTTAAGAGAAAAAAAGTATATTCTAGAAAATAATATGTTTATTGTAGAAGGGGATCATTTAGTGGAAGAAGCTTATAAAAGTGGGCGTTTACTTGAAGTAATCATGGATAATACGTGCAACATTAAGCTTGATGTTAAAACTACTTTAGTAAGTAAAAAGTGTATGGAGAAAATTAGCCTTTTAAAAAGCGTACCTAATATAATGGGAGTAGTAAAGCTTGTTAAAAATGAAAGTATCATTGGGAATAAAATAGTCCTACTAGATAACGTACAAGACCCAGGAAATGTTGGTACTATAATAAGGAGTGCACTTGCATTTAATGTAAGTACTATAGTGATGAGTCCAGACTCAGTTAACATATATAACGATAAACTAATAAGAAGTACTGAAGGAACAATATTTAACATGAATATAGTGGTAATGCCTTTATCTGAAGCAATAGAAAAGATACACCAAATGGGTATTAAAGTATATTACGCTGATATGTATGGAAGCATTAATTTGGATGATGCTGATATTAAAGACTACGCACTTGTTTTAGGTAGTGAAGGTAAAGGAATAAGTGATTATATTAGAAAAGAAGCTGACTACGGAATAAATATACCTATGAATGATAAATGTGAAAGTTTGAATGTTTCCGTTAGTGGTGGTATAATAATGTATAAGTTTAGGTGAAATGTATGGAATATGTGTGCATAGGAAAATTAGTTAATACTCATGGAATTAAAGGAGAAGTGAAATTACTTAGTAATTTTGAATATAAAGATAAAGCTTTTGTAGTCGGTATGAATTTCTATATAGGTGAAGATAAAGAAAAAGTTACAGTTAACTCATATAGGCATCACAAAGTGTTTGATATGGTTACTTTTAAAGAGTATAACTATATTAATGATGTACTAAAGTTTAAGAATAAGTTAGTGTATGTGTTAAGAACTGACCTCGCACTAGACAATAACTCAATACTAGACAGTGACTATATTGGAATGAATGCTTATTATGAAGGTGTGCTTGTTGGTAAAGTTAAAGATATAATAGATAATAATGGGTATAAATTAATGCTTATTGGTACCAAGTATGTACCTTTTAATAAAGAGTTTATTAGTAGTGTGAGTGTTACTAAAAATGAGTTAATACTTAAAAATGTGGAGGGTTTGTTATGAGAATAGATATACTTACTTTGTTTCCAGATATGTTTAAAGAGATGCTAAATGAAAGCATTATTAAACGTGCAATAGAAAGCGAGAAAGTTACAGTCAACTTAATAAATATTAGAGACTTTAGTACACTTAACAATAACCAAGTAGACGATACTCCATATGGTGGAGGTGGTGGCATGGTTTTGATGTGCGACCCAGTATTTAAGGCTATTGAAAGCGTTAAAACCAGTGAGTCTATTGTCGTTATGCTAACACCTTCTGGTAAAACTTATAACGAAAGTGAAGCTATAAGATATAGTAAACTAAAACATTTAATACTTTTATGTGGACATTATGAAGGGTTTGACGAGAGAATTAAAACAATGATAGATGAAGAAATGAGTATTGGAGATTTTATTCTAACTGGTGGAGAAATACCAGCGATGGCTATAACTGATTCAGTTATTAGACTTATTCCTGGAGTAATTACTGAAAGTAGTTTAGAAAGTGAAAGCTTTACAGATAACTTGCTAGATTATCCAGTATATACTAAACCACAAGAATATCGTGGTTTAAAAGTACCTGATGTTTTAATAAGTGGGGACCATAAGAAAATTAAAGAATATAGAGAAAGTGAAAGAATTAGGCTAACTAAAGAAAAAAGGCCTGATTTGATAAAGTAGGTGGGTTTATGTATAAAATTGATAAAAGTAAAAAAAATGTAAAACTAGTAAATGCTGGTAATATTGAAGGACTAAGGTGTAGTACTAAAAAGGGAAAAACGACAATTGTTAGTAGTGAGTTAAAAGCTAACTATGCAAAAAAACAAGTTAGTAAAAAATTAAAAGCTTGTTATAAAAAGATATATAATTTTCTTATTAGTGATGACGAGTCAAGCGATGGTGTTAAAGCATGCTTGGGAGAAATAGAAAAATTAAAAAGCAGTATCTTTAATAAATATAAGGAAGATTTAAAAATTAAAGATTACCAAGAGTTTTTGGCTAAAATAGCTATTACTGAAAGTGAATTTAAAAGTAAATATCATGAAAGAGAGTACCTATCAAATATGATAAATAACTTTTATAAAAATAATGAAGAAGAAATGAATATAGGAAGAGGTAGGTAGTGTGAATAAAAAAGTTTTAAGTATTATAGGCGCTTTTCTAGGTGGGTTGATTTTTAGTATTCCATGGGTACTTGTTTATGTTTTTGGTAATTACATCATGTCAATACTTGCGTTTTTAATTGCAACTGGTGCCTATATTTTCTATAAAAAATTTGGTGGAGAAGTTACTAAGAAAACTAGTTTTACGATAGGTGTTATTTCACTCGTTATAGTAACGTTTTTAGTGTTTATAGTACTTCCACTTGCACTGATGGTTAGTGAAGGACACGGTTTTAACTTTGCATATTTGGGTGTTCTTTATAGTGACAGTAAGTTTGTAAGTGCGATAATAAGTGATTATATAGTGAGTGTTATATTTACCCTTTTAGGTATAAGTGGAGTAGTAGCGTCTATTAATAAAGATGCTTATGGAGTTATTAACGATAGTGAGTATCTAGAAGAAGACGACGAAGAAAAAGTAATAAAAGAACTTAAGAAAGTGTATGACTATTATAAAGCATACGATAAGAAAACTGCTATTCCTGATAGTGTACTCTTTAGTAATATAAAGGTTAAAAATCCTAATAGATTAAAGAGTAACTATATTAAAAGAGGTGTCATAGTACTAGCTAGTGCTAATAAAACATACTTTGATGAAGAAGCTATACCTAATTTAGAGAAAGCGAGTAGTAACTATAAAAAGTTTAAACGTAGAACTTTTAGAATAATTTTATTTAGTGTAATATTTTTAGCATTTGCTATTTTAGCTGCACTAGGTTCAGTAGACGACGAGTTAACTTATAAAACATACTCGTATGACGACATAAGTATTAAGTTACCTGACTATTTTACAAAAGACGATACTGTTAAGGATGAAGATGGGTATGCTTATTTTGAAGGGTACCAAAGTAATAATAAAATAGGAGTAGAAGGTGTAATACTAGAATACTATGATACAGATTATACATTAAGTGAAATAAAGGATGTGCTTTTAAAGTATATAGAAGAAGGTAGCACAATTATAGAAACCAAAGAAGTAGCAGTAAACAACATTGATGCTTATTTAGTTATAACTAATTATAAAGAATATCCTACACAATATTCATACATGTATATATTTAGTAACGGTAAAAAAGCTTATACAGTGGAGTTAATATATAATAAAGATAACGAAAGTGAATTTTTAGATAATTATAATAATATAATTGATAGTTTAAGTTTTAATTTTAAAGAGAACAATAGTATTTAATTAGGTACAATAAGTAGAAACAACAAAAATCGTTCATAAACTACTTGAAATTTTATAAAATATATTGTATAATACTTAACGAAAAGAGAAAGAAGTGTTATCCACACTCGCCTGACTGACAATTTTAATGACTTGTAGTTAGTGGGCCAAGAAGCTTAAAGATTTATATCTTTTTTGTTCAATTAGTGGATACATTTTGTATTCACTTTTTATATATGATTTTGGAGGTGTTTACTATAGCTAAACAAAACGATAATGTTCTAATTAATGAACAAATTAAATTTGAAGAGATGATGGTTATTGGACCTAATGGTGAAAAACTAGGGATTAAGAAAAGACAAGATGCACTTACTCTTGCTAATTATGCAGGACTTGACCTTGTTTTAATGAGTTCTAATGGAGTTCCTGTTTGTAAAGTAATAGACTATAATAAGTTTAAGTATGAAAAACTTAAAAAAGAAAAAGAGGCTAAGAAAAGACAAAGAGAACAAAATTTAGAATTAAAAGAATACAGACTTTCTGTAACAATTGATGTACATGACTTTGAGACTAAACTTAAGAATGCTAGAAACTATATTGAGAAAGGTCATAAAGTTAAAGTATCAGTTAGATTTAAAGGTAGACAAATTGCTCACCCAGAACTTGGTAGAGATGTAATTGTTAAGTTTGCTGATAAATTAAATGATGTTGCAGATGTAGTAGAAGTACCTAGACTAGAAGGTAGAACCATAAGTTTAGTAGTAGCACCAAAAAAATAAGAAGAAGGAGTGTAGAATTATGCCAAAACAAAAGACTCATAAGGGTATAGCTAAAAAAGTAACTGTTAGACCTGGTGGAAGTACTAAGATAGGAAAACCAGGTGCAAACCATAATAGTGGTAAGAAAGCAACTAGCTTTAATAGAAATTTTAGAAAAGGATCTGTTTTAAGTAAAGCTGATACAAACAGATACAAGAAAGCGTTATAAGGGGGTATAAGTAAATGACAAGAGTTAAAGGTGGAACAGTTTCAAGAGCAAGAAGAAAAAAAGTTTTAAATAGAGCTAAAGGTTATTTCGGAAGTAAACATAGACTTTATAAAACAGCTCAAGAACAATTAATGCACAGTGGTGTATATAGTTTCAATGACAGAAAGAAAAATAAAGGAAACTTCAGAAAATTATGGATAACAAGAATTAATGCAGCTTGTAGAGCAAATAACATTAGTTATTCAAAATTTATTGATGGACTTAATAAAGCTGGAATTACTATTAATAGAAAAATGCTTAGTGAACTTGCTATTCAAGATATGAATGAATTTGTTAAGTTAATTGATATTGCTAAGAATGCTTTAGAAAATAAAACAACTAAAGAAAGTGCTGAAGTTAAAAATGATATTAAAAATATGACAGTTGCTGAATTAAAAGAATTAGCTAAAGAAAAGAAAATTGAAGGTTATACTACTATGAAAAAAGCAGAATTATTAAATGCTTTAAAGTAGAAGAATATTCTTCTTTTTTTTATGTCTTAATTTGACTTAATGTACCAAATATGGTATAATTATCTTAATTAAGGGGGACTATGAAATGATTTATAATGATAAATGGTTAGAAATGTTTTTATATGCTAAAAAATATTATGAAGTTTATGGTAACTTAGAAATCCCGCAAGGCTATACCTTTAGAACTAGAAATGGAGAAAATATTGCTCTTGGTGCTTGGCTTAAACGTCAAAAATATTATTATAGAGTAAATAAATTAACTATAGAACAGACTAAAAAACTTGAAAGTATTGGTATAATTTGGAAAAGTATTATGTCAGGTACTAAAAAGAATGTATTAAAAAAATCTAGCGAGTGGTTAAAGTACTACAAAGAAGTATTAAATTATTTTAATACACATGGCAATTCTATCTTAAGAGAAGAAGATGTAGCACTTGATGAAAATGGAGAAACTTTAGAAATAGGTTTATGGTTAAAAGTTCAAGCTTTTAGGTATTTAAAAGGAGACTTAACAGAAGAACAAATTGAATTATTAAATCTTATTGATATTAATAGATATTTAAATGTTTTTGAAAAAGTATTAAAATAAGGGGGGAAAACAACATGGATACAGAAAAAAACTGGTTAATTTATTATAAAGAAGCAGCTAACTTTTATAAAGAAAACAACCATCTAAACATTCCTTGTACTTATGTACCAAAAAACACTAACATAAGACTTGGTACATGGATAGGAAGAATGAGAACTTTAGGAAAGAATGGTAAATTATCTAAAGAAAAAATGAGCCTTCTTAACGAAATAAGTATGATATGGGATATAAAAGAAGTACATAATATAGAATACTTTAATACTTGGATGATTTATTATAATGAACTTGTTAAATATTATAAAGAACACAACGACATTAAAGTACCTAGTAATTATTCAGTTACTACTGAAAACGGGTATGTGGTTAACTTACATCCTTGGTTAAATGCTCAAAAGAGTAAACTTAAAAGTAATAAACTAGGATACAATAGTGAAGTTAAAACTAAGCTTTTAGAAGAATTAGGAATATTTAAAGAAGACTTAACGACACGTAAAAGCATTAAAGAGAATAATGAGAATGTTTGGTTAAGAAACTATGAAGCAGTAAAAGAATATTATAAAAAACATGAAAATTTAGACATTCCTTATACCTATACACATATTTTTAGTGATGGAACTTCTATCAATTTGGGAGTTTGGTTTAAAAAACAAATTTGTAGTTACTTTGGAAAAGCAATGAAAGAATTAACTAACGAACAATATGAACTTCTAACACTTTTAGGAGTTGATAAACTTGAAAATACCATAGAAAAAAGAAAAATAGCTTGGGAAGAAAAGTATATACTTTTAGAAAAATACTATAATAAATACGCTACTCTAGAAATGCCTCCTAATTATATGATGACATATAATAATAAAACAATAAATATGGGTTCATGGTTTAGAAATCAATGTGAAAGATATAGGTGTGATAGACTTAATTTTAGAGAAATGAAAATGCTTAGAAAACTAGGCATTGATAGTTACCTTAACAAAGGTAATAAAGTCTCATGGTTAACATATTATCGAGCAGCTTTAAACTATTATAATACTTTTCATAATCTATTAGTGCCTACTAATTATGTAGTTATGTTAGATAATAGACCTATTAAATTGGGTGAATATCTATCTAATATTAGAAGTGGTAAAATAGTAATTAGTGATGTACAAAAAGAATTACTTAACAGAATGAATATGATATGGGATGTAATCGAATTTAATAAGAAAATTTATTATGTTACATGGTTAACTACATATAATGCAGTAAAAGAGTATACTAATATTTATGGTAACCATATAATACCTGAAAACTATATAGTAACTATTAATGGTACTAAAGTAAAACTTAGTGAATGGATTAATTTACAATTCAAATTATTAGAAAAAGATATGTTAAATAGTGAACAAATAAGTAAATTAAGTGAGTTAGGTATTTCTAAGAAAATGATTAGATTATAGGAGATTATTATGTTTGATAGTAAGAAAAAAGAGATGTTAGAGAATTTAAAGAATGATAAAGAATATGTTGATGAATTAAAAATATTAAATGAGTTACTAAAATATGACAAGTGTATCATTCCTTCTAAAGAGTTTAATATTCGTAAAAGACATAAAAAACTTGAGTTTTTAGCTTATATGTATGGCTATAATTTGAGTGTTAAATCTTTAAAGGAAGACTATATATTTATGATAACTAAAAGAGAAGAGTATACACCAACTGATTATATTTGTAATGGACTATTTGAAAAACTAGAATGTATGTATCTATCTAGAAAAGAAAAAATAGATTATGAAAAAACAATAGCAATTCATATATTTAATGGCATGTTAGATAGTGAAAATGGTGTGTTTATTCCTAAAAATAGTGAGTTGTATGAATTACTAAATTTAAATATTATATGTTATTTAGAAGAGTACTTAGATTATAGAGAAATGAAACTAATTACTTATAAAACTAGTGATGGAATATATTTTAACTCTAAATATAAAGAGTATATACTTGGTATAAAATTATAAAAGGACTTAAAGTCTAATTTGACTTAAGTCCTTTCTTTTCAAATTCTTTTTGTAATTTATTGCTTGACCATAGTAAACTATATTTAGTTTGATTTATTATTAGATCAAACTCTCCAATGTATTCATATACCTTTGGGTTCCAACTAAGTTTAAAATCATTTAACCCTTTATATGGATTATTCTTTGTAAAGTCTCCTGTAATACCATTTAAATCTAAAAAACTTAGTCCTTCATTCTTATAATAATTTATAATAGAGTAGTGTAAATAGTGATTTGGAAGAAGTCTATTATAGAACTTATCAAATCCACTTATATAAATGCTCGCAACATTATTGTGTTTTACGACTAAAGCACCAGCTACATACTCTTTAAATATACTATTTTGTATTTTCTTACTAACTTCAGCAATCTCTTCATTTATTTCATATAATTTTCTATCACTAAGCATTTTCTCATTATAAATATTCTTGTTAGTCGGATCCATTTGAAATATTTTGTTTATCTTTTCATTAATAGTAGCTTCTGTTTCATGATCATCTTGTAAATTAAGTAAGTACTCATGATAATCTACTTCTACTAAGAATAGATCTATTAAATTATTTCCATCAAATATTTTATACATAGATTTATAGTAGTTACTTTCCTTATCTTCTTTTCTTTTAGTAAGTTCATACAAACTATTAATATTATAAAAGTCACCTTTAATTAAACTTAATCCTTTACTACTTATCTTATTAATACTTTTTTGTAGTTTAGCATCTAAATTATTAAAACTAAAAGTCTTTAAATTAACTATAGGATTATATTTAGGAAGCATACTTTCAAAATAAATATTATCCTTTAATTTTTTATAACCTAATTCTTCCATAGTGATAATTAATTCATTAGTTGAATTGTTTAAAGACTTATTACCATCTTTATCTACTTCATTTAATATAATAATTGGATCAATTTTAATAAAAGCATATCCTTTTTTATGAAAGTATTTTTTTATGCTATCTGTAAAATCTTTAAATATATCTTTATTAAAGTAATCAATTAAAAAACCTCTTGGACTATAACCATATTTAACATTTAACGAAATTGATTTAGAAAGAAGTAAGAATGCACCAACTAAATTAGAGTTATCATATGCTCCTATATATAATGCTTTATAGCCTTCTTTTTCTTTTAATTTACCATAATTACTAGTTTGATAAAAACTCCCTAAAACATGCTTATTTGCAAAACTATCAAATTCATTTACATTAATCTCTTTTATAGTCATAATATCTTCCCTTCAATAAGATAAATTATACCATAAAAAGTACATTTTGTAAAATAGTTTTACTTTAATTTAAGTGTATTAACGTCATTTAATAAAGTTACAAACGGACAAGCAGGTAAAGTATTTGGTTTTCTATGAACTTCATTTATAAAAATCTTGTCTAAGTACTCACATTTGATATAATATATTTTCATTTCATAAAAAAGTTCAGAACAAAACTCACAATGACTTAATGGATTACAAGAAATACTAAATAGTTCTCTTTTAATTTCTTCTAATAAAGTTTTTCTGTTTTCTAAAGATAAACCGTAAGTATTTTCTTTTAAATCTCTGATTATTTCTAAATACATAGATAATTTTTTCATAAATAAGTCACTTCCTTTTAAAATATTATACTAAATTTACATAATTTGTCAAATTTAGTTGTTAAATAGTCTTAAAATATAGTATAATTTATTAAGAAAGGGTGATACTTATGAGTAAGATTACTGATGTAGTAGCTAGAGAGATATTAGATTCTAGAGGAAATCCAACTGTAGAAGCTAAAGTATATACTGAGAAAGGTAGTGTTGGAGTGTTTTCTGTACCAAGTGGAGCATCTACTGGTAAAAAAGAAGCATTAGAACTTAGAGATAATGATGAAAGATACTTTGGAAAGGGAGTATTAAAGGCAGTAGATAACGTTAACACAATAATTAAAGCACATCTTATTGGAAAAGAAGTTATGGAACAAAAAACTATAGACGATTTATTAATAAAACTAGACGGTACACCAAACAAGAGTAACCTAGGCGCTAATGCTATACTAGGAGTTAGTGTAGCATGCTTAAAAGCAGCTGCAAAAGATAACAATCTAGAAGTATATAGATATTTAAATAAAAGAGATGTTAGAATTCCTTTTTGTATGTTTAATATTTTAAATGGTGGAAAACATGCAACTAATAATATAGATATTCAAGAGTTTATGATAGTACCTAAATTTAATACATTCAAGGAGTCACTTCAAGCTGCTAGTGAAGTCTTTCATAGCTTAAAAGGCCTACTTTTAGAAAAAGGACTTAATACTAATGTAGGAGATGAAGGCGGGTACGCGCCGGATTTGGAAAACAACGAAGAATCTCTAGGCATAATAGTTAAGTCTATTGAAACAGCAGGATATACTCCCGGTAAGAATATATTTATTGCTTTAGATATTGCTGCAAGTAGTTTTTATAATAGCGAAACAGATACTTATAATATAGATAAAGAAAATAAAACAAGAGAAGAGTTACTTAGCTATTATGAAGAGTTAGTTAAAAAGTATCCAATTATTAGTATAGAAGATCCGTTTGACGAAGAAGACTATACTGGATTTAAAATGATTACTGACTTACTTGGTAAAAAAATAAGCATTGTAGGAGACGATTTATTCGTTACTAATAAAGAACTTTTAAAGAAAGGTATAGAAGAAGGACTATGTAACGCAATACTAATTAAGCCTAATCAAGTAGGTTCTTTCTATGAGACACTTGAGACAATAGTCTTAGCTAAACAAAATAAATATACTTGCATAATGAGTCATAGAAGTGGAGAAACAACAGATACTTTTATAAGTGACCTTGCAGTTGCGCTTAACATACCTTTTATGAAAAGTGGTTCTACTTCAAGGGGAGAAAGACTAGCTAAATATAATAGATTACTTGAAATTGAAGAAGAATTATAGTAAAATAATATACGAGGAGAAAAAATATGGAAATAGTATTAATTATAGTAAGCATAATTTTAATAGCGCTTGTATTACTACAAAGTGGTAAAGCAAGTGATGCTGGACAAATAATCACTGGTGGTAATTCAATGCTTATGGGTCAAATGAAAGAAAGAGGAGCAGAAAAGTTTTTAACTAGACTTACTTATCTTACTGGACTTTTATTCATAGTATTATCAATGATTATGGGAATGTAAAATAATTAAAAAAGCACTTGAAATATAGTGCTTTTTTTGATAAGATTATCTTGTAATAAAGATAGGAAGTGAAGTACATGAAAATTAGCTCTTTAGTACAAAATAAAGTACAAATAGGGGGGGGGTTATTTAAATAGCATAAATAACTATAGTTTTTCATGTGCAATTATATGGATAGAATAAGTCTACCCATTTTTTCGTGTCTTTAAAAAGAAAGGAGAGCATTAATATGCAACGAAAACAATTAACACTTGTAATAGTAAGCTTACTTGTAGTAGTACTAAGTGTATCACTAGCATGGTTTACAACACAAATAATAGGAAAGGGGAAA
>DOEC01000035.1 GCA_003524085.1 Bacillota bacterium | reverse complement strand
TTAGGGCTTATTTTTCATACCCGTGAGGTTGAGGGTTCGATTCCCCCCGTCGCTACCAAATATGATAAAAAATGAAATGAGCCCACCCTCATTTCTTTTTTTATTGATTATGCAGATGGGTTACTTGTGAAGGAGTAACGATGTGTTAGAGAGTTCCAGTAAGCATATTTTATATGTGAGAATTCATCTCGCCTGGTGGTGCCCATCAGTTTATATAATAGCAAAAAAGACAATCCGCAATTGTCTTTTTCTTTTGTATATTATTATTTTTTTAAAACTTTACTAACTGGTTGAACATTTAGTTCTTCTTGGTATTCTAAAACTTTCTCTGAATTAATGTTTTCACATTGAGTTTTAACTTTTTTCAAAAGATTTACTAATTCTAATCTTTTAAGTGCAAGTGGTTCAGTTATTTTTTTAAATACAACTGATTTCTTTTCATTTGATATTTCTTCTCCATTTAAAACAATTGTTGGAGCATTAATATTTATAGAATCAAAAGTATCTATTTGTAGATTAACTTTATCAGTCGCAATTAATGAACTTTTTTTATCAGTATTAATAGTACTTGATTTACATTCTACTTCTTTACCAACAATATTAGAATTAACAACATTTAATTCATTTGTAGCTATAAATGAAACATTAATATTTTTCTTTTGACTACCGATATTAGAGTCTATTACATCAATTCTATTATCTGCACCCAAAGTGATATTTGATTCAGAACTGATTATTCTTATTTTGTCGCTATCCATATTTTTAATTACTAAATCATTAGCGCCAATTGATAAAGAAGAGAATGTTGTTATATTTGTATTCTCTAATGTACATTTACCATTAACATGAACGCATAAATCTAATCCAAAATTACAATTTTTAATAATAACTTCACAATTGTTATAACCAAAGATATATACTTTATGTTTTTTTAAATCAATGCCATCAATTATATAACAAATTGGTTTATTTAAATTGAATGCTTTTGCAACCTTTTTATGGTTTTCTCCTATACCAAAGCATGCAACAGTATAATTATAATCTTTCTTTTTTATTTTACTTCTTTTAACATAACAAGTTATTTTTTCATTATCTTCAACAACTTTTCCTAAATGACCTGTAAGATATTTCTTAGCATAAGGTCTTGTTGCATTATAAAGAATTTTCTTAAATAATTTATTCATAAATATAATCCCCCTTTGAATTGTTTATTATTTTAACATAAAAGTTGATTTTTTGCAAATTTCTTTGAGTTTATAGTTAAAAAATGCCAAAATTATTGAATTTTCTTAAATTTATGATATTATATTTATAGAGTTTAGTTATTTATTAACTGATTACTTAGGTTTCAGATATACTATTTGTCCGTACCAAATATGATAAAAAAATGAGCCCACCCTCATTTTTTTTATTGATTATGCAGATGGGTTACTTGTGAAGGAGTAACGATGTGTTAAAGAGTTCCAGTAAGCATATTTTGTATGTGAGCATTCATCTCGCCTGGGGTACTCATCAGGTATATTTAAAAAAATGGAATTTAAAACTCCATTTTTTTGTTTATGTAATCAATTAACTCTTCAACTTTTAGTGTTATTTGTTCCATTGTATCTCTATCTCTTACTGTTACTGTTTGGTTATTTAGTGTTTCATCATCTATTGTAACTGCAAAAGGTACACCTATTACATCACTTCTTCTATATCTTTTACCAATGTTACCACCTTCGTCATACATTGTCATAAAGTGTTTAGATAATTCTTTATATAATTCTAGTGCTTTTTCACTGTGAAATTTCTTTACTAGAGGTAATACTGTTACTTTGTAAGGTGCAAGCGCTGGAGTAAACTTCATAACTTCTCTTGTTGTTCCATCAGTTAGTGTTTCTTTTGTATAAGCATTACAAAGTACTGTTAAAAATAGTCTTTCCACACCTAGAGATGGTTCAATTACATAAGGAACATACTTTTCATTAGTGTCTGGATCAAGATACTCTAGTTTTTCTTTTGATACTTCCATATGTCTAGAAAGGTCATAATTAGTACGAGATGCTATTCCCCAAAGTTCTCCCCATCCGAATGGAAATTTATATTCGATATCTGTTGTTGCGTTGCTATAAAAACTTAGTTCTTCTTTGTCATGATCTCTTAGTCTTAGGTTTTCTTCTTTGATACCTAAACTTAATAAGAAATCTTTACATTTGTCTTTATAGTATTTAAACCAGTCTAATTCTGTACCTGGCTTACAGAAGAATTCTAACTCCATTTGTTCAAACTCTCTAACTCTGAATATAAAGTTACCTGGAGTTATTTCGTTTCTAAATGATTTACCTACTTGTCCAATTCCAAATGGTACTTTAAGTCTCATGCTTCTTTGTACATTCATGAAGTTTACAAATATACCTTGCGCAGTTTCTGGACGAAGATATACTGCACTTTTTGAGTCTTCTGTTACGCCTTGGAATGTTTTAAACATTAGGTTAAATTCTCTTATGTCTGTAAAGTTAGATTTTCCACATTTTGGACATGGAACCTTATTTTCTTTAATGTATGAAACTCTTTCTTCATTTGTAAGAGAATCTCCTAAGTTTGAATTAGTAAAGTCATTAATTAAGTTATCTGCACGATATCTAGTTTTACATTCTTTACAATCTATTAATGGGTCACTAAATGTGCTCAAGTGTCCACTCGCTTCCCATGTTTTAGGGTTCATTAATATAGCGCTATCTAAACCAACATTGTTTATATCTTCTTGAATGAATTTCTTCATCCAAGCATTTTTTAGGTTTTTCTTTAACTCTACTCCAACTGGTCCAAAGTCCCAAGTATTTGCAAGTCCTCCATATATTTCACTTCCTTGAAATATGAAACCATATTGTTTACAAAAGTTCACTAAGTCTTTCATTGTTAATTCTTCCATTTTTTCACTCTCCTTAAAATAAAAGTGAACTATAAGTTTAGAGACGAGACAAATTCCCGTGGTTCCACTCTAATTATCTTAATAGATCACTCATTAATTACATAACTGTTAGGCTTTCCAAGACCCGTCTTCGTTTACATATTTAAATAATATCATAAATTAATTAATAAATCAATTGTAAATTTCCTAATTTTATGCTATTATACTTATAGAATAAAGAGGTTATATTATGTTTGGAAATATTTTAGCAATAAATAAAAACTATGCTATTGTAAGTTTATTAGTTGACGCGGTTAATCTAGGTGATATTTTAAACTTACACGTAGTATTTATAGATAATGATAAGAAAATACTTGGAGAAGTTGAAGACATTGAGGGCAATTCCGTTAAAGTTAATTTTCTTGGAGAATTAACTAAAACTTCTTTTCTAGGTGGACTTATTAAAAAACCTAGTTTAAACTCAAGTGTTAGAGTTATTAATGAAGAGGAACTAAAAATATTAGTAAGCAGTTCTAAAAACGCTTTGACTTTAGGAGTTTCTCCACTTTATAAAAATTATCCGGTAAGTGTTGATGTTAATGATTTATTTAGTAATCATGCAGCTATTTTTGGTAATTCAGGTAGTGGTAAAACGTATGGTATATGTAGAATTTTACAAAATTTAATGAGTTTGAAGGCTGTTCCATTTAAGGCTAACTTGTTTATATTTGACTCGTATGGTGAATACATAAGCGCACTTAGTGGGATAAATGATATTAATCCAAATTTGCATTATAAATTAATAACTACAAATAAAAAGATAAATGCAGAGTATTTGAGTATTCCAGTATCTTTATTAACACTTGATGATTTACTTAATTTATTAGATGCAACTAGCTATGGACAGATACCTATTATTGAAGAAACAATTGAACTTGCTAAAATTTTTGCAAGTGAAGATAAAGAAGTGCAAGAATATAAAAATCATTTACTTGCTAAAGCTATCACGTCTATTATGTACACAAACCAGACAAGTGCTAAGATAAGAGACCAAATTTTTGATATTTTATCTACTACACATACTCCTCAATTAAGTTTAGACACAGTTGTTCCAGGAATTGGTTATACAAGAGTTTTTAGAAAATGTTTTGATATAGATAGTGAAGGAAGATTTGGTGAAAGAACTTTAATAAGTGAATATATTGAAAAATTTGTTAAAGAAGAAAAAGTATGGAATATAAATACATCTGGTGTTACTTATGGGTTAAAAGATTTGGAAGTTGCTTTAAATTTTACTTTATTTAGTGAGAGATATTTACTTAATGAGAAGATGTATAATGAAGCAATTAGTTTAAAAGTAAAACTACATAATTTGATTAATTCAAGTAATAGTGTATTCTTTACTGATAAAAAGTATAATAGTGTTAAAGATTATATCGCGGCTTTAGTTACTACTAAGGATAATAAAAAAGCACAAATAATTAATATTAACTTAGAAGATGTTGATGATAGATTTGCTAGAACTGTTACAAAGATATTTAGTAGAATGTTCTTACTTTTTGGTAAAACTAATGAACCACGTGCAAGTATACCTATTCATATAATGCTTGAAGAAGCTCATAGATATGTTAGAGAAGATACAGATCAAGAATTAATTGGTTATAATATATTTGAAAGAATTGCTAAAGAAGGAAGAAAACACGGTGTTATACTAGACCTTATTACTCAGAGACCAACAGATTTAAATGGTAATGTAATAAGTCAGTTAGATAACTTTATAATTTTTAAAATTACTCACCCACTTGATTTAGAGTATATTGAAAAAATGATACCTAATATGAGCGAAGAAATTATCAACAAACAAAAGAGTTTGCAGCCAGGTACTTGTGTTGCTTTCGGTAGAATTTTAAAGATACCTATGATAATTAAAATGGAAAAAGCAAATCCTGCGCCAAGTAGTTCTAACGCTGATATATATAATAATTGGATGTTAAACCGATAATAAGTCGGTTTTTTTCTTGAAAAAAGTCCACTTTATTTTATCATAAAATACTTTATACATATTAAGTGTTTTAATTACATAATATTGATTTAAATCTCTTTACATTTTTACTAAAAGAGTGTAGAATATTTAGTCAAAGGTGAGGATATTTATGAATTATAAGAAAACTTTAGCAGGAGTTTTAGCAGCTTTAATTACTTTAACTGGATGTAGTAAGGAAGAACTTGATGATTTTGTTCAAAATATATCAAATGATACTGAAGTTATTGATACAAACAAGGATTACGTAGAAGAAGAAAATGTTGTTGAAGTTATAGATAATACTGAATTGATAAGTGAAGTGGAAAATGAAATTAAAGAAAAGGAAGTAATGTACTTGGGTTATATTAAGAATGATACAAAAGTATATGATGATACTTTAGAAACTAATGTTATCAGTGAAATTGGAAAATTTCAAAAAGTAGTTATAACTAAAGAAACTGATTATTACTATTTTATTGAAGACGAAAACGGAATAGTTGGTTTTATCAATAATGAAGATGCAGGTATTCTTCCTGATATGTTTGTGGAAGTTGATATTAGTAGTCAAACAGTGAATTTTTATATGGATAATGAATTATATATGACTACTCCATGTGTTACAGGTAACGGTGGAATTCATACTAGAATGGGATATTTTGAAATAGCTTATAAAGCATATGATACTTATTTAAAAGGTCCTGGATATAAAAGTCACGTATATTATTGGATGCCATTTGACCAAGCAATAGGCTTACATGATGCTGATGGGTGGAGAAGTGAATATGGTGGTGATATTTATTTAACAAATGGAAGTCATGGATGTATAAATATGCCTTATGAAGCAGCTGAAACAATATATAATAATGTAAGTGCTGGAACTAAAGTATTAGTGCATAAATAAAAATAGTGAGTTTTTCACTATTTTTGTTTGCTTGTTGAACCGAAACCTCCAAGTCTTTCGCCGGTTGCATTATCTGTATCAGTTATTAAATATTTCATAAATATTGCTTGACCAATAACGTCACCTTTATGTATAACTACGTCTTCGTTAAAATAGTTATAATATGCATACATAAAGTGTCCATCGTTATCTGGATTATTATAATAGTCAGCATCAATTATTCCAACACTATTTGCTAAAACTAGTCCTTTTTTCCCAGGATTACTTGACCTATTGACTAACATAAAGAATTCATCATTCTGACAATATGCTTTAAGTCCCGTTTTAACCAAAGTTGGTTTCATACCTGGCTTAAATGGTGGAATAACTGTGTCTTCTATTGCTTCAACATCATAGCCTGCACTATATTTGGTTTTTCTAACGGGCATAACAACTCCCATATTTTCGTAACCTTTAGCTACTTCAAACCCTCTATTATTCATAAGCACTTTCTAGTAATACAATACTTCCTTTCTTTAAACTTTTTTTCACGTCTATAACTCTTTGATTAGATGAACCTCTCCACTTTAAATTAAAGTCATGTAACTCGTCTACATATTGTCCATCAACTAAAACATCTATATAGTTTAGTATTTCTTTTCCAGTTAAATCTCTATCATACAAGAATCCTGTCCAAACCCACAAATCTTTATTAGGAAATCTCCATTTAAATGCACTTGCAAGTTTTGTAGATGCTTCTATATTAAGTGGATGAAGTGGCTCACCTCCTAAAATAGATAAGCCTTTTACCACTTCGTTATCGCACAAATCTAGAACTTTATTAATGGTTTCATCAGTAAATTCATGACCTAACTTAAAGTCCCAAGTTTCTTTATTAAAACAATTCTTACAATGGAAAGCACATCCCTGCATAAATATAGAAACTCTAATACCTGGTCCATCAGAAATATCCATTTTTCTAATTAAATTATACCTTGCCATTATTTTTCTTCCTTGTCTAACTTATTATCCTTTTCTTCTTTATTGTCTATATGTAAAACTCTTTCTTTAATTTCTTGAGTTCTTCCTTTATTCCAGAAATTAGTTCCAATATAACCACAAGTACGTCTTGCTACATTAAGTTTGTTGTGATCTCTATTTCCACAGTTTGGACAGTACCATTCCATATTATCATCTATTAATATTTCTCCAGTATATCCACATTCTTGACAATAGTCACTCTTTGTATTTAACTCTGCATACATAATATTGTTATAAATAAATGTTATTACTTCTAATACTGCATCTAAGTTATTAGTAAGGTTAGGTGTTTCTATATAACTAATTGCTCCACCTGGACTAAGTTTTTGGAATTCACTTTCTAGTTTTAATTTAGTAAATGCATCTATTTCTTCAAACACAGGAACATGATATGAATTAGTGATATAGTCTCTATCTGTAATTCCTTTAACAACACCAAACCTGTCTTTTAAACATTTTGCAAATTTGTAAGTAGTTGATTCTATTGGTGTACCATAAACACTGTAGTCAATGTTTTCAAGTTCTTTCCATTCTTTACATTTAGCATTCATTTTTTCCATAACTTCAAGAGCAAATTCTTTACCCTTTCCATTGTCTGTGTGAGAGTGTCCTGTCATGTATTTAACACATTCATAAAGTCCAGCATAACCCAAACTTATTGTTGAGTAACCATTATGTAATAAATCATGAATGCTTTCTCCTTTTTTAAGTCTTGCTAATGCACCATGTTGCCAAAGTATAGGCGCAACGTCGCTTGTTGCCTTGCTTAAACGTTTATGTCTAATTTGTAAAGCTTTATGACATAACTCAAGTCTTTCTTCAAATATTTGCCAGAATGTATCCATATCTTTGTCACTTGATAAAGCAGCATCAACTAAGTTAATTGTAACAACACCTTGATTAAATCTGCCATAGTATTTAGGTTTACCATTTTCATCAACATATGGAGTTAAGAAACTTCTACATCCCATACAAGGATAGCAGTTACCATTACCATTTTTATCAATTTTTAATTCTTTCATTATTTTTTCACTGATATAATCTGGTACCATTCTCTTTGCAGTACATTCTGCTGCTAGTTTAGTTAAGTAGTAATATTTACCATTTTTATTAATGTTATCTTCTTCTAACACATAAAGAAGTTTTGGAAAAGCTGGAGTAATATATACACCTTGTTCATTTTTCATACCTAATATACGTTGGTGCAAGAACTCTTCTATAATCCAAGATAATTCTTCTTTGTATTCATTGGTTTCTCCTAAATACATACATACACTTAAAAATGGTGCTTGACCATTAGTTGTAGTCATTGAATTAACTTGATATTGGAAAGTTTGTACTCCATCTACTATTTCTTTTTTAGTATCTTCCATTGCAAATTTTTCACATTGTTCTTTACTTAATTTTCTCTTTTTATATTTATCTAAATATCTATTATAACTTTCTCTAACAAAAGGTGCTAGATGTGTTAAAGTTATTGTAACACCTCCATATTGGCTACTACTAACTGCAGTAATTATTTGAGTTGCAATAGTCATAGCTGTTAAAAATCTATGTGGTTTTTCTATCATTACTCCATTAATGCTAGTTCCATTTTGTAGCATGTCTTCTAGGTTTACTAAGTCACAATTATGTAATGCATTTTGTGCAAAATAGTCAGCATCATGAAAGTGTATTATACCTGCATCATGAGCTTCAACTATATCTTCAGGTAGTAAAAATCTTCTAGTTATATCAGTACTAGTTATGCCTGCTAAGTAGTCTCTTTGTGTTGTTACTACTTTAGCATTTTTATTTGAATTTTCTGTATTCCAGTACTCACTTTCTCCATCAATTAATTCCTTAATAGATTGGTCAGTTGTATTACTTTTTCTTACTAATTCTCTAGTATATCTGTAAGTGATATAATGTTTTGCAAGTTCATACTTTCCTTGACTCATAAGTTTCATTTCTATAATGTCTTGAATATCTTCAACTAGTATTCTCTTCTTACCAAGTTTCTCTATATATTTAATAATATTTTTAATTTGAGTACTGCTTGCTTGATCTTCTTCTTCTACTTCCTTATTAGCTTTCATTATAGCTTGTTCAATTTTTTCTGGACAGTAGTCTACCATATGTCCATCTCTTTTAATTACCTTCATTTCATTTACCTCTCTCTTATCATTTTTATAAGTCAATTATACAACATCGTATATAAAAGTTAATGTTGCAATTGCAACAATTACAAAAATTTGATAAAATAGTTTTAGGTGATGTAAAGTGAACGAATTATTTTATAATATTAGCCAAAAAAACAGGGAAAAACTGCTGGCTTATTTGGAGGTGATTAGTTATAAATACCCGAAAAATAAGGAAATATTGAGTAACATGATAAATGATAACTTTATATGTATTATTTTAACTGGGCACTTGCAAATAGTAAGAAATGATATCGAGGGTAACAGGACTATTCTTGAAGATTTTTTAGAAAATTCGTTATTTGGTAGTCTTAGTTATCCACTTAAAAACGAAGAATATCAAGTAATTACTAAAGAAGAAACAAAAATAGTAATAATAGACTTTAATTCAATTTTAAATATGAAAGAAAATCGTTTTACTTTTTATAATCAATTTTTAAAAAACTTAATAAATATTTTAACAACTATAATTGCAAAAGCGAATGAGAGAATAGAAGTGTTATCAAATAAAAGTATAAGAGATAAGCTTTTAGATTATTTTAGAATATTAAGTAAAAAAACAGGTTCAAAAGTTATTTATTTGCCAATGAGTTATACTGAACTAGCTGACTATCTAGCAGTTAATAGAAGTGCCTTGTCTAGAGAAATTAAAAATTTAAAAGACGACATGCTTATAGAAACAAAGGGTAAAAGGATAAAGCTACTTTATTATATAAACTAAAATAAGGCGTTTATTTTAACACACGCCTTATTTTTTACTTTTTTCTAATATATTCTTTTTATTTTCTTTAATGTTGGATCATATTCATGAATACTAGAGTGAGTTACATTAAATCCTTTCTTATTATAGCCTAACTTTGTATTAGTAAGAATATAGTAAATCATATTAATGACACCACTATGAGTTACTAATAATGTATTGTCTTCTTTTAAAATATCATGATAATAGTAAAGTATTCTATTATAAAAATCGCTTAAACTTTCTCCTTCTGGAAACCTTTTGTAAATATCTTCTGTATTAATAAATTCACTATAGTACTCTTCAGCCATTTGTAAAGGAATACCATTAATAATGCCTTTATCTTGTTCATTTAAAAGTTTTGTTATTTCCAAAGGCACATTTAATTTTGAATTAATAATCCTTGCTGTTTCTTTTGCTCTTGTTATATTGCTTGACAATATTTTGTTAATAACTAACCCTTTATTAACAATAAAGTTCCCAGCGTTTACACTTTCGTTTACACCTTTCTGAGTTAAATGTGTATCACTCCAACCACCGATAAATCCTTCATCTTCATGCCCATGTCTCATTAAATATATCATTTTTTTATTCCTCCTTTATTATAAGCTAAGCTTTAATACAGTTAGTTCTTCTAATTTTTCGTCTATGTCTTTATCTAATAAACTACTTAATAAATCATATTCTTTTCTACTTAATTCTTCACTCTTAAATAGTTTATACCTTATTAGTTCATACTGTGATATAATCTTTTTTCTAGAAGACTCACTTAATAAGTTTAGTTCTTCTACTACACTCATAACAAAATTATCTAAATCATATTTGTTATCTTTGGTATTAACAAGTAAGCATTTTCCGTCTTTTACTACGTGATGGTTTACTTGAAATAAGTAAATACCCAATGGTTTATCTACTATTTCGTCTCTTAATTTGAATTCACAGTCTTTAATAAAGTTCATATAATCTTCAAAATCGTATTCAAAGTCTATAACTGTTAACTCATTACCAAAAGTTTTAACATTTTTATAGTTTTTAGGATTAAAATTTTCTTTCTTATAATATACAATTGTTGAATATGAGTAAGTATCATAGTCTACTCCATTATAGTGTCTTCTAGAACATTCAATTTCAACTGGCACCAAACCTTTATATTGGTCTAATAATTTTTTGTTTAAATATCTAAAGCTAATATAACTATCCATTTAAAACATCTCCTTCATTCTTAATATTAAATCACAAACTTTATCGTTTGTAAATGGTATACCGTTAATAAAATTGATAACTTTGTTATATTCTTCTAATGTAATCTTATCTATTAGTTCAACATGGAAGCAAGTGAAAGCTTCTTTATAGTATATGCTTATGTCCTCTCTGTCACTATTAAATTCTTTTTCTTCGTAAATGTTTTTTAATTCGTTTAAAGCGTTTATCTTATTTTTGTAGTCGCTGTCACTTATCTTGCTAGCTTTATTAAGTATATCGTTTATTTCTTTTTGAAAGCCACAAAATTCTTTAGATAGGTCCATTTGAAATAATTCTCTTATTGCTTTTTCGCTACTTGAACTTATGATAATATCTATTAATTGTGATAAATAGGTTGGAACGTATTCAGTGAAACTATATCTATACAGTTTTTCGTCTGGACCATCTTTGTATTCTCTCCATCCTAGGTCAACTTCTTTAAAATCAGTATAGTACATATTATTTTTAAAAAATCTTACGCCTTCATAGCTCACTTTCTTCTTTTTTCCACATTTATAAATGCTTTTTTCTTTTATCTTGCTTAGTTTTTCTTCGTCAATACTAATTTTGTATTTTTCTACATTTCCATCATTAAGTGAATAATAATATAAACAGCTCATAATTCACCTCCAAACATACTCGTTAATTTCTTGACTGTTTCGTCTACATTCATTTCAGTTAAATATTCAAAATATTGTTTTCTTAGCTCATAGATGTTAACATATTTTCTTGTTTTTAAACATATGTGCTCGCTTTCAAATTTTATATAGTCACTAGTTTCTACTGTTTCGTCACATTCCAAACATCCATACAGATTATACTCAAACTTTTTATCTCTTTCGTTTGGGACTTTTATACTATATGACCTAAACATATCGTCTACGTAATAAAAGCTACCTAGATATACCCATATGTCGTGTGTGCATTCGTTGTTTCTAATTAGAGAACTAAAGGAATCTAATATTAACTTTTTATCACTTTCTATGTTTGTTTTACTTAGAAAACTATCTAAAAACAAGTACCTTTTGACTAAGTCATTTTCTTTTAAATCATTTAGTTCTTTTTGTAAAGACAATAGTTCTTCTCTTTCGCTTTTAAGAGTTTTTAATTTTTGTAACGCTATGTTTCTTGTATCTTCTTTCATTTTAATTACCTCCTTAAACACAAATTTTTGCATATTTCTTTTTCTGTAAATACTTCTAATGTATTGATTGTTATAAATTCACTACTTATTTCGTTTGCAAATTTCACTGGAATTCCACCAGAATTTTGCCACGAGATTAAGTTGCCACGGTAGTCATCTACTAAAATAGAATTCTTTGGATTTACTAAGACTGACTTTTCAATTCCAGATGGCACTGACACCAGAGTGATGTTTTTACAATTCTTTTTTATGTCACTTAGTTTTGCTTTTATCTCATTAAGAGAATTAACTGTTGTAAGTATTTTAGGATTAAATGTTCCTTCTTCTGAGATTTTATTTATAAAGTGATAAGCATTTTTTATTTCAGCACTTATTTTAAGTAAGTATTCCCAGTCAAGTTGCTTATAGAATTCAATTACTTTAGGTCGATCTCTTAAATCAATTTTTTCATCTTCCATCATTTTGTAAGATACTTTTATAGTATCTTTAATTACTCCATCAAAATCAATATACAAATCTTTCATTTTTCCTCCTTATGTGTATTTTGTACACTTATATTTTCTTTATAAAAATGTATTTATAATACATTCTTATTTTTCTTTTTATTAAATCTATATAACTTAGCAGGTTTTTTCCCTTCAAATACCATATATTTATTAGTGTCTTCTATTATACCTAGACTAAGAAGTTTCTTTCTGAAGTTACGTCTATCAAATGACTTATTTAGTATACTTTCATAAGTCTTTTGTATTTCAGGAATGGTTACACCACTCGGAAATAAGCTTTTTAATATGTCAGTTGTTACAATTAGCTCTTTTAAAGTATCTAGGCCTTTTAATAAAATCTTGTTATGGTCACCTGCCAAATTTTGAACTTTATCAATTGGGACCCAGTCAGAATTATCAGTTTTAAGAGTTTTCTTTAGTACTTGAACTTTATTTGCGTCTATTAGTCCAACATAAGTTAAAGCTATCATTCTTCTAACAGGACTTCTATCAATTTCATCAAACACTCCTGAAAAATAAACATTTACATCAGTTAAGCCACTTTTTTCAAATATTTCTCTTTTAACTCCGTCTTCTAGTCTTTCGTTGTTGTAAAGTGCACCTCCTACTAAACTCCACTTTTCTTTAAATGGTTCATTAGTTCTTTTAACAAGTAGTACTTTAACTACACCTTTGTCAACTGTAAAAATACTAGTAATAACATGTACTCCAATATTTTTATATAAAGGGTTTGTTAACTGCATACGCATCACCTCACTACATTATAATTATATGCGTATTTATTACACTTGTCAAGTATATTTTTCAAAAATTTATTTGTTTACTTTTAGTAAATGATATGTTATAATTTATTCATGAACAAGTTTCTGGAGCATAGCTATGCCTGGTTTATCATAAACGGAAGGCTCGTATGGAGGTAACTCGTTCTTTTTTATTTTATTCTACTATTTTAGCACTTAAAAGATACTTTTTATTTGTTTACTTTTTGTAAATGATATGTTATAATTTGTACATGGACAGGTTGCTGGAGCATGGATTTGCCTGGTTTATTTTAAACGGAAGGCTCGCATGGAGGTAGCTCGTTCCTTTTTTTATTTTACTTTCACAATTATATGCTTAAAAAGATACTTTTTAGTTGTTTACTTTTAGTAAATGATATGCTACAATTTATACATGACAGGTTGCTGGAGCATAGCTTTGCCTAGTTTATTTTAAACAGAAGGCTCGTATGGAGGTAACTCGTCTTTTTTATTGCATATTTAATTATGTTTATGTTAACAATTTTTATATAGTGTTTACTTTTAGTAAATGATATGCTATAATTTATTCATGAGCAAGGTGCTGGAGCATAGATATGCCTGGTTTATTTTAAACGGAAGGCTCGTATGGAGGTTCTTGTTCATAATAATAGTCTCTAATTAACTAAGTAGTTTGAAAATACTTTTCTAAGCTTACTTGGTTAATTTTTTTAATATCTAAAATATCATATAAATATTTTTTACCATTCGCATCGTTTCTTACTAAAAGTGAACAAGTATAAATTGTTTCTTTACCATTATCAACAATAGAAAACTTAGCTCCATATTTATAGAAACCATACATTGCGTCTAAATTATGTTTATTTTTTCTATTTGCTTCATAACTTTTGCTATTAGCATTCATAAATAGTTCCTTAATATAATTGGCAAGAATACATTTGACATATTTCATGTCTGTTTTTGACCATCTTGTATAACATGAATATATATACTCATTTGCAGTTTTGTCGTCTATTAATATTGTATTAGAAGTTAATATATTTTTATACGATATCCCTTTTTGTTCTTTTATATGCGCTTTTGCTCTTTTCTGTGCCTCTTTTACTTCTAAACTTCTATATTCCTCCTCTTCTATTCTAAGCCTGTTAAACGTGCCATCTTGATTAAAAACAGCAGTTGCTTCTTCCATTAAATATGGATTATAATCAGTAATATATGTAATTATAAAATTTTCTATCATCTTTATGCCTCCTGATACTATTATAAAATATGTATATTTGTTTGTCAACAAAATGTTTGCTTATTTATGTGGAAATTAACTTTGTGTACCAAATATGGTATAATTATAGTAATTAAGGGGGATGATGTTATGTATACAGCTACTCTATCGAAATCAGCTTTTGAAAAACTTAAAAAATTTGAACCAGGAAAAAATCTACCACTCAAGTGATAATGAAAGTATTTTACCTTATTTAACTGATGATTTTGCAAAGAGGGCTTATCAAGCAACAAATTTAATATACAAAAAAAGAACGGGAAATAGTTTAATCTAGTTTCCTGTTTCTATTTATATGGTACATATACTGTATAGCAAGACCTGAATATTCATTAAAAATTTCTTTCATATACTTACTTATTACTTTGATATCATCTTTTATTCCAAGTTTTTCACTGACGTATTTTTTAACCCATGTATCAATTGGGAATGTATCAAATCTAGAGTATCCAAACATCAATATACAGCTTGCTACTTTTAGGCCTATTCCTTTTATTTTCATAAGACTTTTTAACGCAACGTCAGTATTTAACATATCTAACTCTTCTAGGTAAAATGGATTTTCTTTTAATACATTAAGAGCGTTATATATATATTCATCTCTAAAGCCTAGGTTGAATTCTTTTAAGTTGTCTTTAGTTAAGTTAATCATGTCACTCATTTTTGGAAATAAGTAATACGTTTTATTGTTAAACTCTACTTTTTCGCCATACTTTTCACTTATTTTATTAATTGTACTGCTTATTCTTTTTACGTTATTGTTTTGACTTATAATATAACTTATATACATTTCAAATTTGTCTTGTTTAAGCACTTTATAACCAGATGGTACTCCACCATAGAATACATCACTAGTAGATAATTTTTCATTAATTAAAGAATAGTCTCTTCCGTAGTCTAAATAGTGTTTGACTACCATTTCTAGATTTTCTTCTTTATTAGAGTTAACTATTAAGAAGTCATTATCTTCTTTGATGTTAACTACCCTATCGGTTAAGATGCAAGTATATGAGTTATCTAGTTCTTTAGTTATTCTAAAAGCTTGTCCACTCATTAGTGTAGAATTTAAATCTATATCATTTTTCTTAATCTTCATATAATCCCAACTTCCTATAGTAATCTAAATATACACCATTTTTTTCATATAAAAGTAAGCTACTCATTGTGAATCTTTGATATACTTCGTGGTTTAGTTTTTCTATGTAGTCATTACTTACATCTTCTTTAAATTTAGTGTATTTTCCTGTAATTGAGTTGTAACTACCAAATTCGTTAATAAAGCTTCTATCGCTTAGAATAACTAGTCCTTCAGCATCACTTAATGCGTCTCTTCCCATTAGTAATCTAGAGTCATATTTTATTCCAAATAAGTTATAAATTGTAGGTAGAACATCAATACTGCTTACATATTTAGTTACTTTAACATTTTCTTTTATTTCACTATTATAAAGTATTAAACTTGTGTGAAACATTTCAAATTTGTCACTTCTATCAGTTTTGCTTATCTCATTTAATTCACTTGTTTTAAGTCCATATGGATAATGATCTGGACTAATTACAATTACAGTATCGTCTAGTTTTCCTTTTTCTTTAAGCTTGTTAATCAAACTTTCAATTGCACGGTCTAGTTCAATGTTGGCTGCAAGATAAGCTTTTACATGATCGGTGTAAGGTAAGTCTTTAACTAAGTCTTTATTTTTATATGATATATAGTTACCTGTGAAAGTGTAGTTTAGGTGTCCACTTACTGTCATGTAGTATGTCATAAATTTGTCGCTATTTATGTAGTCGTCTACTGTAGCATTAATCATTTCAACGTCACTTTCAGGCCATGTTTTACAGTTTATTAACTCTTCAAGTCCATTACCACATCCAATGTATTTGTCAAAGCCTAAATTTGGGTGTGACTCATCTCTATTATAATAAGTGTATGTGTGGTCGTGGTATGCGTTTACCGTGCTATAGCCTTCTCTTTTGAAAACATTTCCTATTCCAAAAGGCATATAAATGTTACTACTTCTATAGAAAGACCATACTCCTTCTTTTGGAATAAGACTATTTAAAAACATGTATTCACCATCACTTGTGCTAACTGTAAATAAAGGTTGGTAGTAGTTTTCAAAGACAAAGCCGTTATTAGCTAGTTTGTATAAAGTTGGAGTAAGACTTTCATCTATTGCGATTTTGTCAAACCCCTCAGCAGTGATGTATATTAAATTTTTTCCTTTAAACATGCCAGTGTACTCGTTTTGTTTTGTAGGGGTTACGTTTTTAAAGTATTCATGCATAGATTTAACCATAGAATTTTCTTCTTCATTAATAAGTTTATCAAAATCTATATCTAGAACATTATATTTTATTTCTTCTGTTTCTTCTGGCTTTTTTGTTTCTTCTTTATTGTCGATTGGCTTGTTAATGTTATATAGTTTTTCTTCAAAGCCAAAGATAAATCTATCTAAATCTAAGACTTCCATTGATAAAAGTCCTACTTTATTTATTGTTATCATTGGAGCATGAGTTTCTTTATAAAGTCTTTTTAAGCTGTACATTCCACTACCATAGAACTGTACAAATAGTATGCAAATGGCAATGCTTACTATGGATAATCCACTGGTTATAAGGCTTGCTTTTTTGTTTCTTTCAAAGTTAAAGATTTTTTTACCAAATATGATAAAGAGTAAGAATGGTAGTAAGAATAATAAGGTTACCCAAATGTTATCTAATACCATCTTTAGTATTGCACTAAAGAATTCTCCAAATACTTGGCCTGTTCCTTCTTTAATGCTATAAATTGAGAAGATTGAGTCATAAAATTCAAAGTAAATGTACTGGCTAATATAGATAAGTGTGATAAATATGCTTAAGACTACTGAAATAATTCTGTTAATTTTTTCTTTAAATAAGCTACTAATAAGTGTATTTATAAGTATAAATGGAATACTAAACACTATAACAGTAAGCGTGTTTATACTAAATACGTTGTTTAGAACAGCACTTTTGTAAACTAGTTCTAAATATATAATTAAAAAACTATAAAAAATTAATAACGGTAACTTCCTTTTCATTTTTTCACCTTCAGTTTACTATTTAAATTTTACCATTTTTTTGTGTTATTGTCCACTTCCATTATAATTTATGTACTACATTTTAGATTTATGTGATATAATATTTACATACGAAAGAGGTGGATTTATGAGTTTAGTAGTTTACAACACTATTACTAGAAGAAAAGAAGAATTTAAAAGTATTCATGAAGGGCTAGTTGGAATGTATGTATGTGGACCTACTGTATATGGTTATCCACATTTAGGGCATGCTAAAAGTTATGTTAGTTTTGATGTTATTTATAGATATTTAATGCATTTAGGATATAAAGTTAAGTATGTACAAAATATAACAGATGTAGGACATTTAGTAGGAGATGCTGAAAGTGGAGAAGATAAAATTGAGAGAATTGCAAAACTTGAGAGTATTGACCCAGTTGAAATTGCATACAAGTTTGAGAATATTTACTTTGAAGATATGAGAAAGTTAAATGTTTTAAAGCCAAGTATTAGTTGTAGAGCTACTGGACATATTATTGAGATTATAAAAGACGTGCAAACACTTATTGATAAAGGATATGCTTATGCGACTAAAGAAGGCAATGTGTACTACAGAATAAACAAGTTTACTAAGTATGGAAGTTTATCTAATAGAACACTTGATAATACTTTGAGTGGTGAGCGAATTGAAGTTGCAACTGACAAAGAAAATCCTGCTGATTTTGCACTTTGGAAAAAGGCTGAAAACGGGCACATTATGAAGTGGCCTAGTCCATGGGGAGAAGGTTATCCTGGATGGCATATTGAGTGTTCAGTAATGAGTAGAAAATATTTAGGCGATACTTTTGATATTCATGGAGGAGGAATGGACAACATATTTCCTCATCACGAGTGTGAAATCGCGCAGAGTGAAGCATTAACTGGAAAAACTTTTGTTAACTACTTTATACATAATAATTTAGTAACAGTAAACGGGCAAAAGATGGGAAAGAGTTTAGGAAACTTTATAACTCTTGATGACTTATTTAAAAAGTATAACCCAATGGTAGTACGTTTCTATATACTACAAAACCATTATAGAAAGCCAACAGATTTTAATGATGAACAACTACTTGATACTGAAAAACAATTTAAGAAAGTTAGTGAAACTGTTAATAATTTAAGAAATGCTATTAAAGATGTGGATGAATATATAAGTGATGATGAAACTGTTAGTAACTTAAAAAAGAAGTTTACTGAAGCAATGGATGACGACTTTAACACAGGACTTGCAATTACTTATTTGTATGAGATAATTAAGCTTGCGAATACTGAACTTCAAACAAGTAAGAATATTGATAAACTAATAAGTTATAATAACTTCATTAGTGAGTATGCTGAAGATATTTTGGGTCTATCTTTTACAGAGACAAGTTCTAATAAGGAAGCTGAGTTAATTAACATTATACAAAGTATTAGAAATAAGTATAGAGAAGAAAAAAATTATGCTGAGTCTGACAAGATTAGAGATGAATTAAAGGAAATTGGTATTACTTTAAATGATAGAAGATAAAGAAAAAGCCTAACAATTTTGTTGTTAGGTCTTCTTTTTTTTATTGATATAAACATTATATATTTACTTTTTTAATAAAGTATAATTAGGCATATAACGCATATAATATTTATATACAATAATACAAAATGTAACTGTTTTCTTGACACAATGTCAAATTATGTTTGACATTTTAATAAAAATAGTGTATTATTGTATTACCGGAGAGAAATCTCGTCAGGTCGATAGTTAGGTCGCGAATATTTATATTTAAGCGTAATTCTAAGTACGCCGCCCTAATTGGGAAAAAGCCAGTAATGGCTTTTTTTCTTTTATGGAAGTTTTATTTTTAAGTCCACAAATTTTGATAAAGCTCTTCCATAGTTTTCAATGTTGTCAAGTACAGTTCTTCTTATTGTACCTGCTAGTAAATCAGCTGCTTGAATAACATAACTCTTAGCAGATACTTGATAAGTAACTAAAATATCTAAATCAGAGTAAACTATTTTCTTTCTCTTAACAGAATAATTGTAGGCAGATATTCCATATTTAAGCTCTTCTAATATACCATCACGTAAATTATAATATCCATTACTTTTTGTACTTTGTTGGTCTATATTTAATACAATCTTAACAGGCTTATATGGATCGATTTTGCCTTCTTTAATTAGTGACTTTAATATTTCTTTAATAAGCCTACGAATAGCATAATCAGTAAATCTTCCTTTTGATGCCTTACTTTGTAATATTTCTTCATACACCTTTTTATTTTCAATTATTAACCCAACTACAAAATAATTTTTAATGTAATTCATTAACCAACGCTTATGTTCTGGCTTAATATTTGTATTTTTAATCTCAGGACAGGCGTGATTACATATCTTGCAGTATTCACACTTGACCTCATTTATAATCTTTTTATACTGAGTTATAAATTTATCTTTCTCTTTTTTACTTAAAAATACGACACCGCCATACACACTAATGTCTTCTTTAGAACTTAATTTACCAGAATCATCTAAATTTATATATATTTCTTGCACTTCATTTCTCATATAACCTCCTGAATGTAAGATAATTATAACACTTAATTCATCAAAAACAAAGCAATAGTTATATAAAATACTCTTTTACAGTTTTATTTAAAAAACAATAAATCTTTGGAGATAACATTTTTACTCTTACTGAATTTAGTTTACAAGTTGTTTTTTTACTAAAATTATTAACAATTATATCAGCAAGCTGCAAAGCAATATAATCTCTAGAGTCACCTTGTTTTACCTCTTTAACAATACTCATATTTTTTGGCAACCAATTTGTTAAATTATCAGTTTCATCTCTATTTAGATTAATGTTATCTATTTTTATATATAGTTCATCATCATTATTGACTAATCCATTCTTAATCATTTTTTTAATTAAATGTTGAATTGCTTTATTATATTTAAAACTTTTATGATCATAATTATCAAAAATAAAGCTACTCTTTTTGTCAATAACAAAAACGATAGGAGTTATGTATTCACAAGCTCCCAAAATAGGAGCCAAATAATCAAAAAGTTCTTTATTTCTAGTAGCATGTAACTCAGTGCATTTTAAAACATTACGTAAGTGAGTATGCAATGGAACAAAAATCTTTTCAAGTTCAGGTTGATATTCTTCTTTAAAGAGAACCCCACCTATTATTACATATTTTTCGTCTTTATTTTCAAAAGAACCTGACTCATCTAATAATAACTTATACTTTGACATTTAAATCACTCCTTTATATAGAAAAATTTATCCATACGTTCATCATCAATTTCATTATCATAAACTGGACAGAAAGATAATGTTTCAAGAACACCCTCTTTTTCTCCTTTTGTAAAATATTCACTATTTTCTTCTTTTACAATTGGCACAATGCCTTACCAACAACGGTGTTTTTCTTCATAGTATACTATCCATAGCAACTAAATTATAACAAGATGATAAACTTGTGTCAATTATCTACTGAAGATTATAAAATTTTTGTTAAAGTATAAAAAAAGAAATCTATTAAACAATAGACTTCTCACATTACTAAAATTCTGAATTACTAATACTAAAGAATTTATCAAAGAAACCAATTAGCTTCTCAACAACACTCTCTTTCTTCTTTGTTCTTTTTTTATCTGCTTCAAACCTACTCATTGCTGGTAATATAGATGATAGTTCTGTACCATTAGTTTCTACTCTTCCGTTTTCAAAACTTCTTTTTACGAAGACATAAGTTTTCTCTTTATCCAAGTTCTCTTCTGAAATTATTTTGTCTAACTCTTCTTTCTTTTTACTATTCATAAAAGAATTAAAGTCATTATATACATTACTATCTTTATTCAAACTTCTAATAAACTCATCAATTAAGTCAACCTTATTTCTTAAGTCAGGACTGGACATAACCATTCTATTAATAGTAATCAATAACTCTTTATTTTCCATATTACCATCATGATACTCTTTAATTAAATTTAAAATATAGTCAACATTAACTTCTATTTGTTTAACTAATTCCATTTCAAAGACTATATCATTACTAACATCAAGTTTATCTGCTTTCATTCTCTGTTTATACTGACTATTTAGTTCAATATATGTACTTCTATAATTTTGTTCGTCTCTAGCGTCTAATATATCATCATTACTAAACTTATCAAAAGTAGAAAGAATATTTCTAGCTTTTAATATTTGTCCAAATAACTTGATAAACTCAATTTGTTTACTCTCTCCAACTATTAGTTCACCTGGATTAAACTTACTTTTAAGTTCATTAACTAAAGTTATATAACCTACAAAACTATGTTTACCATCATCATAGCCATTTAAATAGTCTTCATACGGTTTTAACAAAACGATGCTAGACGCTTCAGCATCTCCAAATAAACCTAATGCATCATTAAGTTCCTTTTCCAAATCTCTAAAACATACTATATTACCAAATGTTTTAACAGAATTAAGTATTCTATTAGTTCTAGAGAATGCTTGAATAAGTCCGTGATAATTAAGATTTTTATCAACCCATAAAGTATTTAATGTCTTAGCGTCAAAACCAGTTAAAAACATATTAGCAACAATTAAAATGTCTATTTCTCTATTCTTCATTCTAAGAGAAACATCTTTATAATAGTTTTGAAATTTTTCATTAGATGTATCATAAGTAGTTCCAAACATTTTATTATAGTCTTTAATGGCATAGTCTAAATAATCTCTATCACTTTTACTTAGATTTTCCGCAGACTCAGAGTTTTCATCATCAAAGCAAGTGATAACTTCATCATTAACACCATAACTATATATTAAAGCGACTTTCAAATTGTTAGGTATATTTTTAAAACATTCATAGTACTTTTTAGCAGCTTCAATTGAAGAAGTAGCAAATATTGAATTAAATCCATTTACATAATACTTTTTCTTAACTTCAACAGCGTTATTATCTTTAGCAACTTCTTTAACATTATCTAAAGTACTAAATAAATAAGTTTCATTATTTTTAGTTTTTCTAGCAAAGTTATTGATAATATACTTAGTTATTTGTTCTATTCTAACTGGGTTATTAAATACTCTATTTTTATCAATTTTAAAACCCATTTCATCTTCTATATCACTTTTTCTACCAATATTTTCTACAAACTCATATCTAAAAGGTAATACATTTTTATCATTTATAGCATTTACAATAGTATAAGTATGTAGTTTTTCTCCAAATACTTGCTCAGTTGTTAAGACTATACTTTTTCTAGTTATAGCGTTTTCTTTAAATATAGGAGTACCAGTAAAACCAAATATATAGTAATACTTAAACTTAGATATAATAGCTTTGTGCATATCTCCAAATTGACTTCTATGACATTCATCAAATATAAATACTACTTGTTTATCAAATGCATTATGTTTAGGAAATTTCTTTATATAATTAGTTAATTTTTGTATAGTAGTTATTATTATTTTAGAATCATTATCAGCTAGTTGAGACTCTAGTATTTTAGTATTAGAGTTACTATTAGCGCATCCTTCTTTAAATTTATCATACTCTTTCATTGTTTGATAGTCTAAGTCTTTTCTATCAACAACAAATACAACTTTATCAATAAAACTTAACTTACTAGCAAGTTGACTTGTTTTAAAACTTGTAAGTGTTTTACCACTACCTGTAGTATGCCAAATATATCCACCTGATTTAATACTTCCATATAATTTATAATTATGAGATATTTCTATTTTATTAATAATCTTTTCAGTAGCAACTATTTGATAAGGTCTCATAACTAAAAGAGTGCCATCAGTTGAAAATACACAGTACTTACAAAGTACATTTAAGATAGTATGTTTTGCTAAGAAAGTTTTAGCAAAATCTATTAAATCAATAATTGAATTATTATTTTGGTCTGACCAATAAGAAGTAAATTCAAATGTATTAGAAGTTTTCTTAGTACCTGTTTTCAAGTGTAAATCTCTTGTAGTATTAGAATAATACTTAGTATATGTTCCATTACTTATAATAAATATTTGAATATATTCATATAAACCACTTCCAGCCCAGAATGAGTCTCTTTGATATCTATCTATTTGATTAAATGCTTCTCTTAAGTCTATTCCTCTTCTTTTAAGTTCAATATGTACTAAAGGTAAACCATTTACTAGTATAGTTACATCATACCTATTTTCATGATTACCATCATTATTTTCATACTGATTAATTACTTGTAGACAATTATTATGTATATTATCTTTATCTATTAAATAAACATTAATTAACTCTCCATTATCAAGTCTTAAAGGCTGTTTATAATCTTCTTGAATTATCTTAGTTTTCTCAAGTATATGATTATTCTTATTAGCTATTACATTATTAAATAAATTATTCCACTCATTATCGCTAAACACATGATTATTAAGTTTACCAAGTTTATCTCTTAAATTACTAATTAATTCACTTTCACTATTAAAAGTTAAATACTCATAACCTTGTTCCATTAATGTTTTAATTAATTCTTTTTCTAAAGCATCTTCACTTTGATAAGTACCACTTTTCTTTTCTAAACCTTTATACTCAGTAACTACTGTATAGTTATCACTTTCACTTATTATATTAACCATTAATTATCAACTCCCAAATACATTTTCTCTTTCAGTAAATTTTTCCCATTCCTTAGCGATCTTAAACTTCTTAATATTCTTCATCTCATTATTAATTGTATCTACTTCTTTATTAATTTCTTTTAATAAATCGTTTAGATAACTTTTATACCCTTCTAATGTTATAATTTTTTTCTTATTATAAATTTCAATTAGTTTAGTTCCAAATGTTAAATCATATAAGTAATTAGTTGTCTTTGTAAAGTTCTTATCTTTGAGTATAAAATCAAAAGATAAGAATTGTGGTTTACCTACACACAAATATTTTAAAGTGTTAATGTTACTTTTTACATAATCTTCGACTTTAATATGTTGTCTTTTATCAAACATAACTAATATATCATTAATGTCTTTTTTAAAGTCCATCAAATAACAAAAGTATTTACTTATTTCTAATTTAAACTTTTGTATCTCTTCATCTCTGAAACAACAATAGTCTAAAACAGATACAAAAAGTGTAACTACTGCACTAGTTAAAAGGCCTAGAACTATAGTTTCAACAATTGGACAAGAAACACATAACGCTAATATTACATAGATTATTAAACAAATTATAGAAAAAACTAACAAACAAAATATCATTATTTTACTTTTTTTCATTACACATTACTCCTTAACTTTTTCTTTTGACTTCCAGTTAAAATCCTCTAAAAATCTTTTAAACACTCTCTTAAATAACTCTTTATCTTCTTCTGATAACTCACAATATTCAATGTCAGATAATCTATTATGACTATTTTGATTAACCTCTTTAATAATTAAACTCTTATCTTCTTCATCACTAATACAGTCAGCCCAGTTGGTATAACCTAAGTAGTTTGAAGTCTTTTCAAATAAACTTCTTAAAATATTATAATGATACTTCTTTATATTATCTTCATTGACTACTGTAACAAGTTCTTCTATAAGTGATAAATGATAAGCGAATGGGGAGTCCCCTCTTTGTTCATTAAGTTCTAAAGTATTATTTTCACCTCTCATTAGTACATAATATTCTGCATTAAACTTATCATTTGATTTATTTTTAAAGTAATTTTGCATTATATTAAAAAATAATGGATGATGTGTGGTAATTAAAATACTTAACTTATTATCATTTTTAATATCAACATTTTTTAATCTATTTAAGTATTCTGTAAATTGATCAACAATTGCAATGATTTTAGTATCATCTATTGAAGATACTGGGTCATCAACAATTATATATCTTAGTAAATTAAAATCTTCGCAACTTCTATTTTCCAACTCTTCATCTAACATTTCTAAAGATAAGTTTAATATTGAGTAAAATACAGACCATATAAACATACTTTCTTCGCCTTTAGATATCTTTACATTTTGTGTAGAATTAGAGTCTCCTGTTGCTAGTTGAAATGTGATTTTTGCGTCTGGTATATCAAATACAGGCTCTAGTTTAGTTTCAACTAAGCTTTTAAAATTATCTATAATATCATTTTCTAATTCTTGAGTTCTTATTATTCTAAATAAATCAGCATTCATATCAATTAGAAATTCTTTTTCTCTATTATTCCAAGTAAAGTAGTCTTCAACATATGCGTTATAAAATAAACACTTATTTTCTTCCTCTTCAGTTATTAATTCGGAAATTCTAGTTTTGCCTGTTCCATTAAAGGCATAAAGTAACACAACATTAATTTTTTCTTTTCCACTTTTCTTATCTTTAACAACCTTGTTAAGTATTCTTATTAATTCATTCTTTACTTCTTCAACTGAGTTGAATTTACTCATTAACAACCAACTCCTCAAAACTTAAAAGTTTATTTCTATAATACTCGTATTGTTTTCTTCTTGCTTCTATTTCAGCAGGTAAACCTTCTGAAATATCATTAACTAGTTTATCAAATTTATCAAGTATGTTAACTATTCTTTCTTGTTCTTGTAATGAAGGTACTTTTATTTCTAAATTTTTAATATATCCAAGACTAGCAATTGAAAATTTTCCTTTTGAATATTCAACAAATTGTGAATATAGGTTTCTACATGCATAAAATAAATAGTCCGAATTAAGAAATGATGTATCTTTTGGAATTAAGCTGGCAACATTTTGGTTTGTACATGCTTCAAATTCAAGAAAAGCAACTTTTCCTATTGTTGCGCCAACCATCGCTATAAGGGTAGTTTTAGGAGTTAAAATTTTTGCTGATGAATTTTTTAATCCTACCTCTGTAATTTTATCTGTTACCTCTTCTACTGTTTTTTTGTTACAACATACTGAAGATCCAAGCCATTTTATATCTCCATTTTCCCAATACTCTGTCTTTTTTTTAGAAGGTGTACCACCTGAACTAACAAGGCAAACTTCTCCAAGCTTTACTATTTTACTCGCATTGTTATTTAATAATTTGCCACGCCAAAACTCATACTGACTCTTCCTTGCCTCTAACTCTGCCTCTAACTCTGTCTCCAACTCTCCAAACTTATCTAGTATTCTTACTATTTCTTCTTGTACTTCTAATGGTGGTACTGGAACTTTTAATTTTAAGTAATTATCATTTGATATGTAAAATCTAGTAACCCCTCGTATTGCTTTCTTTAAATTACATCTGAATGGTTCAGAATTCAAGTAATAGCTTATAAAAGTTGTATTGATTTTGTCTATATACATATCTTTTAATCTTAAACCGAATAAATGATCATCCATAAATATGTTGTCTTCAATATCATTTTCTATTACAGAACATATTGCACATTCTTCCCTTACTTCAGAAGCACTTGTCAATAACAAATCTCCTCTTTTTAATATGTTTTGATTTAACGATTTTACAGTTGCATAAGGTAATTTAGTTACATCAATTTTTTGGTTTTTATAGGCATTCATATAATCTATAAATTGACAATTTCCTGTTTCTTTCCATTTATTTGAAACGTCTCTCATTCCAGAAAAAAGTTTAAAAACACTATTTAAATCTTTATACTCTACTCCATTAGGACATAACTTTTTTATCAACTCTTCTATCTTACTCATTACTATCAGACTCCAATTCTTCTATAATTTGGTCTAATTCTTTCCTAACTTTATCTTGTTTTTCTACTATTTCTTTTATCTTTTTATTTAACTCTACTATATCTATTTCTTCTTCATCAGAGGTAACTTTTAAATATGAGTTAACTGACAAGTTATAACTATTGTTACTTATTTCTTCATATGTTACTAGTACTGATTTATTTTCTTCATTAGTTCTATTTTTAATAAGTGTTAGTATGTTTTCTATGTTTTCATCGGATAGTTTATTCTTATTACTTCCTCTTACAAATTCATTAGAAGCATCTATAAATAAAATGTTATTATCTTGTTTATTCTTTTTAAGTACTATTATGCAAGTTGCTATTGAAGTACCAAAAAATAAGTCGCTAGGTAGTTGTATGACTGTATCTATAAAGTTGTTATCAACTAAGTATTTTCTTATTTTTTCTTCTGCTCCACCTCTATAAAGTACTCCTGGAAATTCAACTATTGCTGCTGTTCCTTTAGAACTTAAATAAGATAGCATATGCATAGTAAATGCAAGGTCTGCTTTAGACTCTGGCGCAAGTATTCCTGCTGGTGCAAATCTATGGTCATTTATAAGAAGTGGGTTTGATTTACCAGCCCATTTAATTGAATATGGTGGATTTGATACTATCGCGTCAAACGGTTCCTCTTCTTCATGTGCTGGATGAAGTAAAGTATCTCCTAGTTCTATACTAAATTTATTATAGTTTATATCATGTAAAAACATATTTATTCTACAAAGGTTATATGTTGTTATATTTATTTCTTGTCCAAAGAAACCTTGTTTTATATTGTCTTTACCAAGTACTTTAGCAAATTTAAGTAGTAGTGAACCTGAACCACATGCTGGATCATATACTTTATTTATTTCAGTTTTACCCATGACAGTTATTTTGGCAAGTAATTCTCCTACTTCTTGAGGAGTAAAGAATTCTCCACCTGATTTACCAGCATTTGAAGCATACATAGTCATTAAAAATTCGTAAGCATCTCCAAATGTATCTATTGTGTTATCTTTATAGTCTCCTAGTTTTAAATCTCCTATTGCATTTAACATTTTAATAATTTTAGTGTTTCTATCATCAACAATGTTACCAAGTTTATTACTATTAAAATCTAAGTCATCAAATAAACCTTTCATGTCATCTTCAGAAGCCGTACCTTTTGCCGAGTTTTCTATGTTATCAAGTATTTTACCTAATGTAATATTTAAGTCTTTATCTTCACTTGCTCTTTTCCTTAAGTTACAGAATAATTCACTAGGTAATATATAAAAACCTTTATCTGCTAGAGTATCTTCTCTACCATATTCAGCTTCTTCATCACTTAGTTTTGTATAGTCAAAATCAGGGTTACCTGCTTTTCTTTCTTCTTCATTTAAATAACTAGTTAAATTTTCGGATATAAATCTATAGAATAATAAACCTAAAACATATTGTTTAAAATCCCATCCATCTACAGAACCACGTAAGTCATCTGCCATCTTCCATATTGTTTTATGTAACTCATTTCTTTCCAATTCTTTTTGATTATTCATTTATATCTCTCCATTTAACTCACAAAAAAGACAAAGATTTTCACAGCTTTGCCTATTAACTCCAAAAAAGGGTACACAAAAACTAGATATATTTATATATTTAAATACCCCCCCCCCATGTATTTTATTTAGTACGTTTTTCTTATTCATTTTAATCATTCCTTCCTTATTTTTTATTTACTTTTAGCGACTGTCTAATTAATGGAATAACATTATCTATTTCCTCTTCTTTTGTTATCTCCACTCTATAGTCTCCATTACCCCAATGTCCAATACTAGAAATATCTTTGGTTATATTTAAAGGATCGTTCAAAGTCCCTTTTTTCATATTAATATCTACTCTAATTTTGCTTTGAGTGAATTCTATATCAACTATATTTCTTCTTCCCTTGAATGCAATATAATATTTTTTCACATCTACATCAATGTCATCAAGTTCTAATATTTTATTTTTCAAATTTTCATAAATCGCTTTAATTTCTTCAGATAAGTTACATAAATGATCTTCTTCAGTATATACTTTAATTTCTTTATTAACATCTTTTTGAGCGGGTTTATCATTAATTTCATCTATCTTAACATTACTTGTCTTTTTTATAAATTCTATGTCAACTATATTTTCTTCATATCTAGTGACTTTAACTAAGTCAACAGGTATATTTTTAAAATCAGTAGCATTCAACTGGTAGTCAGTATAAGTTGGCGAAACGAATATTATTCTAGACTGACTCCAGTCAATATCAGATAATTTATAATTTAAATTATATACTTCATTAAATTTAAGCACAAAATCGGCTTTTCTTTCTAACAATAATTTTAAATAAGTATAGCCCTGATCTACTAAACTATGATTTTTAACATTTTTATACTCAATAATTCTGAATGCCTTAGTTTCTTCATCAAATGCCAAAGAATCTATTCTATAATTTCCAACTATAAATTCAGTTTTTACAAATTTGTATCCTAAAATTTTATTTAGATTTTCTTCAAAGTATGTTTGTAATTCTTTTTCATTTTTAAAATCTTTTTGTCTTAATTTTCTATTATCTTTAATAATCATTTTAACTTACCTCACATATATAATTATCTATTAAACATCGTCATCTTTATAATATTGTCCGTCACTTAACTTTCCACTATAAGTTGATTTTTTTTTAAAACTCCAAGGTGCAAATCTTCCTTCTCTTACTAAATCTTTTTGCCATTCTTCTAGGTTGTACTTGTCCATTTCTTCTTCAGAATAAGGAGATATGTTTTTCTTTTTAGGCTTTTCTTCTTTTGGTTCTTGCTTGTTTTTATATGAGTCTCTAAAAATATAACAGAATATTAAGAAACCTATAAAAATAATAGCAGTCATAAATATAAACCACCTTCTCTTGTCTAATATTATACTATACTTTTCTTAAAAATCCTATAGTTAATTCAAAAAAGTCTCTAAGAAAAGAGACTTCTGGTTACTTTTTGAACTTGCATCTAGGGTAATTAGAACAGCCTATGAAACTACCATACTTGCTTTGTCTGTTAACAAGTTCTCCGCCGCAAAGTGGGCATTTTTTAATTAGGTCATTAGCTGTTACTTTCTTTATTTCTTTTACGCTTTTAACATGCATTCTAGAATTAGTGTAGCCTTTAATATTTCTACTAACTAAAGTGTTATACACTTCTATATAATTTGAAAGTAATTCGTTTGTATAACTTTTAATATATTTAACGAGCATATAAATTCTAACTACAAACTTTGAGTTAACTCTAACTTTAGCTTGACTAGAAATGCATACAATTGAAATGAATTTATCTGTGTTTATTCCTAAGACTTCAGACAAAGCTTTTATATGTCCATAGTTTTGATGAACTGGGTTATTGATATAGTAAGTGTTTTTTCCTCTTTTGACAGTCCAGTTTTTGTCGTAATCGTTACCTTTAATATACCCATTTATCTGCTTAGTTTCTATTACAAATATGCTATATTTAGAAACTACTATATGATCTATTTGATGAGTGGAATTGTCTATAGTTCTTATAATTACGTTATTTAAAACTTTGTAGTCTTTCTTTAATTTTTTAAGTTCTAGTTTAACCCAAAATTCACCAAAGAAACCTATTACTTTCTTTTGGATAATTGGTATTAAGATAACTATTAGCCATAAAAATATATATTCTTTACTAAATAGGAGTTTAAGCATTGCTTACTCCACTGTTACACTCTTAGCCAAATTCTTAGGTTTATCAATATCATTATCTCTTAACTTAGCAACTTCATAACTTATTAATTGTAAAGGTATAATTGTTAAGATTGGTCTTAATTCTTCAGTTACTTTAGGAATACTAATTAACTCGTCATAAACTCCTTCATTAATAACTTCTTTATCAGTTACTAGTATTACATAAGCACCTCTTGCTTTAACTTCTTTAGCATTACTTATTGTTTTTAAGTATAACTCATCACTTGTTGCAAATACTATAACAGGTGTTCCTTCACTAATTAATGAAATTGTCCCGTGTTTTAACTCTCCTGCTGCATAAGCTTCACTATGAATGTAACTAATTTCTTTTAGTTTTAAACTTCCTTCCATACAAAGAGCATAATCTATTCCTCTACCAATAAAGTAGATGTCGTCTTTTGTATAAAGCATATTTGCAAGAGAAGTATAATCTTTGTTAATTAGAGTTTCTATATAATAAGGTAGTTTTTGCAAGTCTTCAGTATTTATTTTTTCTTTACTATTTTTAACTGCAAGTAGTATAAGTGTTGTGATTTGTGCTAGATAAGCTTTTGTTGTTGCCACTGCTATTTCAGGACCTGCTAAAGTATATATAACATGTTTACATATTCTAGCAATACTGCTTCCTTTAACGTTAACAATTCCTAAAGTATCAACACCCATATCATTTGCAATATTAACACATTTTTTTGTGTCTGCAGTTTCCCCACTTTGACTTATTGCTATAACTAAAGTTTTACCTTTATAAAAATGTTTATCGTATTGGTATTCACTTGCAATACATACATTCACTTTTATGTTACATAGTTTTTCTATCATGTATTTACCAACTAGTCCAGCGTGATAAGCACTTCCACAAGCGACTATATCTATTTCATCATACTTTGTTATATCAAAGTCAATACTTGCTTCACTAGTCTTCTTTATAACTTCTGCTTCTTCATGTATTTCTTTAAGCATGTATGTCTCATAACCATTCTTCTCTACTAAATTAGCATCCCCTTCAAACACGCTTATTTCTTTATTAATGATATTGCAATTCTTATCATATACAGTAACTTTATCTTTTGTTATTTTAACTATTTCGTCATTCTCTATATCAATATACTTATTAGTATACTTTAAAATAGATGGCACATCACTTGCAATAAAGTTTTCATTTTCTCCTACACCAATAATTAATGGACTATCTTTTCTTAAAGCATATAATACATCTGTTTCTAACTCATTAATAATGCCAAAAGCATAACTACCTAAAAACTTATTAACACATATACTTAAACTCTTAATCATATCGTTATTTTCTTTATATAAAGAATCAATGTAAGCAGCAGCTACTTCAGTATCTGTGTCACTTTTGAAAGTGTAGCCTTCACTCATTAGAGTGCTTTTTAACTCCATAAAATTATCAATAATTCCATTATGTACTAAAGTAATATTGCCTACCTTATGAGGATGAGCATTTTCTTTTGTTGGTTTACCATGAGTTGCCCATCTAGTATGCCCGATTCCTATATGAGAAGTGTCTTTTTTAAGAACACTCTCTAGATTACTAATTCTACCTACTTCCCTTTCTATTACAACATTATTATCTTTAACATAAGCTATACCTGCACTGTCATAACCCCTGTATTCTAGGTGCTTAAGCCCATCTATAATTACATCTATACTACATCTCTTTTCTCCTACGTATCCAATGATACCACACATAAAAATCCCTCCATACTAAAAAATTTAGCATGAAGTATATTTTGTTGTAATATTGATTTTACTTTTTGTAATACTTCTAACGAACTACTTATCCGTAACAGCATCCGCCGAAAAATCGATAACTGTTAACCTCGTCAACCACTTATGGTTCTGGCGCTAAATATGAATAAAATACTCCTTTCGTTTCATATCTTCTGTAAATATTATATACAAAGATAAAGAAAAAAGCAACCTATAAAAAGGCTACTTTACTATAACTCATTTATAACACTTTTGTTCTTTTTGATAAAGTTTAAAAGTACTATTTGAAATTCTTCGTTACTTTCTAAGCTTTCATAATATTCTTTTCCATTATCAAGAACTATTTTATTGATTAGAAAGTCTTTGTCGTCATTTGTACTAACTAGATAAACATATTTACTACCCTTAACTTCTACTGTATCTAGTTCTATATATTCTTTACCATCAATATCTGTTACATTTACATTAATTTCTTCCACTAGAAACACCTCTACCTATTTCGTTTAATTCTGCATTTACTACAGCCATTATAAAGTCATTTTGTTCATATTGGCTATTTAGAAATTCAGAAAAATCAGAACTTCCATCTTTGTTAACATGGCTTAAATATTCTTCTAAATCTTTAGCGTCGTTTAATCCAAGACACTTAATTAGATAGTCTGCGTTTGTAGTAACTCCATCAAATAAAACACTTCTATTACTTCCCATGCCTTCTAGAGTTGCGCATATAGCGTATTCTTGTAATTCAGGTGGTAACTCATTAATTTTGTCTGCTATTTTTTGGTGCAAATACATGTAGCCTGTGTTATCTTGTGTTCTTTTGGTGCACTGGCTTAATATGCTAACTTCTGGTGTGTCATATTTTTCGTTAAAATCTTCATCTTTTACAAAGACTAAAGAGCCAATCTTCTTACTAATTTCGTCCATGACTTTTTGTTTGTCATAGTTTTCTTTGTTTTCAGTTATTTCATTTGCAATTTCATTAGCTTTGTCTACTACACCTTTTGTGATAGTTACTCCACCAACAAGTACTAAAGCTGCAAGAACAGCAGAAACTATTTTTGATTTCATTTCTTCTTTACGTCTTTTTTCGCTTTTTACATTTCTTTCTCTTCTTTTTCTGTCAACTGAAGCATTACAAGCATTTATTATTGCATCTTCATAAGGTGCCATGTCTCTATTTTTAAATATGCTTTCTATGCTTGCAAATTCTTCATTACTTATTTTATCTTTCATATTTCCTACCCTCTATAGAAAGTGTATAATAAAAAAGTAAAATAGTCAAACAAAATATTAGATTTTTACACAAATTTTACACTTGTTTTTTCTAATAATTTATGATATGATATTTATGCATTTTGAAAAAACAAGTGCAGGCGTAGTACAACGGCTAGTACGCGGCCTTGCCAAGGCTGAGACGTGGGTTCGATTCCCATCGCTTGCTCCAAATAATGTTAATAAGTCCTTGTAACAAGGGCTTTTTTATATTTTATACTCTGGAAAGTACACTGAAATATATTTATCTAAATTCTTGCATTTATAATATGAATAATAAATATATTAATTTAAGATTAAGAAGTAAACAATATAATTAATACTATTTCTGTAAAAAAAATGAATAAGGATGTTGATTTAAATCAGTGCAAATCATATTTTATAAAGAATACAAGAAAAGTGCTTCAAATGGGCTTAAAAAGTCTTTAAAACAAGTGAGTAAAAGCGTGTTAAATTAGAAGAAATAGATTTAGTCTATTACTGAAAACTTAAATAAGTGTTACTTGAGTTACACGAGGTTTTATGTAAAAAAACCTATGATTACGGCTTAGTGTGATCAGTATGCTACTTTTTAATATTTAAATCCTCTTGCAAAATAATCCTTTTTTATCTTCTTCTACTTTCTTATTATTTTTTTCAATAACATTTTCAATGACTTCTATCAACAGTTCAAACATTTTTTCAACATATTCATTATTTAAGTAATATTTTAAATCAGGGTCTTTCTCTATTTCCAATTTCAATTCTCTTATTACTTCATTTTTATCCATTCCATAAGTATTAATTTTCTTCCCTTCTTTGTTTCTCATATTTTAAATTGACTTCTAAAATTAATAATTCTATTGTCTCATTTTGCATTTTTGCCCAATTATAATACGCATTTCTAATGTTTTCTATTTTTTCAATGTTTTTGCATTTATCTAATACTATACTCGCAGCAATATTATATTTTTCATTTAGAGTTTCATCTTGGCTTTCGTATCACAATATTCCTTCAATCTACTTCCATTAAGTGTATCTTCTAATATTTCATCAGATAGACAACTTCTAAATTTGCAATTGTATTTTCTTTACCTAGTTCGCTTCGTAAAGTTTTATTAATTATATTTTGAATAATATCATTTGCACTATTTCTTATCAAAAAATAGTCTTCAATAGATTTAATATACTTTTGATTTTGTGTCTTTAAAATTTTAGGAGAATCTAAAATTCTACTATCATTACATACCCTGCCTCATGCAATAATTTGTGGATGTCTTCTTATTGTTTGCTGATCTTTCTTATAACTAATATATGTAGGATAACGATTTTCTTCTTCAATTATTTTTTTCGTATCTAATAATTTATCATATAAAGGTTTATATATTATATTTTTTCTTTATTTCTGATTCACTAACTATTTGTTTATTATTTTACATATATAGATCCAATTAAAGAGAAAACTCCACCAACAACCGTTCCCAATAAGGTCCCCCAGCACTCCAATTTTTGTTGGATCATCTGGATTGATATTTTGGTATTTTTATCTAAACTAGCAATGGTGATATAAATAGAATTACATAAAATATTCTCTTATATTCCAATAAAAATAATTTAATTTTCATTTTTAACATACAAACACTTCCTAATCAATATACTTTTATTAAGAAACTGGAATTTTTTCGAGACATAACAATAGTTTTAATGTTAGAATATTATTAGAAATTGGTTGTTTGCTAGTTTTACTTTAGGAGTTTCAGATAATCTTTATTATCGTTTCATTGGCGAATCCGTTCAAACTATTTAGTTGAACTTAATATGTGATATCAATCGAGAGTTTGATTTTTTTGTCTTACGAAGAAATTATCCTAGAAAAATGATGTATTAATATTATTAAACAAAATACATTGATAAATTTAATCTATATTTTTTCAAAAGGTTTAATTGTTATAAATTTGAAGCAGATAGTCCTGGTATACAATTTATTGTCCTTATCATCATATTGTGATTATTTCTTATATTAGACTCTGCTACTTTAGTATGTAATTCACTTATTTTTTCTAAATCACTTTCCTTATTATAAAAAACTAATAAAATAGCATCTTTGCAACTTTCTTGTTTCATATATTGATGTAATTGTTTATGATCTTCTATACATGTCATTAAGTCTGGATGTGTAGAAGTTTTAATTTCAATTAAAACTTTTTCTCTACCTCTTGATAATTTAAAATCAACAGGGCCTCTACCTTTGTTCGTCTCAGGAGAAATATCTAGATTGAATCCTAAACTTTCAGATTGTCTTTCCATAATTAAATGTGAAAACTTTGAAATAATTGGTTCTGCTCTAAACTTAATACTTGCATCATTTAATAGTAAAGTCCATCCCCTTTCATCTTGTACAGCATGTTCTATATCCCTTATTAAATCATCAGCCATTTCTAGCACAGGAATTTCACTATTTTTATTTGTTATTTTTATATTTTTAACAAAATCATAAACTTTATTAATTATATCTTTATCTTTTTGTAAATCATATGGCTCAGCTGGTTCATTACCAAATCTTTTAAAAAGGTCGGTATCATTATTTTCTATAATTTTTTCTATAATTTCCTTTTTGTTGGATTCTAATTCTTTTTTTATATTATATTCAAATGTAGCTTTTACGTAGTCTGTTTCGTTATTCCACAACCAAGTAATAAAGTTTTCAGAATTATAATGTAATTTTCCAACTAAGATAGAATGTGGAACTAATAATACAGGAATTTTTTTGTTCTCACTGTTAATTATATAAGGCATTTCAACTATCTCAGTTATCCAACTCATTTCATCAAAATTAAAATGAGTTAATATATTAAATTTATCTAAAGGAAATCCCTCTTTTTCAGCGATACTACAACTATAAGTAATAAAATAGCGTTTAGTTATAGATAGTATCATATCAGTTATTCTATCAAGATCAACATTTTCTTCAAATAAAGTAATCTCTTCCAATTCATCATAATCAAATATTTTTGAATCTATATATTTAGAAAAGTTTTCAAAAAATTTTAAAGCAGTTAGCCCAGAAAATCCGCTACCTTTATTGCTATCATAGGAGTATCCTAATTGCGCTTCTTCTACTTCTCTAAAATTCAACATATTTTCTACTAATGTTTTTGGTATTGATTTTGTTTTTAATGTAACACAAGCATTTTTAAAGAATTCAATTAATTCTTGATAGCAATTTTTTAACTCTTTAATATTGGTTCTTTTTAACAGTAAGGGATCGATAAATAGTTTTGAATCCCATTCTACAACAGGATTAAACCATGTATCTTTAGATAAGTCATATTTATAGTTATTATATTCACTAAATCTCTTTTTCTTCATATATACCTTCTTTCTAAAAGAAAAAAGTATCATTTAAAATACTCAACTATTTTAATTTTATCATACTTTCATTGAAATATAAAGAAATTATAGCTATTTTATTAGTTTTTTGAACTATTTTTTATAATTTCTGTTAAAGTTTTAGTAAATATTGCTATTGGTGATATTTGTATATTAATCGATAATAAGTAAAGAGTTATTGATATCTACGTAATTCACTCCATATGAAGTTTACACCATATATTTGATGTTTTTTATTTGTTTAAATCCTAACCTTAGACTTTGGTCCTGATTAAAATTAATAATATATTTTCTAAGAGAATTCCATCTGATTGTAACTAGATATCTATTTTTTAATTAACTTTAAAAGTCATACATCTTTTAAAAATTATTATAAACTAAAATCTTGTTATGATATCCATAATTCATTTTTTCACCTCCTTTCGAAAAAGAGGATACTCCCTAAGAAGTATCCCCCGAATAGATATATTTTCTCTTGCCTGAAAATATAAATTATCGACTAAATTGTATATTGTGTTAAATTACCAGCAAGAAATCTAACACGATTTAATAGTAACATATTAAATAAACTTAATCAACGGTTTTCACAAAATTATCATTTGTATTTTTTTCGTATTTAGTTTATAATAAATATAGAAAGAAGGTAGAATATGAATATAGAAATTGAACCACTTTTTACTGAGAGGGTTGATTTTGATACTTTTAGTAAAAGTGACTTAAGAGCAGTAAAGATAGTTAATTGTGAAGAAGTTCCAAAGAGTAGCAAGTTATTAAAGTTTACACTTGATGATGGGACTAATGACGAAAGAATTATATTAAGTGGAATTAAGGAGTTTTATAGACCAGAAGAGTTAATTGGTAAGAATGTAATTGCTATTTTAAATTTACCACCAAGAAATATGATGGGGATGGAATCTAATGGTATGCTTTTGTCTTTTGAGTGCAAGGTTGATGGAAAGGAAATAGTTAAACTATCGTTTATAGATGATGGAGTAATTCCAGGAAGTAAATTATATTAAATAGAGCATTTTATGAGTAAAGTATATTTTACAAAAGAGATAAGCAGTAAATTATTAGTTAGAATATTTGAAGTCTGAATTAATATAGGGGCTTGTACAATAAGTTAATGCTACAATTGTTAAATGTAATACAGCTTATATAAGATAAAGACAGGCAAGTTTAGACCATATGAAAGTTATAGAAAGTCATGGTTTTACTAAGATAGCTAATGCTAGTATAATGGATAGTGAAGATGAAATAAAACTGCCAGTTAATAAAGGAAAGCATTTAGAGTATGACCTAGTGGGAAACTGTTTTACTAAATACGACTCGATTATAAATCTAGCACATATAAATGTCATATGATGGGTGGATTTAGAGCTTGGAAGTAATAAGTACGAATTAATTAATATAGACTAAAGCCACAGATTAACTGTGGCTTTTTTATTTGTTTTTACCTATTACACTTATTAGAGTTGTTAACATTTTAACTAAGTAACTTCTAGTAGAAGCTGGAATGTTTTTCATGTTTTTAACTATTTCTGTTATGTCTGTTAAGCTAAAGTTAAAGTCTTCTACTCCGTCTTTTCCCAAAGTTTTTATCAAACTTTCAACTGCATCTTTAACGCTTTCTTTGTCTAAACTACTTAACTCTTCAGTTGTAGACTGGTGTATTTTTTTACTTACTAAACTAAGGTTACCTTTAACGAATTTTGTACCAAATACTTTGAATGAATTTGGATAGTGTTCATTAAAAGCGTATTCAGTGCTTTCACACACATCATATAAGTCATTATATAAAAGCATACCTACTACTGACCCAGTTGGAACAATATTAATTAGTTTTGTCTTTGCATTTTTGTATTTGTCGCTATAAAATACTTCGTTTAATACTCCAGGCCCGTCAAAATTATAGACTTTGTTAATTCTTTTAAATAGGCTTTTACTTGCTTCTATTAAGGACACTAAAGCTAAATTTCCCCCTTTACTGTGTCCACATATATAGATATTTTTGTCTTTGTTATCAATAGTGTTTTTTATGTAATCTAAAGCATAACTTTGAGTTTTAGTTGGATACATATAGGATAATCTTAAGTTTTCATACCAGCCAATACATGAACCATCTGTACCTTTAAAGCTTATAATAGTTGTGTCTTTGTTACTAAATTTAGCTCCACCAAACTGCATTTCTTCATTTTTTATGTTAACAAAATTGCTAACATAGAAGTCCTTAAATCTTTTGGAGCTTTTTAAAATACTTATTATTTCAAATGCAACACGTGCCATGCTGCTAGAAGTTTTAACGTTTTTGAATTTTAAAGCATAGTTAGCAAATTCAGAGAAATTCATTTTTTTATCAAAACTTGATATTGGAAGATAGACCAAGATACTAAATAGTAGATTATCTATTTCATTAATGTTTATTTCATTTAAATTTGTATCTTTATAATATTCTAAATAATCAAAAATTGTATACATACTTATTTCACCTTTCGTCTTTCTAATTATATCATTAAAAAGAGGTTAAATCAATTTATTGTTAACCTCTTCTAAATAGATATCATAATATATTTTTGCAACATTTTTCCAAGAAACGCCTAAGTTCTTTTTAGCGTTTATTGATACTTTGTTAAGTAGTTTTTTATCATTTATTATTTCTATAATTCTATTTTTATATTTTACTGTATCTAGTTTGCTAAGGTAACCATCAACGTTATCCTTTATAGTAGAGCCAACCATGCTACCTTTTATGAAAAGTCCTGGTGTCATGTTAACTGCAGCTTCTATTCTAACTAAACTAGACGTATCAAATAAAGATGGGAATAAAAGTAAATCACTTCTTCTATATATGAATGATAAAAGTTCTCTATCAGTAATTTTTCCAGTTAGTATAATGTAGTCTTCTAATTGGTACTCAATAACTTTGTTTTTTAATTTTTCAAAGTCTGGACCTTCTCCTACGTAAATCATTTTGAATTTATAATTTTCTTCTTTTAGAAGTTTTAAAGCATCTAGTATGAAGAAAATATTTTTTATATCAATAATTCTACCAACAAACAAGAAAACAGCCTCTTCATTAGATAAGTTAAACATTTCATTTATCATATTTCTTTTTCTACCTTTAAAGATAGCGGGCTTTAAGTCTGTCCCGTTATAAACTACTTTTAGTTTCCCTTTGTATCCATAACTCTTAACTTCGCTAACTAATGGGTCATTTACAACTGTACATAGGGTACTTTTGTTTAAAGAAGTAATTAAAACTTTAGTCGCGAATTGTGATACAACTTCACTTTTGGCAAATCTTTTGAATTCAAAATCGAATCTGGTGTGCACGGTTGAAATACATGGAATATCTAGTTTCTTCGCAAGTTTCATTCCAATTTTACCTAAAATAAATGGTGAATGAATGTGTATTATGTCAAACTTTTCATTAACAAGTTCTATTTTATTACAAAACATATTAACAACTTTATAAGAAGTAAGTGGAACTTTAATGCTTTTTAATCTAATTACTTTATAGGGAAGTGAAGAATCATTACACCCATCAATGTATGGACAGACTACTACTACATCGTTATATTTTGACAAACACCTTGCTAAGTTATCAACCACAAGTGTTACTCCGTCTATATTTGGATAATAATTATCAATAAAAAGTCCAATTTTTAGTTTTCGTTTTTCCACCATTAACACCTCATTATAAATATACTACATTTTTTAATTATTTACTATAAACTTTATGTAGAAATTTGTAAAATTTCTTTTGCATTTACATTTTATCTGGTAGTTTTAACTGATGCCTTCTAATGTTAAGGTTGTCGTTAATGCCATGAGCTAGTAACACATCGGGTTTATTTTTTCCGTGAAAGTCACTTCCACCAGTCATGAATAAGCCATTTTCTAAGCATATACCTTTATAAAACATCATTTCTTCTTTTGTGTGACTAGAATGATATACTTCAATGCCGTTTAGTCCACATTTAATTAGGTCTTTTAATAAAATTAAAAATTCTTTTTGGCTAAGTTCTAGGCTTTTTGGATGGGCAAGTACGCTTATTCCGCCAGAGTTGTTAATTAAGTTTATCGCTTCTTCATAGTTTATGCCTTTTCTATATTTTCTAGTATTTTCGTAGGCACTTATTAGGTATTTGTTAAACGCATCTTTTATGTCAAGGGCATAAGATTCTTCCACACACATTTTTGCAATGTCTACTCTGTTAATTGTGTGGCCTTCAGTGTAAACGCTTTTTATTAAATCAGCTAACTTTTTATTACTGAATACTAGATTGTACTCTCTTTTGACTTCTTCATAAATTGTTAAAAATGAATTGATTTTGTTTTCTTTAATCCATGCTAGCTTGTCATTTAATAGTTTATTTTCTATGTCAATTCCGTAACCAAGTATATGCATTCTACCGTGGTTCACTTTTATAGATAGCTCTATTCCGTCAACAAATTTTATGTCTTTATCGTTATGTAAAACACTTTTGTACTTTCTAATTCCTTCAACTGTATCATGATCTGTTATGGATAAAAGGCCAACATTTTCTTTTTTGGCTAAGTCTAATACTTCAATAGGACTAAATATTCCATCACTATAAGATGTATGGGTATGTAAGTCTACTAATTTAGTTAGCTTATCATATTTTTCTAGCACTTCACTAGTTCTACTTTCGTCATAATTAAATCTACTCATTAACTTTGCAATTTCTACACTATCATTAGATTTATACATATAATCACTTCCTCTAGTTACATTATATAATAAAAATGAATACAAGAAAAGAAGTAATTATTTATGGGTGTTATTACTTTAAGTTATAGTTAAGTTGTATTAAAAGTTATTCTTTAGTATAATAAAAAATATAAAAATGGAACTAAATAGTAATAATTTACGACTGTATAAGTGGGTGTGATAAAATGACTAGTCAAGCACTAAAAGAATTTGATAGTATTTATAATGAGACTTTTAATGAGATTAAAAGGTATGTTATATTAAAATGCAGAAATATTGCTGATGTGGAAGATATTTTACAAAATATATATACTGATGCGTATAAGAAGTTAAAAAAGAATGTGAGTGTTGATAAATCTTATATATTTGGAATAGCTAATCATAAGATTAATGACTATTATAGATTTAAGTTTAAAGATAAGATAGTTGATTATTTTAAGAATGAAGAAGACTCGGGTATAGAGAATATACGTGATGAGTTTAACTTAGAAGAGACAGTTTCTAATAGATATGATACTGATAAGGTGTGGAATTATTTAAAAAAGAAGAAGAGTGTTATATCAAAGATATTCTATTTATATTATTATGAAGAGTTAACACTTAAAGAGATAAGTGAGTTTTTAAATATCACGGAAAGCAATGTGAAACACTATCTTTATAGGACATTAAAGGAACTTAATAAATACTTAAAGGAGGAATGATTTATGAATTTGAAGAGTATGTTTACGGGGAAGATAAGCAAAGATAAGATATACGATAATATTGTTAGAAAGAAGGTTAGTTATTTGTTTTTGGTGCCATCTACGCTGGTTGTTATTTTATCAGTGATGTTAGTTCTTAACAAGAAGACTAGTGATGTTGTGTATAAGTATGAAAATGATATTATAGTTATCAATGAATTAAGTGAGAAAGCAAAGTTAAACTACACTGCCTATGACGTTGGGTATAATAGAGAAAACTTGGAAACTCTAAATGTTAAGGCAACCCCAATGCCTAACGATTATGTTTTAGAACACAATTACGAGTTATCTGACATGGTTAATAATGAAAAATTTGCTAATCAAGTAATATTTAAAAATGGAGAAAAGATAATAGATATTTATTATACAAGTAATTTAAATAGCAACGGAAGGCCTAGATGTATTGCTGTCCCAAAGGAAGAAATGAAATCTTCTATTATTGCTGAACATGATGTTAAAATTCTAGAATATTTTAGTGATAGTTATAGTGTACCTGCGATGATGGTTAGATTTACTTATAATGACATATTTTATGATATTGAGTTTGTTAATTTAGATGTTCATGAAATTGTAAGTTACTTAAAAACAATATTAAAGTAATAAAAAAGAGTATTTTTAGTTAAAGGAAAACTTTAATTTAAAAATATTCTTTTATTCTTTTAATTTACTATCACCAGTTTTATAGTCTATTTCTATTCCGTCTTGTATATTTTTAACAAATATATTGAACTTTATGCCTTTTCCGTTATCTTGGATAGAGTACGCTTCTATTTGAACGCCACTTGCAAGTAAGTTATCACTTTCATATTTTGGAGTTACCCTATAAAGGACGTTGTTGTTTGTTTCCTTGATATAGTTTGCTACCATACTCTCCCAGTCCAGCATTCCTACTGTATTCATTTGTCTAGTGCAAGTTATTAAGTTTAGTTCATTTTTATTTTCCCCGGTTAGTTGGTAACCAATTAAGTGGCAACGATTATATAAGTATTTTCCTGGTACTATGTCATATTTTATAGTGTGCCAGCCAGTTGGTTTAATCATACCTATACTTTCTCTTTCAGTTGTAGGCATTAAGTCAACACTTATATTTGCATAGGCAACGCCTGCACGTCCTAGAGAATCAAGTTTACTATACTTTTCAAATGTGTCTGTAGTCTTATCTTCATCGTTAAAATCTGGCTCGTTATTGTTTATAATTATGTAACTACCCTTGTCCTCTCCTACTTCAGTTACTTCAGTTGAATAACTATCTGGAAAGATTTTTTTTAATAAATTAGTGGTCTCTTCATTGTAATAGAAATATAAAAATGCAGTTACTATAATAATTATTAATAATCTTTTTAATTTTTTCAATTTACTTCACCTGCTATCTATGTTAATTGTAGCATGTGAAAACATAGATGTCAATTTTATAAAAAGTGTTTTTCTGTAAAGTTAGAGTTAATGATTTCAGTTTATTAATAAAACTAATCTTTTTTATGTTAAACTAACAATAGAAAGTAGGTATAAATATAGGATTAGGTGAAATAATAGGTATAATATCAATTATAATGTTAGTGGCATTGATACCAGGAATATTCTAGAATAGAAGACAAAATTAATCAAGTGAAGGCTGAAGATAGCACAATTGAAGAAAATCTTTATTACATAAGGTTAGAAATTGGAAAGATAACAAAAATTTTTTATATATTTTTATTAACGATTGTAATTCCGTTGGTAATTAGAGTTGTACTACTTGCCATTGCTTTAGGTGAGTTAAACCAGATAATTGATAAATTGAAAATCGCCATTTAAAATATACTAAAATAATCTTTTATTTTAAGGTACCAGTCTTATTAATGGTACCTTATTTAATTATTGTATTTTTTCATATGCTTTAATAGTTTTTGTAATTTCATAAAGTCCTATATTATAACCTTCAGTAAAATCGATATATTTTTTTGTTTGTAATATTTTGGGTATCTCACATTCTTCGAGTTTAACTGGAATAACTTTTACCTTTCCTGAATTAATCTCGTCCCATAATACTGTTTCCCATTCCTTTGTAACCCAATTAGAATTCACAGAATTTTTTGATAAAAATAATAGTACATATTTACATTCTTCTAAACCTTTGTTAATTTTTGACATTATTGATTCTCCTGGTAAAATATCATACGCATCTAGCCAAGTTGTAACTCCACGTTCTTGTAAATCCAAAGCAATGGAAGTCACAATATTTTTATCAATTGAAGAATGTGATAGAAATACCTTTTTATTTTCTAACTTGTTTGAATTAATATAATTTAAAGTTCTTAAGTTAATTTCAGATTCAATCAAATTTTTCTCTTCTAATAATTCTAATCTTTTTGAAATAGAAATCTTACTACATAATTTGTGTTGAAGAAACATTTGTCTCTTTTTCAAATCTTCAATCGTGAAATCGTTTGTAATATATTCATGTTTGATATAGTGATATACCGAATTATCAAACATTTCTCCGAAATAAACTACAGATTTACTAACATTATCAAAATCAACGTCATCATCGTCGTAATATCCAAATTTACCTTTGAATTTACCTCCTATTATTTTTACAATACCATAATTGCCCATATAAGAATATTTATCTTTCATTTTTAGACTCCTTTTCATATTAATATTTAATCTATTTTAATCTTATAAAATTTTCCACTTGTATAATGATTTAGTATTTTTAATATTTTGTTACCTAGCACTCTGGTTTCAAAATAAAATATAACTGCATCCTCGTAATCAAAGGTATAATCACACTCCGGATCTGTATCATGCTTAGCATAATTTAATATTTTTTTCCAAATATTTAATCTTTTATAAAAATCTTCGTCAATAATTTTTCTGTTGTGTAATTCTTCAACGTTTTTTCCTAATTCCTTTTTGTTAGCTGAATATTTTAAAAAAATATTTTTTGATAAAAGGAGTTTAACTAAAGTTTCTAAACTAAGTGCTGCATCAATTATGATAAATCTTGGTCTAGCATGAAGAAACATACCATTTCTGGAATATTGTAAGCTTCTAAATACATTTCTGTAGTCTCCATAAGTTTTAAAGGGATTAATTATTACATTTAGTGGTGCAGCATAGCCACCCAATCCTCCAAGTTTCTGATCGTATTCCCAGATTATTTTATGCTTTTCAATATCTTTAATATTATTATCAATTATTTCGGCAAACTTTAAAAATAACATTTTTTCTTCTTTCATATAATAATTATCTACAATATTTTTGGTTTCTTTTCTCAAAACTAATCACTCCTTAAATTTTATTTGTACGATATTATACCTTAGAAATTAAAGATTTACAAGATATAAGATTGTATTATTCTAAATATCTAATTTAAAATTTGGGTACATTCTACTCTTTTATGTAATTGTCATTCTATTCTGTTTTAATATATGTTGGAGTAATAGTATAAAGCATTTAAGATTTGAAAAAATTATTTTTAAACAATATAAGGTTAAATATACTTTTTTAGAATCAACGTGTAATTGTTCTGAAGCAACAAATTAAGCCGAATATAATAAATATGATGGCATTTGTGATAAATTGGACTGTTTGTGAAAAATGTAACATCTATTGAAGATAGAAATATTATAAGTAGATTTATAAATAAGCATACTGATTTGATAGCTATTTTTATTATAAAGCACAGAATTATGTTAAACCATTTATATAAAAGCAGAATTTTGTCCACATTAGTTTCCGTTATTTTTATTATTTATATATTTAACAAAATCTATGATTAGTCTTTTGATACTGATAACATACTATCAATTTTTTCTAAAAGTATTTTAAATGGACATTTTACCATAGGATCTTTTATATTCATATTCTTTAATTGTTTATTCAGTTCTTTTTTAAATCTTTTTAAACAATCTAATTCAGCAGTATTAGAATCTTTTAATTTTACAACCCCATATATATGGTCTAGTGTATACTTAAAATAATATACATTTTTAATGTTTAAATTAAGTAATTTTTCTATTATTTTCTTATAACCTATTAACGAAAAAAAATTATTTTCTGTTAGTATTTGTGATTTTGATTTTTCAACATATTTATGTAATTCGACTGCCCAATCGTCTTTTTCAAAAATCTTGTCAAAAATGTTATTGTTTTTAATTTTTAAATTATTTTTAGTATTATTATTAATCTGTTGAATATGGTTTGAATAAATATGTGATGCTAAATCATTTGGAAATAATTCATAATCATCAATTTCAATATTATCTTCCAATGAAACTTTTAATCTTATTATTTCAATTATTCGATTTATAATTGGGTCATTATAATCCATAGCCTCTAAAGATGATATTTTTTTTATTATTAGTCTATATAGTGATGGATTATACTTGTTAGAATCAATATTGTTATATATATCACATAAAATTTTATTAATCTCATCAGATGAATAATACCAATATTCATTTAAAAGATTAAATGGATCATCTTCTGATAATTTATCACAATTTGAATTAGCGAATAACTTTAAGGTTTCTTCTATATTACTTTTTTCTATGTAATTATATATTAGATATTCATTAACAAAATCAAAACTTAAAAACATATCTGATTGAAATACTGAAGTTTTATTCTCATCATATGATACATAATCAAATCTCTTACCACTTGGCAGGCATCGTAATTCATATCCTTTTTTCATACAAATGCATCCATTTATAATGCTTTTACATATATTACTATAAATGAATTGTTCTGATATCCTGCATTCTTTTACAAAATTATTTATATATTTATATATATGATAAAAATTATCAAAATAAAAATCTAATGTCCTAATATTATTAAAATTATTTAAACTCATTGTATCAATAACTGATAATTTTGTATTATTCAATATATCATAGAATTGTTCTTCGTCTTTGTATTTAAATGCGAGATTATCATATATATTTTCCAATTTTGGAATAAATACAAATTCTTTACCAATAACTTTTTCTTTAATTATTTTATATTTGTTATTTGCATTGTACAAATAATCTATTCTATTTTTCAAATCATTACTATTTAACTTTTCATTTGTTTTATTACTACGTCTATCATTGTCGTAGAATTCTATTTTATCATTAGCAACAGTTAATATTTTTAATTCAAGGTTTTCAGATTGAGTTTTATAAATTTCATTTTCATTAGCAACTAATATACATTTTACATTATTGTGTTCAACAAAATCATTAATAAATCCCATAATTTCCTCTATTGGTATATTGCATCTTTCTAAATCATCTATTACCAAAATAAATTTATCTAATTTTTCATATAGTTTTAAGATTCCATAAAAATCTTTTTTATTTAGTGATGAAATATTAATATTAAACTTTAAATACACTAAATTATATGTAACAATCCAAATTAGTTTAAATAATAGTTCATATAAGAATTTGAGTAATTTAAAAATCAGAATAGGTATAAAGAACAATACTTTAAAAAGTATTTTTTCATGCAATTTTCGAAAAAACTTACTTATAAAATTTGTGGTTGCCTTAGATTTTATTATTTCTAAATATATTTTTTCACTTAATTTGTCTATAGAAGAAATACCATATAAAGATATATATAATGCGTTGTTATATCTTTTAATTATATTTTTTTTAACAAAAAATGTTTTGCCTGTTCCCCATTCTCCTTTAATTAAAATTGCATAGTTAATTAATTTATTTTTTAAATAATCATCTATTATATTTATTAAATCCATTTTATTTCCTCCGTTCAAAAAGTTAGTGCATTTCATTTTAATAAATGAAATATTTTCTTTTTTATGTATTATAGTATTATTTTTCATACAAATACAAAACACTGTTTTTAATTATTTGCAGTTATAAATTCTTTTGAATCTTTAAATTTTGCATTTGACAAATATTTTTTCCATTCTTTTATTTCGTCACTATTCATATTATGAACATAAATAGTAACGTTTTTAATATACGATATTTTATCTATTAGAGATTTATCACCATATGGAGACATTCCGAAAATGTCTATATATTCAACATGGTTGAGTTTTTCATATATATCACCTTTACCACTATCAAGAAAAAGGTCATCTGAAGGATAAACAGGTAATCCACACTTACCACAAAATAATCCTTCACCCACATAACTATGTTTATCAACAATTTTATTATCCGGAATAAATATAATGTCACTAAAATCTAATTCTAAATAATTTGTAGGGATTGCTTCCAAATGTAATGAATATTTTAAAATATTTGAAATAATATTTTGTCCTCTATAGTTAGATAAGTAATTATTAATGTTACCATGTAAATAAATGCATTTATTTTCTTTATCCCAATCTTCAACGTAATTAAGCGTAAAAACTTTATCATATTTTTTTATTTTATTCTCGTAATCAATCGAAATTATTGGTTTTTTATATTTTCCATCAACAATGAATAAGGATTCGATTGAAATAGAAGCGATAAGTTCAATTAATCGAAAACAATCATTCCAACAAAATTTATTATTTATTTTTAATAAGTTGTAAAAGTAATCAAACAAGTTTCCGGATAATTGTTCAATTCCATTATTATCTTTTAAAATACTATCTTTTAAATCTTCATAGTTTAAACTATCTATGTATAAACATTTCTCAAATAGCTTATATTTTGATTTTAAGATAGATAAGAATCTTGTTCTAACATTATCTATCATTAAATAATCATTATGATTAGCTATGTTAAGACCATTACCTAATAATAAACATTTCATATATTTCACATCACCTAAAGATATTTTATCAAAAAAATTATCAATAGTCACTTAGAAAGAGAATAGTAACAACTTCCTAGTTGTGACAATTTATCTTACTTTTATGTTTATGATATGTCTAACTTGCTCCTCTTCATTCAATATTTCGTATCCTAATTTTTCATATGTCTTTTTCCTTTTAAAAAACATATTTCTAGTTTTTTCAAAGTTGTCGTCTACATAATCATAAATTAAAATCTCTTTTTTGTTATCATCTCTTCTATGTAATCTTCCAGCATACTGTGTAACTCTCGTTTGATCAGATATAGGCATGGTTAGAAATAACACATCAAGTTTTGAGTCATCAAACCCCTCTCCTATGTAAGATCCAGTTGCTGCTATAATCTTATTTTCGCCTTTTTCAATTATATCTTTTGTTTGAGTTTCATAATTTTTAAGTATTTTTTTACCAATACCACCATAATATTTAAACACATTAGTTGTATACGTTATTAGTTTATCATATATATAATCCATCAAGTTTAGTCTTTCAGTTAATACCGAGATATTTTTACTTTTTCATCTCTACTTAAAACTTGTTGTTCTTCTTTTGTTATTTCTAAAAATTGTTGATTATCCTTTTCTCTCAATAAAACTAATTTACTCTAATATTTCTTTTTCACTCATTTATTTTTCCTTTCATTATCATTTTTTTACTTATTCTACCATAGATAATAAATTATTTCAATGGTGAAATATTTACTAATTTAGTTAAATTTAAATAAAAACTACGCATCTCTGCGTAGTTTAGTCTTTGTTTTCAAAAGCAAGTAAGTTTTTGATGTCTTTTTCTGTTAGTTCACTGATGATGTTTTGATCCATGTTATTTGAGTCTATTAGTCTATTACTTAGTTCTTTTTTCTTTTCTTGTAAATCAAGTACTTTTTCTTCAATTGTCCCTTTTGAAACTAATTTTATTACTTCAACAGTGTTTTTTTGTCCAATTCTATGTGCACGGTCTGTTGCTTGGTTTTCAGCTTGTGGATTCCACCATAAATCTAGGTGAATAACTATATCAGCAGAAGCTAAGTTAAGTCCAGTTCCACCACTTTTTAGCATTATTAAGAATACTTTAACGTCATCATTATTATTAAAGTTATCTACTCTAGTTTGTCTTTCTTTACTAGATACTGACCCATCTATTTGGTATGACTTTATACCAATACTATCAAGCTTATCTTTTACTAAGTTAAGTGCTGTTCTAAATGAAGTGAACACTAGTACTTTATGGCCATTATTTGTTACTTCTTCTATTACACTTAAGAATCTATCTATTTTATTAGACCCACTAGTATAATCACTATATACTATTTTAGGATCTATACAAATTTGCCTTAGTTTCGTAAGAAGGGGAAGTATCATAAATCTAACTTTAGACATTCCACCATCATTTAGGGCTTCTTCAATAGCTTCTTTTACTTTGTTTAGTTCTGCTACATAGATTTTCTTTTGTTCATCACCTAACTCTATAAATATATTTGTTTCTATTTTTTCAGGAAGTTCTTTTATAACGTCTTTCTTTTTTCTTCTTAATATAAATGGACTTATTTGTTTAGATAAACTATCAAGTAGTTTGTTTGTGTCTTCATCAAATTCTTTTACTTTGTATTTACTAGTGAATTTATCATATTTAGATAAGTATCCTGGCATGATATAGTCAAATATACTCCATAATTCAACAGCTGAGTTTTCTATAGGAGTTCCTGTTAATGCAAACTTAACATCTGCTTTCATGCTTTTACATGCTTTTGTTGTGCCAGCTAGTGGATTTTTTATGTTTTGAGCTTCATCTAATATAACAGCATGATAGTGCATTTTTTCATAGTACTCTAAGTCTTCTCTTAATAGACCATAGGTTGTAATGTAGACATTTTTGTTTGTATTTTCTATTAAGTCTTGTCTTTTGGTTTTTATACCATTTACTATTTTTACTGGAATATCAGGTGCAAATTTTTCAAACTCTCTATCCCAGTTATAAAGTAAGCTAGTTGGTACTACTATTAGGAATTTGTAAGTATTATCTTCTTTTAACATTTGTTTTATGTAGTAGATTAGTTGTATTGTTTTACCAAGACCCATTTCATCAGCTAGTATTCCACCAAAAGAACATTTATCTAAGTTATAAAGCCATTTTACACCGGTTATTTGGTAGTCTCTGAGTGTTTTTAACTCATCAGCTGTAAGAGTTAAATTAGCATCTTTATATTGATGAAAGTTATTAATAAACTCTTTAAATAAGTTGTCTGTTTTAATAATAGAATACTTGCTATCTTTAATACTGTCTAAATAAATAGCCCTGTATTTCATAACTGAACCTTTAGCATTTATTATGTCTTCGTCAGTAATATCTAGTTCTTCAGTTAGATTCATTAATTCATTTAAATCACTGTCTTCTAGATCTACTATTTGATTATTACTTAACTTATAGTATTTCTTTTTTTCTTTAATGCTTTTAAATATATTTACTATATCATCATTACTTATTCCATCTAAATTAAAATCATAACTTAATATGTTATCTTTTCCTATCGAGAATGTACTAGATACTTTAGTTTTCTTTAAACCTAGTTTTTTAAAGTTTTCAGTAGTGTATACAGGATATTTTTTACTTATTAAGTTTAGTCCTTCATCTATTAAATATACTATTTTATCTAAATCATTCATTATAATCTTTTTATTATTTATGATAAAACCAAAAGTTTGTAAGTAACTAATTAAATTGGTTTCAAATTCCACATCTCTTAGTACATTAGCTTTGTTATCAAAGTAATCTATTTCTTCATTATATTTTAGTTTTATATTACATATAACATTATCTTTATTTAAGTCAAAGTATAAAGATACATCTGGTTCATTAATTATTTGTATTTTATCTTTTAGGTTTTCATTTACTTCTACATGTTTTTTTATTATTGGAAGTACACCACTAGAGAAGTCTTTTAATCTATTTTTGGGTATGATTAAACTAGACATATTTTGTTTATATAATAAAAATAATAGTGATATGTCTTTGTTAGATAAATAGTAAATATTAGAATTATTGTATGCATAGTTATAACTAATTAGTTTGTAGTCTTTTAAATCAAAGTTAACTATGTAGTTATCTTGATCCATTTCTTCTACTGTACTTTCAAGAGGAAATTCTTCTAGTATTTTAGTTATGTTATGATTATTATATGTGAAAGGGTAATCTTGTTCTTTTAATAAATCTAGAAAATTATTTATTTCTTTATCATCAAAATTGTTTTTATTTAAGTCAGGATGAAATCTATTTATGTATTTTAATACTTTTGTAGCTTTTTCACTAAAGTAATTGCTGTTAAAATCAAAAGTAAAATCTTTACCAAAAGTGAACTCGTCATCTTTTCTATTTGACGCCTGTAAGAATTGGTTTTGTTTGTTATTGTATGAGTACATCTTATTAATACCTACTTTTATTTTAACATCATAATAAAAGTCTATTGAAGAGGATAGTATGTCAACTGATAAGAATACTTCTTTTTTAACTACAGGTTTATTTGATTTTGAAAGTATGTCTAAAATATTGTTTGATATTTTTAATGGATCTGGTTTAGCATAGAAAATTAAAAATGCATAGTTATGAAAACATCCTACTAAGTGAACACATGAATTAGTATCTCTAAAGTTACTACAGTTACAAGAGTAGGATAATATTTCTCCAGCATCATTTTTTCTTATTACTTGTCTATATTTACCAACATCATAATAGTATGAATTAGTTTCAAAACAGTAGTCCGTGTAACCTTTATCAGGATAGTCATGTTCATCAGTAACTTCTATACTATAGCTAGTTATTAATTCACCACGTATGATATCAGAGTAAGCAAATCTTTTAAGAATGTAATCTTTATTATCAAGATACATTTTTCTATTAGTTACATAATCATTTTCTTTTTCGAACATACTATTTCACCTCATTTTGTTAGTATACCATATTTTGCTAAAAAAATATAGATACAGAGAAAAGAATCATGAAAAATGAAAAATACTTTAGTCTTTTTGCTAAAGTATTTTACTAGTTTTTCTTATTATATACATTATCAATTAAATATTAAGTTACTTTATAGTAATTATATTAGTAAATTAATCATTAGACACAGTTAAGTTAATGGGATCTTAGCATCCACTTGTAGTTTCTTTTATTGTGTATGGGTCACTTGCTGAGCCATCTCCACTAGAGTATTTCACACATGATTTTAATGATAGGGCTGGACGCACCCCGTAAGTGTCGTGGATGTCGTTGCCGCCCAAGTTGCCAGGATCGGAGGAACCGTACACGCTGAACACGTAAGTGTAGCTGCCACCCCAATAGTTAGGAGACAACAACCACCAAGTAGTTTTACCTGTAGAGCTTCCGTTTGCACTATTATAATACCATGTTGGTGCATTTGTACCGTATAGTCCACCTGCAAAACTTACTTCGTCTGCTGTCATTAATGCTATTGGATATGTTAGTTTCCCGTTTCCAGTACTACTATCTGCTGTGAATTTGTCTTCTGTTGTTGCACAGTCGTATGTTGGTGTTTTATTTGTTTTTAGTCTTGTGTATGCTCCAAAGTATGTGTCATTTCCAGATACTGTATATGTTCTATCATTACAATATACTGCTGTTGTACTTAAGTATTTTGTATAACCTTTTGCTTCTAAGTTGCTTGTATACCAGTTATCTATTGTTGTTTTTATTGTACTAGAGTTTGTTTGGTTAGTTCTAGCATTTGCAACACTTCCTAAATTTCCATACATATAACTTACATATGCTATATTATTATAACTACTATTAAATTGTGATGTTCCTATATATGCGTCTGTTGCTGTTGTACTTGTACCGTGATATAGTAATCTTACACTTCCATCTGAGTTTGTTCTTATTATTCTCCAGTATAAGTCTTGATTACTTGCATTCTTTCCAAACTTTACCCAGTTATCTGTTGCATTCCCTGCAAAATAATATACTGTTTTACTGTCTTCAGTAGAAGTATATAATGTGTTTGTATTATTATCTGTTAAAACTGTACTAAAGTCTGTTCTTGTTAATACTGTTGATTTGTCAGCAAGCAATTGAATTAAAAGCGTAGGTTGTTCTGTTCCCTCAGTTATAAATAGTGTTCCACTTAGTTTTTTATTCATGTCTACACTTTGGTCTACACTTTCATCGTTTGCATACTTAAATTCAATAGTGTAACTTTGTGTTACTCCATTAGGTATTACTACACTATAAGCTAGTATTGTATCTTTAGGTGTACTTGACTTTGGTATATCTTTAAACTCAGTCATATTGTATCCATCGTTTGTACTAGTTATCTTGTATTGTAAGTATCCTTCTGTTACAAAAGTATTTAATAAGTCTTTTATTACTATATTATATTTGTATTCTGTCTTAGTATCATTTTTAATAGTAAATGTTTTAGTTTTTTGCCAGCCTGGTTCTATATCAGTTTCTGTTAAAGCTCCATCACTATCTGTAAATACTATTTGTAAGTTAGCACTTGTTACACTTACATCTTTTCCCTTTCCTATTATTTGAGTTGTAAACCATGCTAGTGATACACTTAGTACTACTACTAAAAGGCTTACTACAACTAATGTTAATTGTTTGTTTTTCATACATCTTACCTCTCTCTTATATTATCTACATAAATTATAACTTAATACATTCAAAAAGTAAATACATTTTGTATTCAAAAGTGAATATATATTTAATTATGGTTTATTAATATAATTGTTATAGAGGTGTATAGAATGAAAAAATTTGTGCCTTCTAAGGGAAGTAATGATAAAGTTGTTATAAGCATGAGAATTGATACTAAATTATTAGAAACTATAGATAGAGAGTCTTATAAAGCTAAGATTAGTCGTAATGAGTTTATATCGCAGTGTATTAGTTACGCACTTTCTAATATGGAAGAAAATGCAAAAGTAAAACAGAGTTAATTATTTAGCTCTGTTTTGTTACTATATTTACTATTTTATTAGGTACTACTATTTCTTTTAGGATAGTAATATTTTCTAAGTGTTTTTTAACATTGTCTAATTCTTTTGCAAGTCTTAAAGTTTCTTCTTTGTCTGTTTTTGAAGGTACGTTCATAGTACCTCTTAATTTACCATTTACTTGTACTGCAATATTTACTGTGCTTTCTTTTGTTTTTTCTTCATCGAATGTAGGCCAAGAGCTTTCACAGATTGGTTTTCCTAAAGCATATTTTTCGTTTAGTTCTTCAGTAATGTGTGGTGCAATTGGGTTTAGTAAAGTTAAAAGTATTTTGTAGTCATTCTTTGTTATTGTTTCATTTTTATCTAAGTCGTTTGTTAGTATCATAAGTTGAGATACTGCTGTGTTAAATTTAAGATTACTTAAGTCATCTGTTACTTTTTTAATTGTTTGATGTACTAGTGTTTCGTTAGTGTAACCTTCTTTATCACTTAGTTTTTCTCCTAACTTGTATATTCTATCTAAGAAACGTTTGCAACCTCTTAGCGAGTCTGTTGACCAAGATACATCTTGTTGATAGTCACCTATAAACATTTCATAAACTCTTAAAGCGTCTGCGCCTACTTCATTTACTACTGTATCAGGGTTTATTACGTTACCTTTACTCTTGGACATTTTTTCATGGTTTGAACCTAGTATCATACCATGGGAAACTCTTACATCTATCATTTCTTTATTTGGAACAAGACCAAAATTGTATAGCATTTGTACCCAGAATCTTGCATAAAGTAAGTGTCTTGCTGTGTGTTCCATTCCACCGTTGTACCAATTTACTTTTCCCCAGTATTTCATTGCTTCCATGCTTGCAAATTCTTTATTGTTATGTGCATCCATGAATCTTAGGAAATACCAAGAAGATCCAGCCCATTGTGGCATTGTGTCTGTTTCTCTTTTTGCAGGAGTGCCACACACTGGACATGTAGTGTTAACCCAGTCAGTTATTTTTGCAAGTGGACTTTCTCCTGTATCAGTAGGCTCATATTCTGCTACATCTGGAAGTAAAAGTGGTAAATCTTCTTCTTTCATTGGAACCCATCCGCATTTAGGACAGTTTATCATTGGAATTGGTTCACCCCAGAATCTTTGTCTACTGAAAATCCAGTCTCTCATTTTGTAGTTGTTTACACGTCTTGCGATACCCATGTTTTCTAGTTTTTTAGTGATTTTTTCTTTTGCTTCTTCTACAGTTAAGCCAGTAAATTCTTCTGAGTTTATAAGTTTACAGCCCTTACCTAAGTAGTCAAGTTTTTCAAATGCAGAAGAAGTGGTTTCTCTACCGTCTATTACTTGGATCATTGGAATATTGTGAACTTTAGAATACTCGAAGTCTCTTTGATCGTGACTAGGAACAGCCATTACAGCACCTGTACCATATGAACCTAATACAAAGTCTCCAATAAATATTGGAACTTCTTTTCCATTAACTGGATTTATAGCTTTTAAGCCTTTTAGTTCTACACCTGATTTTCCTTTATTTAGTTCTGTTCTATCCATATTTGATTTTTTTAGTGTTTCTTTGATGTATTCATTTACTTCATTTTTGTTTTCTATTCTAGGCATAAGTTCTTTAATAAGTTTACCATCTGGTGCGATTACAAAGAAAGTTATTCCATATATTGTTTCTATACAAGTTGTGAATATGCTAAATTTTCCTCCGCCTACAATATTTATGTCTACTTCTACACCAGTAGATTTACCTATCCAGTTTATTTGACCTAGTTTTACTTTTTCAGCAAAGTGAGTATCGTTTAGTCCAGTAAGTAAGTCTTCTGCGTACTCGCTCATTTTTAGCATCCACTGACTTTTTTCTTTTTGTTCTACAGCACTTCCACATCTTTCGCAAACTCCACCTGCTGCGTCTTCATTTGAAAGTACCATTTTACAGTTTGGACACCAGTTAACAGGTATTGTGTCTTTATAGGCCATGTTGTGTTTAAAAAATTGTATGAATTGCCATTGTGTCCATTTATAGTATTCTGGGTCAGTTGTCGAGAATTCTCTACTCCAGTCAAAACTAAAACCTATTCTTTTCATTTGACTTCTAAAATGAGAGATAGCTTTGTTTGTTACATCTTTTGGATGTGTGTGTGTTTTAATTGCGTATTGTTCAGCTGGGGCACCGAAAGCGTCAAAACCCATTGGAAATAATACGTTATATCCTTGCATTCTTTTCATTCTTGCCATTATATCATGTGCAGTATAGCTTCTTACGTGTCCAACGTGAAGTCCTTCTCCACTAGGGTATGGGAACTCTACTAGTATGTAGTATGGATTAGCCCCTTCATTTTTCACTTCAAAAGTATGGTTTTTTTCCCAAAAACTTTGCCATTTCTTTTCTATTTCTTCAAAATTATACATTTTTATCAAACTCCTTCTTTTTTAATATTCTTCCTATTATTTCATATAATGAATAAATTAATACTAACATTACTATGAAACCTACAAGTAAGCTCATAGTGAATGATTTTATATTTGATATTACTACAAATGTTGTTGATATTATGAGTGGGTTTATAAAGTTTATGTACCACTTCAGGGTATTATAGTCTGTTTTTCTTTTATCTATTTTAAACTTTGTAGTCAGGTATGTTACGTCTGTCATTTTTTTAGCATCAGCGTATGTTTTCTTTTTTCTATTGACAATGAAAACATAGACTAAGAATATAATCAGGTATGAGGCTAAAAAGTATATCGTGTTAATTATTATTTTTTCTTTCATAGTACTCCTTTCAAAAAAATAAACTTTATGACTTAAGGACTGCAAACTACAGCGGTACCACCTTAATTCATAAAGTATTATGCATCTTTATAGTTATAACGCTTACTAGCGAAGTTTTTCTAAAAGCAAGTTCATTAACTTTCTTTGTTAGTTTGCACCTAACACTAACTCTCTATAAAAGAAATGTTAATTACTACTCTTTTGTCAACAAAACTTATATTAGTATTATAGCAGTATATTTATTTAATTTCAAGTAGTTCATTATAAAAAAAGTGACATCCTGGGTTAAGGATGTCGTATAAAAATATATTAGGTGGGTATCAAAAAATATAAATTAATCGATAACCCACTATAAGTATATCATATCTCACTAATATATTCAAGTAGTTTTATAAACATTTTTATAAAAAGTTTATTTAAGCCTTTTCTTTTCATTTTTCTTATCTCTATTCTTTTCTTTCTTATAGATAAATCACTAAATAAAATGCTTGCTACTTGTTCTTTTAAGTTTGTTTCTATTTGTAAATCACTTATTATTTCGTCTATGTCTTCGTTTATAAGTCTAACTGCATCTATTTCTATTGCTTCTCCACCACAGTTTACTGTTAGTTGTTGGTTTGTTGGTACGTTAGGTATTTCTATAATGAAGTCACTTTCGTCACATCTAGTAGTAAACTCTACTTCAAATCTTCCAACGTTTACTTTTACGTATTCTGGTCTTTTTGTGTTTCTAAATTTTATTTTGTAGTCACGTTTGTCTGGAACTATACCTGTTTTACCTTCAATTGGCCTTAAAATCAATGTGTAGTTATTTTTTCTATAGTTATAGTCTATATTTGTAAGAATATAGTATCCTTCTTTGTATAAACTACTAATTCCATCGTCTTCGTATAAATTAATGTTATTGCTTACACCAGGGAAGACTTGAATTTCCATTTTTTTAGGTGGTAAAACACTATTTATGTTGTTTTCGTCAATGATTGCTAAAGGTATGATAGAGCCGCTTTTAGCGTATACTGGGTAGTCTTCGTCTTTATAGAATGTAACGTATCTTTTTCCGCCTGGGAATTTTTTACCAGTTTTAAAGTCATACCATGTTCCTTCAGGAAGGTATATTCTATGAAGTACCCTATTCATGACTTTGTCTTTTGGTTCAGTTATTGGGCAGACAAATAGTTCACTACCAAAATGGTATTCATTTTTGTATAGTGGCTCATCTATTGTTTCTTTGTAGTCATAGTATAATGGTTTGATTAAGTTTATTCCATGTTTTGAATATTTATATGCCTCGCTATATATATAAGGAATTAGTCTATGTCTTACTCTAGTGTAGTCTTTTACGATACCTTGTGTTTTTACATCCCATTTCCATGGTTCACGTTTATAGTATCTTCCTTCTTTTGAAGAAAACCTAAATATTGGACTATATACACCTAGTTGAACGTATCTAGTATATAACTCAGCATCTTCTGTTCCATTTTCGTATCCACCTATATCATGTGACCACCAAGTAAGGCCTATATTCGAAGAACTAATGTTATAAAATGGTAAGTATTTTAAAGTTTTCCATGAAACTTCAGTAACTCCTGAATACATAATTGGGTATCTATGTGATGCTATGCCTGGGTTTCTACTCATAATTAGTCCACGACGTGATGCGTCTTTTTTGAAGTTCATGTAAGTGTAATGCATTAGCATAAACTGTGCTATTTTATCTTCTGCTTTTATGTCAAAGTTTATAAAGTCTACTCCTCTTTGATTTAAATATTCTATTAAATAAGTATACAAAAACTCTAATATAGTGTTGTTATAAACATTTATTGGTATTATTTCTTTTGTTTCGTTTAGCTTTGTTTTTAAATTTTGGTATCCTGGATCTAGTGGTGTTATTCCGTTTTGTGGATTTACTGTTAAACCAAAATATATGCCATTTCTGTGTATATTATTTGCGGTTTCTATAAAGTTAGGGAATTTCTTATCGTTATAGTTAAATGTAGGGGACAATTTTCCTTCTGTTTTATTCCATTTGTTACCTAGTAAAAGGGTGCTTATTGGAATGTCTGATTTTTTAAAATTGTTTATTAAGGAAGTGATGTCGTCAGATGTATAATCTTCGTTTTTGTTCCACCATACACCTAAAGCATATCTTGGTATTAAGCTTGGTTTTCCAGTTAGTTCGTAATAGCTATTTAGTGCTTCATCAAAGTTACTTTTGTATACAAATAAGTATATATCCATTCCATCACTTGGATTCTTTTTAACTGTACCGTCACTTACAAATACAGGACGACATGAGTCGTTAAAACTTGCTACTCCGTCTAGACTATATAGTCCTCTTTCTAAAGTGAAGTTTTTTGTGTCAAAGCTATAAGTTGCGCCTTTTAAATTTTTTACTTCAGGATGGTTTACATACCAAATTTTATCTGTACCTTGAATACTTATTCTAAGGTTTGAGTCTGGAATTAGTTTGGATGCAGCAAAAGGTTTTTCTTTATTGTATTCTAAGATAAAGTAGTCGTTTGTAATATTTAGGAATTTTTCGTCTTCTTTTTTAGTGAAAGTTGGCATTTTAGTGAATTTTCTATTTATAGCAAATAGTGTAGGATAATCGTTAAATATTCCGTTTTCGTTATATTCTAGGCGCAATAAAACATCAGAAAGTATAGTAATTCTGTATTTCTCTCCTTTAAATATGCAGTCAGGTCTTGCAAAACCTAGTGTTGTATCAATTTTAAAATAATCTTTTAAACTACCCATCTTTATCCCTCTTTATTATATTAATATAATATCATAAATTTCATTATTTAACAAGAGAGTAACCATATTTTCCATCATCATATTTTACAAATACGTTTAAGAATATTCCTAGAATACATATTAGTAACATTGTTGTTAGTGGTACGTTAAATATATAGAAAATTATTAGAAATAGTGTTCTTGCAATGTTGTTTATTATTTCTGTAAATATTATGTATGAAGTAATACAATAGTTTTTTTGGTATACGTATGTGTTTCTCAGTGTAATAGTGTCTAAACTAGACTTTGTAATTCCTTCAAATAATGTTATTATTAGGTATGCTAGATTAGATGTGATGGTTATTTTTAATAAGTAGATTATACCCATTATAAGTAGTGATAAACTTAGGTAGTCTTTTTTGTTTTTGTCCATCTTTTTAGATAGTAAGTATATGTAGATAATGCTACCTAGACCAGTTATGATGTTTAGAATTCCTATATATGAATATTTGCTTTTTATGTTAATGTATATCCATAAAGGTAGTACTGTGTATAAGATGTATCTTAATTGGTCAAGAGTATTAAATATGTAGTTTGTTTTTGGGAAAGACTTTATAATATGTTTTATTTGAGTGTTAGGGTTAAGTTTGATTTTTTTAATTTTGGTAAGGGGAATTATGCTGATTATCATAAGTACTAGTACGATTGTTGAAAGAGTAAGTGTGCTTGTTTTTTCAATAATGTATGAACCGATGAACGGAGAAAATAATCCACCTAGAATAGTGAATATATTGTATAAGCTAACGTTATCTGTTGTTTTTTTGTCTTCAATTATACTTAGGCCATACGTGTGTCTTCCAAGCCAATAGAACATTAAGTAACTTGAGTAAAGGATGCTTAGTATTATAAGGGATGTTAAGTTTTTGTTTATTTGTGATAAGTATATATAGGTTATACTAAAAATTATGGAACTTAGTATCATTAGTGTTGAGACTGAATATTTTTTTCCTATAAAGTAACCTACTGGGATGAAGAGTAGACAAAAAGAATATTTAAGTATTAAAAATAGAATTATTTCTTTTATAGTGAAGGACATATTATAAAGTATAAGTGGAATAAAGATTTCAACTAGTAATTTAGCAAAGCTTGTTATGAATATAAATATATTGTACTTTTTTAAATCACTCATAGATTTTACTTCTTTCTTTTAGTGTGTTATAGTCTTCATTAGTGATTTTTAGAGTGAGTTTTGTTATTTTTACTCCGTTGATTTCTATATCGGTTATGGTTTCTTTATCTGTTATGTCTTTAGTTATTTTCTTTATTAGTTTTTCAGTAGTTACACTTATGTCACTTGAAAGTATTCTATAAGTGTAGGTTTTTCCTTTGATGTTTGCGTCTATTTCTAAGACTAGGCTATTAGTGTCTTTTAATAAAGAAGGCAAGTCTTTAGAGTTTAGAGTGTTATATTTTAAAACATATACACTTTCTTTATATAGACTATAATCTTCTATTGCGCTGGTGTTTGGAGATATAAAAATCATTAAAAAAATTGATAGAGTTAATAATATTTTTTTCATTTGTATTCACCTAGTTATAGTATTTATTAAATGTTAATTATTAATCTACCAATTTTTGTTATTTTAAAGTTAGTTTTTTAACATGCGAGATTACTTCTTTATTTATTTCTTCTCTTGTTTTTACTGTGCCGTTTGTAAAGCAGTCAATTTTTTCAAAGCCATAAAGCTCGGTTAGTTCTAGATATGTTCTTTCACTTTTTATTTAGTGTGTTTGACTTTTTTCTGCTTCGTCTAGTGTTTCAACACGATTTTTCTTTAATTCTTCTCCATAAGAGTATGGTAAATAAAGGAAGATTACTAAGTCTGGACGAGGAAGTTCTAGTAAGTCAAATTCTAGAGTTTCTAAGAATTTATACATTTTTAGTCTTTCTTCTTTGTCTTCTATTTTAGAACCTTGGTGTCCCATGTTTGAGTAGATGTATCTATCAATTATTACAATTTCGTTATTGTTTATTAATTCTTTTAGTACTGGAAGTGATGCGCGTCTATCGGCTGCAAAGTAAAGACTTGCAACTTTGCTATCAACTTCTACATAGTTATTAAACCATGATGGGCATATGCTTGGTTTTCCCAAAAGTGGACCACCTATTATTTTGCCAGTTGGTGTGTTATATTGTGGATAACTGAATGTTGCCACCTTAATGCCATTTTGTTCTAAGTAACCTTTTAATAATTTTGACTGAGTTTCTTTTCCAGAACAGTCTGTTCCTTCAATAACAATTATCTTTCCCATAATCAAACCTCCTAATATGATTTTACATCAAAAACTTATTTTTTTCTACTGGTTTTAGGAATTTTTGTTAATAAGTTTTAAGTTATCCACAATTATTGCAGATTTTAAAAATTGTAGCGAAAATTTATTTGTTTTTAGTATTGACTTACCTTACTAATTACGTTATAATGTTAATATGGAGCAGGAAGTGCAGCGCGCGTACCGACCTTAAGTAAATCAGGGGAACTTGGTTGAAAAGGAAAGGAGGTTCAATATCCATGAAGAAGAGACCGTATAGAATATGCGTGTTGATTCTAGTGAATATTGCTTTGTTTTTATTGCTATTATTAGTGATAGAAATAAAGAAATGACATCGCCTTTTAGGGCAATGTCCACAAAAACATAGGTAGACATTCAGTTACCAATTGTACTTTATGTACCATGCATTTATATTGTATTACATTTTTTAACTCATTCAAGATGAATAGATTAATTATTCATTAACTTGAGGGCTAATGTTTTATGTTGTTCTGTTAGTCCACCGTTATAAAAATCTGTTTTTACTAGATGTAAAATTAGTTCGTTAAAGTCTTTAAATATTTCGTCATCTAATATAATAAAGTTATCTATTTCATGAGTAGATAGATACTCACGTATTTCGTCTCCCCTGTTATAAGACATGTGAACAGTTTTATCATATACTTCTATTCCAAAGTTTTTTAGATAACTAATTAACTTGCTATATATACGAAGTTCTTTCCAAGTTGAAGTGACTACTACTTTTGCACCTGTTAAATCAATTATTTCTTTTAAGCATTTTATGTTTTCATCGTCTAATTCTATTCTATTTTGTTTTTCTTTTTTCGTTCTTTCAAAATATCCATCATTGTTTAGTACTCCATCTACATCTAAAAATATTACTTTCATAATTCTATCCTTTCTATGTATTGGTATGACTGAGGCGCAGTTGGAACGCCTATTTCTTTTAGTGTTAAGTCTAATTTTTTTATACTTCCTAGTTTGTATGCATAGGCGACATTTTTGTTTTTGAAGTAGCTATTAAATTCTTCTAAAGTAATACCACCTTCTATATTGGTTTTACTGTATACATACTCAAGTGTTCCTTTTACTACTTCAAGTAGTTTTATTTCACAGACTACTTTTTTAACTGGAGAGGTTGAATACACAAGTATACTTTCTACATCTTTCTTTAAAAGTGTTTTTCTGTATTCATACTTCTTTTCTCCACTTAGTATTTTTTCTACATATTTTGGCTTTATACTCATTAAAACATACATATTTTTTCACAAGTTAATTATACCAAAAGTTTCTATTATTTTAAAGGCTTATTTGAATATAATATTAGTATGAGGTGGATTCATGAATTTAAAAAAGATTAAAATTATTAATGTTATTGGTGTTTTTGCATTAAGTTTTTTATTTCATTTTATGTATGAGTGGTGGCCTAATGTAGTTACAAGTATATTTTTTCCAGTTAATGAAAGTATATGGGAACATATGAAGATATTTGTATCAGCTATTTTAGTTTGGGGATTAGTTGATAAGTTTTTATTAGATAAGTTTAACATTTATTACAATAATCACTTTTTTAGTACTGTGCTAACTAGTATTTTAAGTATTGCCTTGTATTTAATTATATATTTACCACTTTATAAAATATTTGGAGAAACCATGTTTATTTCTATAGGGTTAATGCTACTTGACTACATTCTTATGGCATATGTTAGTTATAAGATTCTGAGCGAAAGAGAACTCAATATTAATAAGGTATTCTTAATTATAGTTATAATTGTTACTTATGTATCTTTTGGTTTGTTAACATATAAACCACCTAAGTATTTTCTATTTTATGATACAAATAAAAAGAAATATGGTATTTAGTTTACCACATTTCTTTTAAGTTACCATCTTTTTTGTAAAGGTCATCCATTAATATTACATATAGCCACTCACTTTCTAGTATTTCTTTAGAAGTCATAGTTAATACGTGTAAGTCGTAGTCTAATGCTTCAGCTATATAGAATGTATCATTATCTTTTCCGATAAGTATTCCTATGTGGCCATACCTACTAAATAGGTCTCCAACTTTTATTTTTGATGGGTCGAAGTCACTTTCATTTACTTTCATTTTTTCTCCTAAATCGTCTAGGTCGTCAGTTCTTTCTGGGTCAATTCCAGCGCCCACATCCCCTACATCAAAGCCACCATTTAGTAAAGCCCATGATACAAATCCACTGCAGTCTAGGCCATTTTTTTCTTCCCTTTCAAATAAATCAACGTATAAAGGGCAACCCCAAGCAGCGGGGCCGTTAACACTGGCTTTAATAGTTTTAAACTTGTTTTCAGTTAGATATAATCCTTCGTGGTAGTACCTGCCTTCTCCATCAGCATAGTCTTGGTCCCCATAGTTAACTAGTCTTCCATTTTCATAAAAGTATGATATTCTATTTTTAAATTGTAAGGTTAAAAATCTGGCGGAAGTTACAACGCCTGCCCTAGTTTTGTATCCACTAGAATTAATTTTGAATTTTAGTGAAGAGTCAAGGATACTTTCTTCTTCAGCTGTATACAAATTACAAGTAAGATATGGTTTTTTATTATTTATTTTTGGTAATGTGTATAAATTAGTTACTACTACATCTATCACTTCTTTTTCTTCTTTGTAAGTTACTTCAATTTTAGTATTTCCGTCTTTTAAAGCTGTTACAGTATTGTTTTTAATGCTAATTATTTCTGGGTTAGTAACATTATAAACTACTTTAACTTTTGGTGTAAGGGTGTAAGTTTCATCTATAGTTAAGTATATAGTATCAGTATTAATCTTTAATATTTGTTTTTTAGCACGTTCTTCTTTTGTTAATAGTGACTTAAATACTAAAAATATGAATAGTAGAAACAATAGGATTTCTAGTTTATTTAGTAGTATTCTATATTTTTTCTTTAATCTTCTTTTTTTCATATGTTTACCTTTCATGTATATTATATCACGGCAATAAAAAATAATATAGTATTAGTTCTATATTATTTTTTTAACTAAAGAATGATTTTCTTCATCGTAAGCTACTACTTCATAAAATAGTTTATCTCTTAAAGAAGAAGTTATTTGTTCAGTTTCTTTTTGTGTTAAAGAGTAGTTTGTTTTGTATCTTTTTAAGTATATTATTCTATCACTTGGATTAGGAAAAAGTATTTCTAAAAGAAGGTTTAGTTTTTCTAGTTCATCTTTAGTAGAGCTTAATTTTAATGCTTTTTGTTTTATTATATCTGTTTTATCCATTTGTACTAATTTATGGCTCATTTCTATAAGTCTAGCAAATAATTTGATGTTTGATAAAAGTTCAGTGAACTCTATTTCTCCGTTAGGCATTCTAAATTCAATTGTATTTTTGTATTCACTACCTACATTTTTGAAGTTTAAACCTTTATACCTGTCTTTATTTATTTCATCAAATGTATCTTTTATTCCATCATCTAAGTGTTCTTTGTCAAATAATCCTTCATCTATTGCTTTTAGGTATTGTTCTTTGCTTTTTATTGCAAATCTTTCTACACTACTCCTTTTAATAGTTCCTTCTTTGTCTGTTATATAATAAAGTATGTTTTCAACATTACTATAAAGATAAACTAACATATAATAATCTTCTTTACTGGTAAAGTAAGATGCACCTATATGAATATGACCACCACAACTTTGATCAGTATAAAAGTTACATCTTTTTAATAGTTCACAAACTTGATATAGTTTATTCATATCTGTTAAGTTGTAATGTAATATTGGGCTTACTATTTCAAAACCACTTTTAACTGATAAATCTTGTTTTATATTGAAATCATTAAATACAGTTTTTGTTTTATTAAAGTTTTTAATATCTTCATTACAAGCTTCTAATTCTACACCTATAGTAATATTTTGGTCTATTAAAGTAGTTTCACATTGTTTTTTAACTAAGTCACTATTTGATAAGTTTGTTTCATTAGATATTAAAAATTCCATTAAGTTTTTATCATCTAACATACAGATTAACATCTTTTTTAAATCATTATCTTTAACTTTGTTTATCAAGTTTAATTTAAATGTAAGACTATCTATTTGTATGAATTTATCTAATATTAAATTAGTATCTTCTGTTCTTGCAACGATAGTAGAGCGATATTTAGATAAATAAGGAGCATCTACATACTTTTTTAGAATGTTTTTGTCTTGTGTATATAGTATGATACTAGCTTTGTCTTCATCATTAAAGTCTTTAAGAAAGTAAGATTTACCAGTGTCAGATAATACTCTTTTTACATAGTCTACACTATACTTAGAGTATCTAATTTTGTTTAGGTAAAATTTAATAATATATTTATTATCTTTGAAAACAATAGCTGCTTGTTCTAAATAGAAATGGTTCATAATACTGTATATAGAACATAAATATTCGTATTTAATGTCTTCGCTTTTTATTTCTTCCATAACTCTTTTTAAGTCATATTCATTAACACTAGAATTTTCTTTAATAATCTCTTTTATATTTTTAAATATAGTTTTATGTTTTTTTGTTATGTATGATGCAATATTATCATATGATGTATAGAATAGATACTTTGTTTTCTCATCACTAGTTAAATATTTAAAGAAGATATCTTTGTCAGTATTATATTTTAGATTTTTGAATATTTTAACTATTTTATCTTGTCTTGTTTTACAATCAGTTAGGTCTATACTTTTGTATTTTTTTAAATTATCAATACTACCTATTATCATATTACACCTACAATACTTTCTTTTTTAATGTGTGAGTTTCTTTATCATATTCAACTGCTACTTCTTCTTGTTTTATAATTTTTGATTTTAAGTCTTCTAAAAACTTTCTCTCTGTTTTTTTCTCTAATAATTTATTTGTATAATATCTATCTTTATATAGATTTTTTTCTTCTTCACTAGTAAATAGTAAATCTAATAAAATATTTAATTTTTCTTTTTCAGATTTAACACTTGCAAGTTTATAAAAATCTTCATTTGGATGGCTTACAAGTTTATGGCTTACTTCAATAAGTCTAGCAAATAGTTTTATGTTTAGTAAAAGCTCATTAAAATCTATTTCACCATTAGGCATTCTAAATTCAATTGTGTTTTTATAGTAAGTTCCTAAGTTTTTAAAGTTTAAGCCTTTGTATCTATCTTTGTTTATTTCATTTAGTATGACATTCATTTCTTCTTCATAGTGTTCAGTGTTAAATAGACCGTTATCTATTGCTTTAATGTAGTCACTTTTTGTTTTCATGGCATACCTATTAACACTTGGACGTTTTAATGTATTTTTTCTGTCGCATATGTAATAAAGTATATTTTCAGTGTTAGCATATAAATACAAAAGCATATAAAAGTCTTCTTTTCTAGTAAAATATGATGCGCCTATATGAATGTGACCACCACAACTTTTGTCTGTATAGAAGTTGTTTTCTTTTAGTAAGTTACATACACTTTTTAATTTTGTCATATCTAGAGGTGTGTAATGTAATACTGGGCTAACTATTTCAAAACCACTTTTTACTGAAGAGTCACTTTTAATAGTATATTCATTATATAAAGTATGTACTCCATTATAGTTATCTATCTCTTTATTAGAGCACTCTAGTTCTACACCTATGGTAATATTTGGGTCTATTTTAGTTTCTAGTAATTCGTTTTCTTCTAGTTTAACGCAACTTGTTTGATTAATATTACTTAATAAGAAGTTCTTTAAACCAACATTTTCTAGTTTATCTATTAAAGACACTTTTAAATTTTCATCTGTTATTAAGTTAATTAAGTTTAATCTAAATTTTAGTACATTTATTTCATTAAATTTCTTTATGATATATTCACTATCATTAGTAGCTGAAACTAATTTACTTCTATAATTAGAGTATATTGGAAGTTCTGAATATTTTTTTATTAATTCCTTATTATTTAAAGATAATATAACTTCTACTTTGTAGCTGATTTTGCTTAGTTTATCTATATATAATTCTTTAAATTCATCTGGCATTTCATTAACTACTTTGATTTTAGAATATTCATTGTTTACAAAATTATCTAATGCTAAAAGTTTATAATTATCATCTACCATTTTACAAATAATTTCAGATTTATAGTAGTTTCCAACATAATTATTAATTATTTCTAGATATTCAAATTTTTCTTTGTCGGTTGAAAGTCTTGTTCCAATATACTCTAGTATTCCCTCTTCCATACATTCTAACTTTGATTTAATAATACTAATTCTTTCTTCATTAGGAAGAGTTAACAAAAATTCTTCTATATCTTTTGCATGAGCATATTCTAGATATTTAATCTTCTCTTCTTTTGTTAAATTTTCAAATATAAAACTAAATACATATTTTCTTTCTTTAGCAAATATTTCTATCTTTTCTTCTCTTGTAGTCGCACCTGTTAAATCTATGTCATATCTGTCAGCATATTTTTCAAAAAAGTCCATAATAAAAATCCCCCTTAATTAAGTATAATTATACCATATTTGGTACAAAAAGTCAAATTGGAGGAATGTTTATATTATTTTATTTAGTAACTTTTCTAAGCTAACTAATGTATAGTTTATTTGTTCAACACTTACATTAATGCGCTTTTATTTATCAAAGGTGTCATCTAACTCTTTGATGTGAAAGTATTAATTTGTATTCTTCTAACTTAGTTCGGTGTATTTGATTATGTTAGTATGTTCAAATTGAGTATCGCTTATGAAGTATATATTTTTCATAGTTGTTTGCCTTTCAAACTTTCTAAATAATCTACGACTATCTGCTGATTATTATAAATGAAATTATAAAAATCAACCAAATATACTTCAGCATGAAAGGTAGTTTTTCCTAAATATATATCGTCAAAAGTAATCATTGTGTCGCCTATCTTTTCGCTTAACTTAATTTTATAATTTCCATGTGCGATGGAATTTCTTATGCCTGTTATGATAGCTTTATTTTCAAAGTATTTTTTATTATTATTAAAATAATCAATTTCCTTTTTTAAAGTATTTTTTTCATTTATAATTTTTCTATATTCAATTAATATATTATTAAACTTTATTTTTTCTTCTTCGTACTTTTCTTTACTTACTTTAGTAACCATATTATCTAATTGTTCTTTTCTCTTTACTATAGCTATTTTCTTCTTTTCAATGGACTTAACTAGAGAATTATATACATTTTGTTTTTCTTTAATATTACCTACACTCATAGTGTAATAACAACCATTAAATATAGATAAATCTAATAAATCAAAGCTTAATTTATCATCAGGTATAAACAAATTATCTACATTGTCAAACATATCAGTTAATCCATACATAAATAAACTATTAAACATGGTAATAAGAGAAGATAAAACTGTATCTGTATCAATAGCCATATCGTAATAATTGTTTACAATATAATCTTTTAATACATTAATATCATAGCTTTTAGTTTTTTTAATAGAGTCTATTATAACTAAATTATTAAGTGAAGAAGCAATAATTATGCTTTTATCATCAGATAAATTCTTTGAAATACTGTCTGTTATATATTTAGTCATTTCAAAATATGAAGTTTCATCTTTAGTCATTTGTAATATGTTGTTTGCTAATTTAGATGAATCTATATTAACATCATTTAAATTGTACGTTAATATTATATTTGGATGACTTTTCTGATAGTTTTTAAATTCTTTAAAATTTTCTTTGTTTACAAAATTGTTAACTATATTATTAAGTTCCATCTTATCTTCAGTAGTTATTTTGTAGCCATTCATTCCTTCAATAGTTGCATTTAAAACTTTATGAGATTTAATATATTTTTCTACTTGTTCAATATTTTTAAATGGTTCTTTTCTATTACTTACTATGTGTTTTGTGAATACTATACCAGATTCAAACCTATTAGACTTGTTTTCAAATATGGTATTATGTAATGATTCATAAACTAGCTTGTTTATTTTGCTAATTTCAAAAGTTAAGTAATTATTTTCATCAATAATAGTTACTTTATTCTTGTTTATTATATATTCTCCATGTGCGAGTTTATTTCTTATTTTAAAAATAGTTTTAGGACCATCAGCTACTTCTTTGTTATTATAATAATATATACCATTTTTATAGTCAAATAGTTTTATTAATGATTTGTTAAGTTCATCATCTAATATGTTAGATAAAACAATATTATTTGGATACGCTGTTATTAATGACTCATTTACTGTAAATAGAATATTGGAAGAAAATAATAAAGAAGCTGTGTCTAATAATTCGTCATCTAATATATAATTTTTTATATTGTCTTGGGGAAATTCATATATGGTATTTAATAAATAATTTGTATATACTAAACTAGAATAGTACATTTTATTAATAGTCTCTATTTTATCATTTATCATAATATTACCTCATTTTCTTATTTGATAAAACTGAGTTTATATAATCAGTTACTACTTGTTCATTATTTACGAGTGTTGTTAAAAAATCACCTATTTTTACTTCACAAGAGAAAGTTATGGTTCCTTCATAAATATCTTTAAAATATATTTTACTAGTATCAAAGTTTTCAGTTAGACTAAATGTGTAATGTCCATGCGCAATGGAGTTTCTTATACCATTTACGATAGCTTCATTAACAAAGAATGTGTAGTTATCTTTAAAGATATTTAATTTAATATTGTAGTTATTTACTTCTTCATTAAGAAGGGATATAACTTCTAAATTATTATTTATTCTTTCTTTTAAAGAGTCTATTTTTTCAGTTAAACCTCTTTGTTTTAGATTTGTTATTTGTTGTTCACTTTTTTTAATGTTTTTATTTATTTCTTCTATTTTTTTAATTCTTGATTTTCTAATTTCAAGAATATTTTTTAGTTCTCTTGGAGCTGGATCAAGTGTATTTATAGATAACTTGGAAAAATCTAACTTACTAAAGTCTAATCCTGTAATTATTCCGTCATTTAAAATATTTTTGCTTTCGTATATATCATCTAGAGCATAACTAAATAAACTATTAGACATAGATATTAGACAAGAAGAAAATTCTTCTGTACTAAAGACAGCTGATGGAGATAATTTATTAAAGTATTTTTGTAAAGTTATAAAGTCTATACTATTAGTTATTTTAATTGCATTTAAGTGTGTGATGTTATTTTGGTTACTTATTAAGTGTGAGTTCTTTGGTCTACCGTTTAGTATTTTAGTCATTTTTTCTTCTAAGGCGTACATCTCATCATAGTAACTAGTATCTGGTCTTACCATTGATAGAAAAGAAGTTGCAAACTCTTCAAAGCCAAAGTCTTTTATTTTATGAACTTCATACGTTACTTTATAATTTGGACTTAATTGTTCAGATAAAATATCAAACACTTTTAAAGTGGGATGTATGTTAAATAAACGAATAGCATCGTCTAGTGTGTTTCTTGCAACTACATCCATTTTGTAGCCATTTTTTGTTTCTAAAGTGACTTTTAATTCTTTCATGTTAGACATTATTCTAATTAATTCTTTTTTGTTAGTTACTAATTTCTTTCTTTTTGTATCTACTTTATCATTTATGAGTAAGCGTCTTGTGTATTTGTTACCATTTATTTGCTCGTTAAATTTAACTAAAGCAACATAAACAAAGTTAGCTAAGTCTTCTATTCTTAAGATTACTTTTTCATTATCTACATTAAGTATAATTCTACCATGGGTTAAGTCTAAAGTAAAATTACCATGGGCAAGTTTATTTCTAATTAGTTGGACTACTGATGGAGCGTCTTTTACTAAGTAATTATTTATTAAGTAACCTTTATCTGTTTGTTTAGAAATAAGACTTACTGACTTTTCTAATTCGTCTACTAATAATTTTGACTCATAAACTAAGTTACCTTTGTTTTCTATTATGTCTTCTTTTACGGATAGTAATATATTAATAATAAATCCTACTAAAGAAGCAAAAATATTTTCTTTTTCTAATATAGAAGTAATATTCTTATTATTAGGGTTATTAAATTTATCAAGTAGGTATGCTGCATATTCATGTGTACCTTTATAATAGTCTAAAATAGTTTTACATTTTTCATATTCAAAATCAGTCATGAGAACTCCTTTCTTATATTATAAATCAAAATGTAAAAATAATCTAGTTATATTTCAGGTGGTTCTACAAATGTAGTGTCTTTAAATCTAAAGTATACTAAACATAATGCACCAACTACAAAGAAGATACTACCAAATAGTCTTATTCTAATCATGTTTTTTTCTTTTTCGTTTGCTTCATTAAATATTTCATAGTTTCTTTTTAAGTAGTATAAATATATAAGCAAGGCAATTGTAATAGTTATCTTAAATATAGTAGAGCCTTTTTTATGATAGTTTTTGTCTTTAGTAAGCAAAAACTTTTCTTCATAGTTAGTACCAATTATACCCATTATTGATATTATTATGAAGATGATATAAATTATTTTTTCTACATCTAAGTTTACTAGAGCACTGTTTCTCATATTAAAGTATATAAAAAAAACTTCTAAATAGAAGTTTAATCAAATTTAACTGTTTTATCCCAAGTTAGGAATTTAGGTTCATATTTTTCTTTGTTCTTACTTAGGCATATGTATTGCACTAAATAGAATGCATCAGTAGATTTGTGTACACTCGCTAAATAGAAATACTTTTTACCATTTACTTCTTTTTCGTAAGTAAAGTATGTAATATCGTCTTTAACAATTACTTCACTATCAAGATTATAGCTTTCAATTGATAGTTTAGCATAATCTTCTTCTGTACTTTTTTCTGTAAGATTAAATTCACTTAAGTTTTTAAAAGGCTCTTTTAAAGCAGTGAACTCCATGTCTAAACCTTGTAAGTATAATGTTTGTCCATCTTGTTCTTTCTCTTTTAGTCCTTCTTCTAGAGTTACTTTAATACCATTTATATCATATTCTTTATCAGGAACATTAATTTCACATCCTGCTAAAAAGAATGAAATTACTAATGCTACTATTCCTAAAAAAATTCTATTTTTCATTAAATCACTTCCGTACCTTATAAGAATATCATAAAATTATAAAAATTTCTATAGAACAAAGTTTTTATTTTACAAAAAAGATACTTCGGGTTTAGTGAAGTATCTTTGTATTACAATAGTTTTATTCCATTACATATGGATCAGTTTTAGTACCAGAGCCTGTTACTTTTACATCAGACTTTAGAGCCATGACTGGACTGAAAGGGCCGGAAAAAGAGACGCTCTTGTAGCTGTCCAAGGGCCCAGTCGCGTTGACACTGAACGCATTGCCATCAAAAGAGGGATTCGGGCTTATGAGCCATTGCCAGCTATTTGAACCTTGATATAACCAGTTGTTATTATGGCATGCTGCTGTATTATCATATCCACCATAATATATTTTTATTGTTCTTGCACAGTCACTTGAAAGTACAGCGTATCCATAGTCACTTGGATACATCAGTCCTACACTTCCTGTAAATATTGTTGTACTATTATAACTTGTACTTGATGATGTACCTGCTGTTCCTTTATTATTTAACATTCTCTCCATATCATATAAGTCTTGTGATTTATAACTTGATATGTCATGCGCACCACCTAAGTACATTTTATAGTTAACCGTGTTTTTATAATTTGCAAGGGTGTATGTACTAGATAATGTTGTATATAAAGTAGTTTTTGGCCAGTGTTTTACGCACCTAGTGCAAATGTCAGGAGCGGCAATATAATTTTTATTTGATATTGCATCACTGTATGCTAATAACTTATTATTTGTCTTTGATGTATTATTAAAATACGCAGTTGTATGATTACCATTATCATAAGCAGCTGTTTCATATCCAACTTTTCTTACTCTTATTACATCTTCTCCATTTTCTCCATCTGGGAATAATCCTATTATTCTCCATAATTCATTTGAACCATTATTTACCATATAAATATAATTGTTAGGATCACTTCCTTCATATCTATATCCATTTTCTTCATAAATGCCATCTTCGTGTGTTATAGATTTTTCTTTTATTAGTGTTGCCAGTGTCGGAAATTTTAAATTAATATTGCAAGTAGTGTTACTTGTTACATTCTTAACTATTACTTTACCATCACTTATTTCATTAGTGCACCCACTCACGCTATCTATTGCTAAGTCTGTATAGAATGTAACTTGCCCATTCTCTGTTGTTGTTTTAGATGTACTGTCTAGTGAACCTGCTATACTAGGTACTGCTGTTACTGTATAACTTCCTGTACCTGTTGTAAAGTCTATATTACATAAATCTTCACTCTCTAACTTTTCAACTTCTAACAACCAATTATCATTATCCCAAGATAAAATACTACCACTTTTACAAGTTATACTCTTTACTTTATATCCACTACCTTTAGTAGG
>DOEC01000015.1 GCA_003524085.1 Bacillota bacterium | reverse complement strand
CTGGGTAAAGTTTGGAAAGAATGCAAGTAATCAAGACTTATACTGGAGAATAATAAGAACAAACTCAGATGGAAGTGTAAGACTTTTATACCATGGAACAAGTACAACAGCTGAAAATGCATATATTGGTGAATCAGCATTTAATAGTAGATATAACGATATAGCATATGTAAGTTATATGTATGGTAGCCTAGGAAGTATACCAAATGCTAGAACTAACCAAAAAAACTCTAGTACAATAAAAACATATATAGATAACTGGTATACACGCAACTTAGAAGCAAAAGGTTATACAAAATACTTAAGTACAACAGCAGTATACTGTAACGATAGAAGTAGATCAGACAATACATACTTTGGAGCATACACAAGACTAGGTGCAAATAAAACACCAAGTTATGACTGTGCGGCAACAGAAGACAAATTCACAGCAGACACAAGTACAGGAAACGGAAAACTAACATATCCAATAGCATTAATGACAGCAGATGAAGTATCATTTGCAGGTGGACTATATGAAACAAATGCACCAACATGGTATTATTATAATAGTTCAAAGGGTAGCTCAACAGGCTCAACCTGGTGGTGGTTGTTGTCTCCTGGCAGTTGGAGTGGCAGCGACGCTTACGTGTTCGTCGTGATCGGTTCGTCTTCCTACCCTGGCTACTTGGGCGGCGGCAGCAGCAGCGTCTCCGGCGCTAACGGGGTGCGTCCTGTTATTTCTCTCAAATCTTGTGTCAAGACAAGCGGGGGAGATGGCTCAGCAAACGCACCATACACAATAGAAGAAACTACAAGTGGGTGCTAAACTGTGTCTCTTGGAGATTCCATGCTAGATTAGGAATTTAGACAGTTCCTAATCTTTTTTATGTGCATGAATGTACTTATTATAAGTGTAACTATTATTGAAAGTATTAGAGAGTACATTCCAATTTTTAGAAGGGAAAGTAGTGTTAATAAGACTAGTTTTGTTATACTTGTAATAAGAGTGATATTCATTTCTTCTTTAGACATATCTAGTGCTTGAAGTGCGTTTGCGAGTGGTGTGTTTATGAAGTAAAGTAAGAAGAAAGGAGCTAAAACTTTGATGTAGTTAGACCCTAGTGTTGTTTTATAAATTAGGTTAAGTAAGTATTCTGGTATAGCAAAAATAATTCCTGTTGAGAAAGCACCAATTGCTAAAGATAGTCCTGTTATTTGGTATATTCTTTTTTTACATTGTGTGATGTTTTTAACTGAGTAGTTTTTAGCAAGTTCTGGAATTAGTGAAGTAGATATGCTCATTGTAAAAAATTGTGGAATTAAGAGTAGCGCTAAAGCGTACCCGTTAATGATGCCGTATTCTCTAACTATAAAGTCATTTGAATACCCTACAAAGTTTAGTATGTTTATTAGTACTATTGGTTCTAGAAAGTGGGCTAGACTTCCTACAATTTTACTACTAGTACTAGGTACACTTATATTCATGATGTCTCTTATGTATTCTTTTTTGGGTTTTATATCTTCTTTTGATAACGTAATTCCTTTAGGTAAACCTAAAAGCATTACTATTATACTTGATGTTTCACTAATCATATTTACTAAGATTATCACTGAAATAGTGAGTACTAAACTTTTTTCAATAAGTATAGGTATTAAGAAAATAAGTATAGTTATTCTAACTATTTGTTCAACTATGTTTGAAAGAATATATACTCCCATTCTTTGTTTACCCCAGTAGTAACCTTTTATTATTGAAGACAAGCCAATAAATGGAAGAGTAAAACCAATAGATAGAAGTGGAATGTATAGTCTAGCGTCTTTTAAAAAGTAGACTGCTAGTGGTTTTGCAATTAAAAAGATTATTAAAAGTGTAATTAGGTTTAGTAGTAGTGATATTGGTATAATAGAAAATACCGTACTTTTAGAACTCCTACCTTTTACATTTATAACTTTACTAATGCTTGCAGGGTAACTGAATGTCGCAATTGTGATAAAAAGACCAAAAGTAGGCGTGATAAGCGAGTATAAGCCAATTCCTTCAGTACCTATTTGTCTAGTAATGATTATTCTCAAAACAAAACCAAGTAACTTTGACAGAAAACCACCAGTGAGGAGTATTAGTGTTCCCATAAAAAAGTTGTTTTTTAGTAATTTTTTAATCATACTTAAGTATATTCTAAATTAATTTAAAACTTTACTTAAGTTAGTAAACATGTTATAATTTAGTCATGCAACAGTATTTTAGTAAAAAAAGAGAAAATGATATTTTGTATTTAGATAGTTGTGACTTTCATCACATTAAAAACGTTATGAGAATTAAAAGTCATGACAGTGTTATTGTAGGGTATGGTGGCATTCTTTATATGTGCTTGATGAACGAGGACTTAAAAAGCGTGACTATTAAAAGTGTGTATAAGGAAAGTGATGAAACAAAAGTAATAGTCTATATGCCAGTGTTGAGTGACGAAAAGATGTCTTTTATAATTGAAAAAGGAACAGAGATGGGTGTTACTAAATTTGTGCCTGTACAGTACGAAAGATGCAAATTTGTGATTAATAAAGATAAAGTTAGTAAGAAGTTAGAAAGGTATAATAAAATAGCCAAGGAAGCAAGTGAGCAAGCTAGAAGGGTGAAGATTACTGAAGTGTCTGATATTATTAAGGTTGACACTATTGATAAGATAGATGGTGTAAATATAGTGTGTTCACTTGACAAAGATAATGTAAAAAGAATAAAAGAGGTGTTAAATGATAAGACTATTTGTGATACAATTAGTATAGCATTTGGACCTGAAGGAGGACTTACAAGTAAAGAAGAAAGTGTACTTGTAAATAAAGGTTTCATAAAGACTTCATTAGGTAGTAATGTGCTTAGAACAGAAACTGTACTAATCGTGGTGTGTTCAATAATAAACTATGTAAAGGGTGAATGAGTTATGAAAAATGGAATAGATAATTTTATAGAGTTATTAGTTAAAGGAGACTTCTTTTTGATATTCTTGATAGTAATGATGATAGTTGTTACGTGTATTATTGCTTATTTGATTAAACTTCAAATGAGTGATAAATATTCTTATGAAGAAGATGATGAAGAGGATGAAGACGATAACTTTGTAGAAAAGTATATTCCAATTGATAGAAATATTGAGAGTTCTAAAAAGGTAGACCAAAAGAAGTTTGATTTTGAAAATAATACTATAGAAAGCTCTATTAAGAATTATGAAAGTGACCAAGAAGAAATGGCTATTATTAGTGCTGATGAGTTAGACAATAGAATTAGCAATATGAAAGAAACTGGAGAGTTTGACCGTCATTTAGAACAAATAGATGAATATGAGGCTGAACAAGAAAATAAAGCTATCATTAGTTATGAAGAACTACTTAAAAGAGCATCAACTAATACAGTAACTTATGAGAGTACAGAAAACTTAGGCGGTATTAAAGTTGGAAAAGTTGATACTTCTAAAATAGAGATAGCAAGTGAAGAAAATAATACTCCATATTATAAAGAAGAAGCATTTTTAAGTGCTTTAAAGGAGTTTAGGGGGAGTTTACAATGACATTTTGTATTAAGACACTTGGTTGCAAAGTTAATACATATGAAAGTGAATTAATCCATAACCTTTTCATTAGAAAAGGTTATGTTTATTCTAAAGATAATGCAGAGGTGTACGTAATTAATACTTGCACAGTAACAAATATGAGTGATAGAAAATCTAGACAAATTATAAATGCTACAAGAAGAGATAATAAGAATGCAATAATAGTGGTGTGTGGTTGTTTTAGTCAAAACGCTTTTAATTCTGGTAGGTTAGACGAGATAGATGCAGATATTATTATAGGAAATAAAGATAAAAGTAAAATAGTTGAGTATGTAGAAGACTACATCAAGAATAAACGTAAGACTACTAAATTTTATAACATGGATGAAGTAGAATTTGAAAATATGGAACTAGATAGTATGGAAGGAAGAACACGTGCGTTTGTTAAAATTGAAGATGGGTGTGAGAACTTCTGTACTTACTGTATTATTCCCTATGTAAGGGGTAAAGTTAGAAGTAAGAGTCATGAAATGGTAATAGAAGAAGTGACTAATTTAGTTAATAAGGGTTATAAAGAAGTTGTGTTAACTGGAATACATACTGGACATTACGTAGATGGGGAGTATAACTTTGAACATTTACTTAGAGATTTAGTTAATATTAGTGGACTACTTAGACTTAGAATATCTTCTATTGAGATAAATGAGTTAACAGATGGTGTACTTGACATATTTAGTAAAAGTGACGTACTTGTGCCACATTTACACATTCCTTTACAAAGTGGAAGTAATCATATTTTAAAAGAAATGAATAGAAAGTATGATAAGGAATATTTTATAAATAGGATAGAATATATAAAGAGTATCAAGAAAGACGTTAGTATTACAACTGATGTGATTACTGGTTTCCCAGGGGAAACTGATATGGAGCATTTAGAAAGTATGGAAACTATAAAGAAAATAGGTTTTACTAAAGTACATGTTTTTCCATATAGCGACAGATACAATACAGTTGCAAGTAAGATGCCTAATAAGGTAGATGGTAATGTTAAAAAAGAAAGAGTAAAAGATTTACTTATGTTAAGTGATGAGTTAGAAAATAGTTTTAATTCTAAGTTCTATGGCAGGGTATTACCAGTATTAATTGAAGAAGAGAAAGACGGGTACTTTTATGGACATACTGCAAACTTTATAAGAGTTAAAGTAAGTGGTAACTACAAACATAATGAAATATATAATATAAAACTTAGTGAAGAAAATATAGTTAGATAAGTCTTGTAAAAGGCTTTTCTTTTTGCTACAATATTTATTACTCGGGTGGTTTTATGGGAAAGTATTTGATTAATATTTTAAAAGATAAAGATTTTGAAGAAATCGTAATAGCAGACGCGTGTATTTATAAAGAAGGAGAATATTTTATAGTAAGTGCTTCTTATAGTGAATGCAAGTTATCTAAAAAGTTATACAGATATTTAAAATTAAATGGGTTAAATACTAAAGTGCGTATAGCTGACAATAAAACTCCCAATAAGAAAAAGATAGATAAATTATACCAAGGCATTCCAAAAGAGGACATCAGTTTTTTGTTTTATGCTGCTGATGGAATATTTAGTATATATGACTATGAAGACTTAACTGAAGTTCAAAATTTAGTTAATTATTATAAATCGTTTATAAGCAAGGATATGTCTGCACTTGAAAGATTACTAATGGCTTATGATATTGTGAAGAGCATTGTTTATAACTTTGAAGACGTTGACAAAGTATATGGTGGAAATATTAAATATTACATAGATACCGGTTATATTGCCTGTGCTGGTTTTTCTACTTTACTTTCTATGATACTTGATAAAAATAACAAAGACTTAATTGTTAGATGTGAAGGAATTTATGGACGTACTGAAAAAGACGATGGTCACGCTAGAAGTGTCGTTATTATAGATGATAATAAATATAATTTTAAAGGACTGTTTGTATTGGACGCAACATTTGACTCAAATTTGGTAGATAATAATATTTTTATAAAAAGTGAAAATAATTATAACTATTTTTTATTAAATGTGAAACAAGTAAATCGTGAATATTATAATTTTTTAGATAGTGAATTTTTTTCTAAAGTTAAATCTTATATGAAACTAAATAGTAAAAAGAATAAGTACAACCTTACTAATACTTTTGATGAAATGTTTGATGCTAGATTAAACAGAAATGAAATGGTTGAGATGGCTAAGAATTTTAGAAATCAGGAGGTAATATTAAAGGCACTTGTAAGAGTAAGAAAACAAGAAGGTTATTCTGAATTTGATACAATAAGAAGTTTACATAGATATTTGAGAGAAAATATTCCTAATACTAAAAAGATATATGCTAGAAAAGTAAGAGATATTGTAAAATAAAATTATTAAATATGTAATGAAATGCTGTTTTAAGTTTAAATTAAAGACTTATTGATTAAAGTAACTTGAAGTTTCAATTTGAAACTTCAAGTTTTATATTTGAGGAAAAGTTGAATTATAATTTATAGTGTAAATGTCAAAGAACTAGTTATGAATTATGTAAACCATATTCAAAACTTGAAGTCCCAATTTGGGACTTCAAGTTATAATAATGCTAAGATACAAATCTGACAATTATTAGAAAAAGCGCGTAAAACTGAAGGCTTTTAAAGAATTTTTAAACTGGAATGGTTTAAACTTGAAGTCACAATTTGTGACTTCAAGTTTGGTAAAACATTATTAATAAAGCAAAAAAACTAAAAATACTAAATGAAATTGTGGGTTTTAAAGAAATTTTTAAATTAAAAAAAGTTTGAACTTGAAGTTCCAATTTGGAACTTCAAGTTTGCATAATAAAAAAATTAATTATTTTTATTAAAAAAAGCAAACAATTAGTTGACAAACGAATGTGTATCTGTTAAAATGAAAGTGTAGTTACAAAATAAATAAAGAAAAGGAGGTTTTGATAATGGAAAATAGTATAATTTTAAAAGAAAATGAAAAAATAGAAAACTTAATTTATGAAATCAGAGGAAAACAAGTAATGTTAGATTCAGACTTAGCGAAATTGTATGAATGTAAAAATGGTACAAAAGTTATTAATCAAGCAGTGAAAAGAAATATAACTAAGTTTCCAGAAAGGTATTGCTTTCAATTAACTGAAACTGAGTACAGAAACTTGAAGTTCCAAAATGGAACTTCAAGTTTGAATAACTATGGTGGGGTTAGAAAAATGCCGTTTGTATTTACAGAACAAGGTGTTGCAATGTTGGCGACAGTTTTAAAAACTCCTGTTGCTGACGCGGTTAGTATGAGAATAATAGATGCATTTGTGTATATGAGAAGATATTTATCTGATGTAACTGGCAGTAATATGTTAGTTAATCATGAAGAGAGAATATTAAAGCTAGAAGAACAATTTAATAAGTTCTCAAGTAAAAGAAATACGATTATTTATGAAGGAAAAATATATGACGCTTATAGCGTGATGTTAGATATATTTAATGAAGCTAATGACGAAATAATTATAGTGGATAATTATGTGAATAAAGAACTATTGGATATTTTAAGAGAAGTAGATAAAAAAATAATAGTCATATCAAATAATATGAATAATGAATTAATTAAGAAATATGAAAGTCAGTATGATAATACTCAGTTTGTTACTGATAATCCATTTCACGATAGGTATATCATACTTGACAGAAAAGAAGTGTACGCAAGTGGAATGTCATTAAAAGATGTTGGTAAAAAATATAGCTATATAAATAAGATAGAAGAGAGCATTTTTATAAATGAATTAATTAAAAGAATTATAAAAATATTAAAGTGAGCCACGAACTTTCAAATTTGCCCTTGTATTTAAGGGAAAACTATAGTATAATTAAATTACTTGAAAGGAGTGGCAGAAACGAGCCACTCTTTAATTTATGTATAAGGAGGATGTATGAAAGAAAAACTTATGGAAGAATTAACTCCACTTTTAAGTGAAGTAGGAGTAAAAATTTATGATATTTCTTTTGAGAAAGAAGATGGAGTAGATACATTATTTATTAAAATTGATAGTGATAAAGAAGTTGATACTGATTTATGTACTATGGTATCTAATATTGTTAACCCTGTAATTGACAAGTTAGATTTAATTAATGAAGAATATGTTCTAGACATATGTAGTAAAGGAGAAGATAATGAATAATCAAGAATTTAAAAATGCGTTTGACTATTTAGTTAAAGAAAAAGGTTTAGACCCAGAATTAATAAAGGAAGCAATGACTAATGCGTTTACTGCAGCATATAAAAAGAATACTGGAGAAGACGCTGATATTAGATGTGAAATTAATACTGATAATGGAATGATTAGAGTATTTAAAAGAATGACTGTTGTTGATGGAGAATTAGAAAATCCAGATGCAGAGTATACATTAGAAGAAGCGCAAGAAGAACACGAGGGTGCTCAAGTTGGAGATGTATACGAAACTGAAGTTGAAACTGAAGACTTCGGACGTGTTGCAATAAGTGTTGCAAAACAAGTTGTTTTACAAAAAATACGTGAAGCTGAAAGAAAACAAGTAATGGACGAGTTTAGAGATAAAACAGACGAATTGATGATAGGTTTTTTAGCCATGGAAGACTCAAGAAACTATTATGTAGACCTTGGAAAAGCAAGAGGAATATTACCTAAAAACGAATTAATCCCAGGAGAAAAACTAAATATGGGAGATAGTGTTAAAGTTTACGTTACTAAAGTTGAAGAGACTAGTAAAGGACCAAGCATTAGATTAAGTAGAAAACACTATGGTTTTGTAAAAAGATTATTTGAAAGTGAAATACCAGAATTTAAAGATGGTCTATTACTTATGCATGGTGTTGCTCGTGAAGCAGGTGTAAGAAGTAAAGTTGCTGTATCAAGTACAAGTGCAAACGTTGACGCTATTGGAAGTTGTATTGGAGAAAAAGGTAGACGTATTGCTTCAATTATTAAAACTTTAAATGGAGAAAAAATAGACTTAGTTTTATATAGTGAAGACCCAGAAATTTATATTGCAAATGCATTAAGCCCAGCTAAAAATTTAAATGTAAGTATAATGGACGAAAAGAAAAAAGAAGCACTTGCTATAACTGATAAAGAAAATTTAAGTTTAGCTATAGGAAAACAAGGAATAAATATTAAGTTAGCTAGTAAGCTTACTAAGTATAATATACAAGTTAAAACTTTAGATGATATAAACAAACAAATTAATGAGTAAAATATAAAGGAGGTGTGTTTACTTGAAAAAGATACCTATGAGAACTTGTGTTGTAACAAGAGAAAAATTAGAAAAAAAAGATTTGCTAAGAGTTGTTAGAACTCCTGAAGGAAAAGTAATAGTAGATGACACACTAAAATCTAATGGAAGAGGTGCTTATCTAAAAAAAGATATTTCTGTAATAGAAAAAGCTAAGACTTCTAAAATTCTAGATAAACATTTAGAAGTTACTGTTCCATTTAATATATACGAAGATTTAAAAGAAAGGGTGTGAGATGTATGACTGTAGAAGAATACGCAGTAGACACTAATAATAGTATAGATGTAGTACTAAAAAAATGTAAGGAACTAGAAATTGATGTTAGTTCTAAAGACGATTTTCTAGAAGATGATGATATAATCATTCTAGATAATGAGTTAAATGGTGAAGAAAACTTACTTAGTGAAGAGTTAGAAAGCAAGTATGACTTTGAAGACCGAGCAGAAGAATTAATTGTAAATGAGAACATTAAGACAGAGAGCCCTGTTAAAAAGATTAAGTTAAAGAAAAAAGATAGTACTAAAGATATAGAAAACTTCAAGAAAGAAAAGAAGAGTATCTATAAAAATAAGACTAAACTACAAAGTAATATGAATGCTGAAAATAATGTTATTCTATATAAAGAAGGAATGACTGTAAAGGATTTAGCTAAAGTTTTAGGTGTAGCAGACACTGACTTAGTTAAAAAGATGTTCATGATGGGACTTATGATCAATATTAACTCAAGCATTAGTTTTGAAGACGCAGAAGTAATTTGTATGGAATACAAAAAAGAGTTAAAGAAAGAAGCTAGTGTTGATATTAGTAACTTTGAAGAATATGAAATTATTGATAATGAAGATGACTTAGTAACTCGTCCACCAGTTGTAACTATTATGGGTCACGTTGACCATGGTAAAACTTCACTACTTGACTATATAAGAAATACGCACGTAGTAAGTAAAGAAGCTGGAGGAATAACACAAGCAATTGGTGCATATCAAGTTGAAATAAATGGAAACAAAATCACATTTATAGATACACCAGGGCACGCTGCATTTACCGAAATGCGCGCAAGAGGTGCTAAAATAACAGATATAGTTGTAATAATAGTTGCAGCTGATGACGGAGTTATGCCTCAAACTAAAGAAGCAATAGATCACGCTAAAAGTGCAAAAGTTCCAATTATTGTTGCAATAAATAAAATAGATAAAACAACAGCTAACGTTGATAAAATAATGAGTGAGATGAGTGAATATGGCTTAACTCCTGAAGAATGGGGTGGAGATACAATATTCGTCAAGTTAAGTGCCCATACTGGTGAAAATGTTGACTTACTTCTAGAAAACATTATTGCTTTAGCTGAGATGGAAGAGTTAAAAGCTAACCCTAAAAGATATGCAGTTGGAACAGTTATTGAAAGTAAACTGGATAAAAACAAAGGTGTAACAGCTTCGCTTTTGATAAACAACGGTACACTACGTTTAGGAGACCCAATTGTTGTAGGAAGTACTTTTGGTAAAGTAAGAACACTAAAAGACTGTAATGGTAAAGATTTAACAAGCGCTGAACCTTCAATGCCTGTAGAGATAACTGGTCTTAATGAAGTGCCAGTTGCAGGTGATAAATTTATGGCTTTTGAAAGTGAGAAAACAGCAAGAAGCGTTGCAGAAAAAAGAAGTGTATTAGAAAAAGAAAAGAAATTTACTAAGAAAGCCGTAAGCTTAGAAGACTTGTTTGAAAGAATAGAAAGTGGACATAAAGAAATTAATATAGTACTTAAAACTGATGTTAAAGGTAGTGAAGAAGCTGTTAAAAATGCTCTTGAAAAAATAAATGTTGAAGGAGTAAAAGTAACAGTTATAAGAAGTGGTGTTGGAACTATTACTGAAAGTGATGTGGTACTTGCAAGTGCTTCAAATGCAATTATAATAGGTTTTAATGTAGTACCTAGTTCAAAAACAAAAGAAGCAGCTAAAAATTATAACGTTGATATAAGACTATATAATATAATCTATAAGTTAGTTGAAGAAATAGAAAGTGCAATGAAAGGTATGTTAGACCCTGAATACGAAGAAGTGACAACTGGTGAAGCAGAAATAAGACAAATATTTAAGTTCTCTAAAGTTGGAAATATTGCAGGTGTACACGTTACAAGTGGTGTAGTTAAAAATAATAGTGAGTGTAAACTTATTCGTGATGGAGTGATTATAACTACTACTAAGATAAAAAGTTTACAAAGAGAGAAAGATCAAGTTAAGGAAGTTAAAAGTGGATTTGACTGTGGTATAACTCTTGAAAATTATACAGATATTAAAGTAGGAGATACTATACTTACTTTTGAAATGAGAGAGGTAAAATGAAATTAAAAGGTGAAAGAGTAGCAAGTGATGTAATAAAAGAATTAAGTAATATCCTACTTACAGAAGTAAAAGATGATGACTTAAAAAAAGTAACGATTACATATGCAACTGTTACAAATGATTTATCAAGTGCCAAAATATATTTTACTACACTAGATGATGATAAACGTGATAAAGTAATTAAAGACATAAATAATGCAAGAGGTTACTTTAGAAGTGAACTAGCTAAACGTTTGAATATTAGACATATACCAGAATTACACTTTGTATATGATACTTCAATTGAATATGGACAAAAGATAGAAAGCATTATTAAAGAGATTAACGAAGAAGAAAGTTAATCTCTTTTTAAATACAAAGTATACTATAGTAACCATACCCAAAAGAAAAATATGTGTTATCATATACTTAGAAATAAAGAGGTTTATAGTATGGTTAATTTTGTAATAGTTGAAGATAATAAGTTTCATATGATTAGGACAAAAGAAATAGTTTTAGAGTTTATGATGAAAAATAATTTTGCTTTTAAAATAAGAGAAGTTCCTATAGTTGACGATAAGTTTTATGAAATGATCAAGTATGGGAATGCTAAGCAATTTATTTATATATTAGATTTTGAACTAGGTAATACTAATGCAATAGATGTTGCAAGAAGAATAAGAAAGTATGACTGGAAAAGCCCGATAATAGTGTTTACTGTTAATGGCGGGATGGCTTATGATACATTTAAGAAAAGACTACAAATACTAGACTTTGTAAACAAACAATATGATGCAGAAAAAAATTTACATGAATTATTTGAAATATGTTTTAGAATGTTAAAAATAAGTAAAGAATTTAGAGTAAACACAAATAAGGGAACATATTGTATAGATTATGCTGATATAAAATATTTTTGTAAAGACGCTACCGGTAGAAAAAGTGTTATTATAACAGATGTAGCTGAATATAAAATACCTTTAACGCTTAGTCAAATTAAAGATTTAGTAGATGATACATTTGTCTATACTCATAAATCATACTTAGTAAATAGAAAGAGAATACATCTACTTGACTGGCAAACACTTGATGTAAATTTTGATAATGGCACCAGTGCTAGACTTTTATCAAAAACACACAAAAAAGAACTTGGAGAACTTGGACTTCCTTTTAAACAACCGCCTAAAGTAAAATTTAAAAAAACTAATTTAAAAGACAAAGTAGGGTTTTAAAATCCTTTTTTCTTTACATTTAATTATCACTTAGTATTTGCATAAAATAAGTTTTATGATATAATTTAATTGTATATAATTAAGTAGGAAAGAGGTGTTATATGTTAACACATTATCAAACAGACCCTGGAAAGGTTAGAAGTCATAATGAAGACTCAGTAACAATAGTAAGAAATTTAAGTGGAGACTATTTACTTATAGTAGCTGATGGAATGGGCGGACATAAAGCTGGAGAAGTTGCTAGTTCAATGGCTGTTACCACTATAGGAAGTAGATTTCAAAGTATGAGCACACTTGGAAACAAAGTGGACGCGATCACATGGCTTAAAGAAATTATAGAAGAAGTAAATACAAGCATTATTAGATATGCAGATGAACACGTGGACTCAATGGGACTTGGTTCAACTTTGGTATGTGCCGTTTTAAGTAAAGATTATCTAATATTTGCAAATGTTGGCGACTCTAGTGGTTTTGTAATAAAGTCAGGTAAATTATATAAAGTAACAAAAGACCATACACTAGTAAACGTGCTTGTTGAAAGTGGAGAATTAAGACCTGAAGAAGCAGTAAATCACCCACAGAAGAATGTTTTAATGAAAGCATTGGGGGCAGCAGATAAGATAAGCGCGGATATATTTGATGTTGAAACTACAGTAGATGGGATATTCTTATGTAGTGATGGACTAACAAATATGGTAACAACCGAGCAAATTGAAAGAGTACTAAATGATAATAGTTTAGATATAGAAGAAAAAGTAGATAAACTTATATTAAAAAGTAATTTAAGGGGAGGAAATGACAACATTTCAATTGCTTATTTAAGTAGGGAAGGAGAATAGTAGTGATAATTAAGGGAACTAAAATTAATAATAGATATTCTATAATAAGAACACTAGGAGAAGGTGGAATGGCTAATGTCTATTTAGCTTATGATACAATACTTGATAGGAATGTAGCAGTTAAAGTACTTAGGGGTGATTTGGCAACAGACGAAAAGTTTGTAAGGCGTTTTCAAAGGGAAGCACTAAGCGCTAGTAATTTATATCATCCAAATATTGTACAAATCTATGACTTTGATAGTGAAGATGGACAATACTATATAGTAATGGAGTATGTAGAAGGTAAAACTTTAAAGCAACTTCTAAAAAGAAGAGGAAGTTTAACTATAACTGAAGTAATTGATATAATGAGTCAAATAACTGATGGAATGGCACACGCGCATGACTCCTACATTATTCATAGAGATATAAAACCACAAAATATAATGATACTAGATAACGGAATGATAAAGATAACTGACTTTGGTATTGCAATGGCTTTAAATAGTACACAACTTACTCAAACTAACTCAGTAATGGGTAGTGTTCATTATTTGCCGCCTGAACAAGCTGCAGGAAAGGGTTCTACCATAAGAAGTGATATTTATTCAATGGGTATTTTGATGTATGAATTATTAACCGGGCAAGTTCCATATAAAGGGGATAATGCTGTAGAAATAGCTCTAAAACATTTAAAAGAACCACTTCCAAGTATCAGGAAGATATTACCAGAGTTACCACAAAGCATTGAGAACATAATATTAAAAGCAACTGCGAAGAACCCACAAAATAGATATAAAGACGCTAGAGAAATGCATCAAGATATAATAACTGCAATGGATGAATCTAGAATTAATGAACCTAAGTATGTTTATCCATATAAAGAAAACGACTTAGAAGAGACTAAGAGTTTAGACGAAGCAGTGGCTGTTATAAAAAAACAAGAGAAAGAAGAAAAGGAAAATATGAAAAAGAAAGAATTAGAAGAAAGTAGATCTGAAAAGAAAATCCTTATTATATTTGCTAGTATATTTACTGGACTTATAGTACTATGTGCAGCTTTAGTATTCTTACTTCCATATCTAAGTAAAGGAAAAACAGTAAGCGTGCCTGATGTTAGTAAACTAACTAAGGTTGAAGCAACTAATAAACTTGTAAAAGAAGGCTTTACTGTAAGTTGTGGAGAAGAAGACTATAAATATGACTCAAGCGATACTATAGAAGAAGGATACGTTATTAAGTCTAGCCCTGAAGCTGGTACTATGGTTAAAGAAGGGAAGACTATATGTTTAACAGTTTCCAGTGGAGAAAGTAGTTTTGAATTAGAAGACTATATAGGAAAGAATTATTTTGAAGCAAAAGGTATACTAGATACTAAATGTAAAGACTTATGTAATGTTGTAATAGAAAAACAAAAAGTAAAAGAAACTGATAATTATGAAGATAATACAGTTATTAAGACTAGTCCAAGTAAAGGAGAACTAGTTAAAAAAGGTGATACTATAACACTTTATATTCCTGATAAAGAAATACTATATCCAGATTTCTCAACTTACACAGAAGCCCAACTAGATGAATTTGCTACTAAATATGGTATTACGGTTGAAAAGAAATATGTCGAAAATTCTAGTTTAGCTCCTGGTACTATCACAAGTCAAAATAGAAAACAAGGAGACCCAGTAGTTGCAGGAGTAACACTAACTGTTACAATTACAAAATCTCCTGAAATTGTGGAGGACATAATTTTACCAAATGAAGAATAGTTTAGGAAAAATAATAAGTATAAATAAAGACTTATATTCTGTACTTTGTGGTACAGAAGTTTTTCCATGTTCAGTCAGGGGAAAACTAAAAAATATTAAATTAACTGTAGGAGATAATGTTAAATTTGATAAAGATAATAAAACTATTGAAGGAGTACTTGATAGAAAGAATACGCTAATAAGACCACTTGTATCTAATATTGATAAACTATTTATTGTAGTTTCAAGTGTGACACCGTTTTTTAGTTCATATTTGCTTGATAAGTTTATAGTGCTAGCTGTACACAACAATATCACGCCTGTAATAGTTATAACTAAATTAGATTTAGTAGACAAAAAAACTAAAAAAGAGATATTAAATACGTTAAAGTACTATAAGAAACTAGGTATTCATGTATATAAAAACACTAACACTTTTATGATAAAAAAGGAACTAAAAAACTGTGTTAGTGCACTAGGCGGGCAAACTGGGGCTGGTAAAAGTACTCTTTTAAATAAGTTAGATAAAACTCTTAACTTGAAAACTGGAGAAGTTTCTATTGCTTTAGGAAGAGGAAAACATACTACAAGATTAGTTGAATTATTGCCTTTATGTAAGGGGTTAATTGCTGATACACCAGGCTTTAGTAGTTTGGAGTTAGATTTAACAGAAAATGAAATAAGAGACGCGTTTACAGAGTTTGGCTTTAACTGCAAATATAACACTTGTAATCATACTCATGAAAATGGATGTGACGTTATTAAAAGAGTTAAAGAAGGAAAGATACTAGAAAGTAGATATAATAATTATATTAAATTAATTGAGGAGGACAAGCATGTTAGTAAGTGGTAGTTTTTTAAGTAGTACGATTAGTCCAAAAGACGCTATAAGTTATTTAGATAAGTATGTAGACTTGATGCACGTAGACGTTATGGACGGAAAATTTGTAGAAAATAAAACATATACATCTGGTGAAGTAATCAAGTTAAGTAAGTATATCACAAAACCTTTGGATATTCATTTGATGGTTAAAAATCCTATTAAATATATTGACGAGCTAGCTATGTTAAACGTAAACAACATTACTTTTCACTATGAAGCAGTTAAAAATGTAATGGAAGTGATTAATCATATTAAAAGTATGGGCATAAGATGCGGGCTTGCAATTAATCCAGAGACTAATGTAAGCGAGATAACTGAGTTTTTACCATTAATAGATGTTATATTAGTAATGAGTGTACATCCAGGAAAAAGTGGACAAAAGTTTTTAGAAAGTGTTACTTACAAAATAGATGTACTTAGAAAACTAATAGAAGAAAATAACTTTTCATGCAAGATAAGCGTTGACGGTGGAGTAAATGAAGAAAATATTGATATGTTAAAAGAAAAGAAAGTAGATATATTAGTAAGTTCTAGTTATTTATTAAACGGGGAAACTTTAAAGAAAGTTAAGTATATAAAAGGAGTTTAGTTGTGAAATTATTAAAAGATAAAACAGTGCTAATTTTACTAGTGTTGGTTCTAATAGTTTTGTTTTTCGGTATAAGTTTTGTACTTAAAAATAATAAAGAAGAAGAGACTACTATAACACCACAAATATACGAATATTCTTTAATTTCCAGTAGCACTAATGGAATACCTTTTCAAGTAAAATGCGCAAAAACAAGCGTGGACGTTAAAACTGACAATGGAACTCTTTTATATAAAGGAACTAAAGCAAATACTCAAACTGTTTTATGTAATAATGTAGTTGTGTTTATACCAACTAATATCAATGAAAGTAAAGTTACATTTACAAAAGAGAGTTACACCAAGACTTTCAAAATTGTTCATGATAATCAAAGTAATTTATATAAAGTTGTAACTGAATAAATAGTCTATAAATTAGGCTATTTTTTTCATAAAAAATCATGTTATTCATAAACTTAAATGGGTGAAAATTTATGAATATGGATATAGATAAAATTAAAAGTGATTTTGGTTATGAAGGAGTAGAAAAGAAAAAAGACCATAAAAGGACTGTAAGATATGAGTAAGATTAAGTTAGGACTTATATATGGTGGAGTGAGTACAGAACATGAAGTAAGCATATCTAGTTATGAAAGTATCATAAAGAATATACATAAAGATAAATATGATATAACTAGTTTTTATATTTCCAAAGATGGAACTTGGTTTACAGATGGTAAAAGAACAAAAGAAGTGTTTAACTCACTTAAAGAAATGGACTGTGTTTTTCCTATACTTCATGGAAAAAATGGGGAAGACGGAAATATTGCAGGAATGTTAGAAATTATAGGCGTAGCTTATGTCGGATGTAAAACTTTATCTAGTGCTATATGTATGGATAAAGTAATTACTAAGAAACTTTTAGAAAAAGCTAATATTAGTGTCGCTAAATATATGTTTATTAAAAAACTAAACGAAAACTTCTACTGGGTACAAGACAATTATGACTATGTTTTACTTGATAAAGAAATTCTTGATTTAAGTGTAAACACACTTTTAAACTATCCAGTTGTTGTTAAACCAAGTAGAAGTGGCTCTTCTGTGGGGGTAAGTGTTGCAAATGATTATTTAGAGTTAGAAAATGCTATAAACGAAGCAAGTATTTATGATGAGAAGATACTAATTGAAGAATTTATTGATGGTAAAGAACTTGAAGTTGCAGTTTTAGGAAATAATGACTTAACAGTCTCTAATATAGGAAATATTATTCCTGATGAAATAGTATACTCATATAACTCAAAATACAAGGGAAACAGTAAAACTGTAGTACTTAATACAATTGAAGAAAAACTAGAAAGTAAAATTAAAAATATAGTATTAACTACTTATAAAGTGCTAGACTGTAGTGGACTAGCTAGAGTAGACTTGTTTCTTATTGGTAATGAAATATTAGTAAACGAATTAAATACTATGCCAGGCTTTACTAGTATAAGTATGTATCCTAAATTAATGGAAAGTATTAATATAAGCTATACAGACTTAATAGACAGATTAATTAGTTTAAGCATGAACGACAAAAATCGTGATTTTTCTTAAATTAAAAGTGTTATCATTTATATGAGGTGAAGTGTATGTTAAAAGAAAAAATACTTTTGGTATTGTCTATATTGGTAATAGCTTTTAGTATAGTAGTTATATATTTTAAGATGGAATATATTACTAGAAAAGAGTTAAAAGTTATAATTTTAAAAGATTTAAGTACTAAAAAAGAGAATTTAAATAACTATAAAGTTAAGTTTTTAAAAGACGGAGAAACTTATATTTATAAGATAAATTTTAAGTATGAAAATAATGAGTATCACTATGAAGTTAACGCTAAAAATGGGTATATTTTACTAAGTGATAAGGTTAGTGAAATTTGACAATTAAACTCACTTGTGCTATAATAATGCGTACTTGAGGTGGTAATATGGAAAAAGAAATATTAAATCGTTATTTACCAAGTGACTTAGAATTAAAGTTCTATTCTCACTCTAGTAATACATTTAAAAATTATATTAAGGCTTTAATGGATGACGTTAATAATATACTTGATAATTATGACGTTATAAGTGACGAAGACTATATTAGAATTTTAAGTAGATTTATTCAAGTTAAAACTGATGAAGAAATGTGTGAGAAAACTATTTATGACTCATGGAGCCCAATTGGAGGGTATGACTATCATACTGAGTTATACTATGACGATATAGTGAAAAATGAGAGTATTATTACTAAAAATGATATGATAGATTTATATAATTTTGTAAATGATACAGATTATAAATGTTTAACTAGTCTTAAAACTAAAATGAAGTATAATTACTATATGAGTGATGGTTGGGGTAAAGATAGAACTGAGATGATAATTCCAACTAGAGTAGATATTATTATTTTAACTAGTGAAATGTTAGATAGAAATAAAGTTTATACAAAAGAAGAAATACAAAAGTTAGTTGATAGTAAGAGAATATTTGTAATTGCTAGTAATAAGATGGAAGTTGAAAGAAAAGATATAGAAGAAGAAAAAGAAAGTTTTCATGAGTTTGGAATAGATAAGGAAAGTAACGAATACAAAAGAGCTTACACTAAATTTCTTAAAAGTAAAATATCTAAAGAAGAACTATTTAAAGCTATTAAGTTATGTTTGATGGATATAAGAAAATATTTTTATAAATCAAATGAAGACTGGGAAAGCTTTAGAGAAACTTGTATGTATAACGAGATGGAAGAGTTGTATACTAAAAAGTTTAGATATAAAAGAACTTGGAAATAATTTTAAAAAGGGATAGAAACTATCCTTTTTTTTTGGTATAATTAATTTGGAGGAAAAAATTATGAAAATATTAAGTGTAAACGCTGGAAGCAGTAGTTTAAAGTTTCAAATGTATGAAATGCCAGAAGAAAAAGTTTTAATAAGTGGCGTTTTTGAAAGAATTGGTATAGAAAATAGTTTTTATACTATAAAATTAAATGGAGAAAAAATTAAGAAAGAAGTGGTTTTAAGTAATCATACTGATGCAGTTAAGATTCTAACTAATGAGTTACTAGAAAATAATATAGTAAGTGATTTAAGTGAAATTAAGGCTATCGGACATAGAATGGTTCATGGTGGAGAAAAGTATGCTAGTAGTGTTCTTTTAACAGAAGATGTTATTACTGCAGTTGAAGAGTTAAGTGATTTAGCACCACTACATAACCCAGCTAATTTAGTTGGTGTACGTGCATTTAAGGAAGTTATTCCTTCTGCTGTTGCTGTTGGTGTATTTGATACAGCTTTCCATCAAACTATGGAAGAAGAGAATTTCTTATATCCAGTTCCTTATGAATGGTATAAAGAATATGGTGTAAGAAAATATGGTTTTCATGGAACAAGTCATAAGTATGTAAGTGAAAAAATGGCTAGTATTTTAGGTAAAGAAGAAACTAAAATTATTACTTGTCATATAGGAAATGGTGGCTCTTTAGCGGCTGTTAAGAATGGTAAATGCATAGATACTTCTATGGGATTCACACCAAACGCTGGTATAATCATGGGTTCTAGAAGTGGAGATATAGACGCTAGTTTAATACCTTTTGTTATGAAGAAGACTGGCATGAATATTAGTGAAATAGATAACGCTTTAAATAAAAAGAGTGGCTTACTTGGAATAAGCGGAGTTAGTAGTGACTCAAGAGATATAGAAGATGGTATAAAATCAGGAAATGATAGATGCAAACTTGCACAAGAAATGTACGTTAATAAAATAGTTAAGTATATTGCTGAATACTATGTAGAACTAGGTGGGGCTGACGCTATTGTATTTACTGCAGGTGTTGGAGAAAACTCAATTACTACTAGAAAACAAATAATAGATAAGTTAGCTTGTCTTGGTATTAAATTGGATGAACAAAGGAATAACGTAAGAGCAGAAGTTGCTTTAATTAGTACAGATGACTCTAGTGTTAAAGTTTATGTAATACCAACAGACGAAGAAGTTATGATAGCAAGAGATACTTATAAGTTAGCTAGTTAGAAAGAGTTATTATGAAGAAAGAAACTTTAAAGAAAATATATAGTGAAATTAAGAAATATGATTTAATATATATAGTTAGACATATTGGGCCAGATCCAGATGCGATTAGTAGTCAAATTGCATTAAGAGATGCTATTAAACTTACTTTTCCAGAAAAATCTGTGTATGCTTTTGGAGCAAGTGTTTCAAAATTCAAGTATATTGGACATATTGATAAAGCTATAGACTTTGACTATGAAAAAGCGCTTGTAATAACTTTAGATATTCCTAATAAAGCTAGAATTGATGGATTAACCGTTGATAAATTTAAACATGTTATTAAAATAGATCATCACCCATTTGTAGAAGATTTTGGTGGAATTGAATATATTGACATAGGGGCTTGCTCTACTTCTGAGATATTACTTGATTTAATAAATAATACTAGACTTAAAATGAATGGTAGTATTGCAAGGTGTTTACTTATTGGTATAGTAAGTGATTCTAATAGATTTTTGTTTAATCCAGTTAACGAAAATATATTCTTTAAAGTAGGAGATTTAATTAAAAAATATAAACTTAATATACAAAGCATATATACAGATATTTACATGAGACCAATGAGTGAGATAAGACTTATGGGTTATATTGCATCAAATTTGAAAGTTACTAAAAATAAGTTTGCCTATATAATACTTGAAAATGACATAGTTGCATCATTTAATGCAGATGCATCTAGTGCTTCTAATATGGTTAATGATTTTTCAAATATTGAAGAGTTTGTTGTATGGTTATTTGTGACATATGATGCTAAAAATGATGTATATAAAGTAAATATAAGAAGTAGAGGACCAGTGATAAATAAATTAGCTGCTAAATATAATGGTGGAGGACACATCTATAGTAGTGGTGCTAGAGTTAAAACTAAGGAAGAGTTAAACAACTTAATAGTTGACTATGATAACTTGTGTAAAGATTATTTGAAAAACAACTAGAAGTATTTAGTATACTTCTAGTTTTTGTAAATTTTTTGTAAATGGTATACTCTAACTATTTAAAACAAAATAGATTTGTTGTATACTAAAATAGAAGGAAGTGTAGAAAATGAAATATTTAAAGAAAATCTTTGTTTTAGTTATTAGTGTATTACTGATTGCAGGGTGTGGTAAGGATAAATTACCTGGCAACAATAAGAGAGAAGAAGACAAAGAAGCAAAGAAATTACAGATAGTGGATGAAAGTAAAGACACTAGAAGTTATGCAGTAATGATTAATAATAACCATCAAGCTTGGCCTCATGCAGGACTACAAGAAAGTTACTTAAATTACGAAATTATTACTGAAGGTGGTATAACTAGATTTTTAGCTTTATTTAGAGATAGTATACCTGAAAAAATTGGCTCAATCAGAAGTAGTAGAATTTACTTTTTAGATTATGCTATGGAAAATGATGCAATTTATGTTCACTGGGGAGGAAGTAAAGAAGCTTATAGTGATATTAATTCTCTTAAGTTAGATCATATTGATGGAATGGATTATGAAGGAAAGTATTTCTTTAGGGATAAGACTCTTGACCGAGCATATGAACACACTGGTTTTACTAAAGGAAGTATGCTAAAAGAAGCAGCAACCGCCCTTGGGTTTAAAACTACTTCTGATAAAGGCTTACTACTTAACTATAGTGTGGACGAAATAGACTTAAGTAAGATGGATGGTGCGCTAAAAGCAGATGACATTGAAATTGAGTACTCAAATTATCAGACAACAAATTATAAGTATGATAGTGAAAATAAAGTATACTTAAGAAGCATGAGTGGGGAAGCTCACACTGACTTAGTGACTGGTAAACAATATACAGCAAAAAATATAATTACGTATCAAGTAAAGAATTCAAGCTATGATTCTTATGGAAGACAAGAGTTAGACAACATTGGAAGTGGAGAAGGTTACTATATAAGTAATGGGTATGCCGTTTTAATTACTTGGGAAAAGACTTGTAGAAGTTGTAAAACTGTATATAAATATAAAGATGGACAAGAAATTAAATTGAATGATGGTAATACATGGATACAGATACAACCTTTAAATAAAGTATTAGATATAACTGGTAATAAAGAAAATAGTAATAATAATAGTAGCGAAGAATAAAATAATATTGAAATAATCTCTAATATTTGATAAAATAGAGATATAATAAGGAGGAACATTATGAATAGTGTGATGAATTTTTTAGCAGATTATTATATTTGGTTTTTTGTAGCAGCTTTACTTTTAAGCTTTGCATTAATAGGATTTATAATTGATACTAAAAAGAAACAAAAAAATGAATTTAAAGGAGAGAGTATAGAAACACCTAATAATGCACCAGCAAGTACACCTGAAGTAATTGGAGAAACTGTTAATGTTGGCCCAGAAGCAGTACTAGGTGGAAATGGTATAAATACATTAGAAAGTACAAATACATCACCAGTAAGTGAAGAAACTATGGAAATAAATGATATACCATTTAATGAAGTTAGTACACCAGTAGAAAATGTAAATCAAACAGTTGAACCTATAAATCAAACACATACTGAAAATATTACAATTGGTTCACCAATAACTAGTGAAGACTATAAACCTGTTGAACCTCAATTTGAAGAGTTAAATATACCAGAAGCTCCAGAAGCACCTGTACAAAATGAAAGTTCACAAGTCTTAGAATCACTTAGTTTTGATGATAATGACGAAAACAAGAATGCGTAAACTTTATGTTTAATATTTTAAAAGATATAGTAATTATATCTTTTTTATTATATAATATTAATGTAGATGTAAAGGAGAGATATTATGACATTAGGAGAAATTTATACAATATTTACTAAAGTACTAGATGTAGCTATATTATGGTTTATATTTTACTATATCTTAAAGTACATAAGAAAGAATGTTAAATTAACATTAATATTTAAAGGAGTTTTAATAATTGTTTTACTAAAATTAGTAAGTGTATGGTTAGATTTAAATACAGTGGGAGTATTACTTGAATATGTTATTGAAAGTGTACCAATTGCAATAATAGTACTTTTTCAACCTGAAATTAGAAATGTACTTGAAAGTATTGGTAGAAGTCAACTTTTAGGAAGACATAAAGTTTTAACAGTTGATGAAAGAGAAAAAGTAGTGTATGAAATAATGCAAGCTGTTGAATATATGAAAAGAAATAGAATTGGAGCACTAATGGTTATTGAAAGAGATTATAGTCTTAGTCAATATATAGAAAATGCTAATAAGTTGTATGCTGATATAAGTAGTGAACTATTAATTAGTATATTCTTCCCAAATAACCCACTACATGATGGAGCAGTTATAATTGAAGGGGATAGAATTACATGTGCAGGAAGTGTTTTACCAACAAGTATGAACCAAAGCATAAGTAAAAGATTAGGTACAAGACACCGTGCTGCTTTAGGTATATCTGAGGTGAGTGATGCAATAAGTGTTGTAGTTAGTGAAGAAACAGGACGTGTTAGTATTGCAATGGATGGAGAATTAAACTACAATTTAACACTAGAAGATGCAAGAATGATGTTGATTGAAGGCTTACAACCTAAAAAAGAAACTTTCTTTGACGCAGAAAGTAACCTACCAGAAGAAATGGAGGAAGTAAATGATGAACAAAAAGAACAAAACTAAAGAAAACTTTATAGTAAAGATAATAAAAAGCATAGCTAGTTTCTTTGACAAAATACTCATCACACCAATTAGTAAAGTAGCTTATGCTATAAAAGATAAAATAAGTTTTAGAAGTGGATTCATAGATAAACTACTTAATAAACCAAATGTGCTATTATATTTATCTTTAATACTTGCGTTTACTTTCTTCTTGTCAGTACAAAATAATTTCATAAATTTTAGTGATACAAAGGCAATAACAATGCCAAACTTGCCAGTTGAAGTTGAATATAATGACGAAGCTTATGTAGTTGAAGGGTTACCTGATAAAGTAAACTTAGTATTAACTGGTAAAAAGAGTGAGTTATATTTAGCTGAACAGTATGGAGATCATAAAGTAAGCTTAGATTTAACTGGATTAGAAGCAGGTACTCATAAAGTAACACTTGACTATAATAATCCAATTAGAAAGTTAAATTACATATTGGACCCAGGAACAGTAACGATTATGATTTATCCTAAAGTAAGCGAAGTTAGAACTTTATCTATAGATATAATTAATACTGATAAATTAAATGAAACTCTAGTAGTTAGCAATGTACTACTTGATAGAAATGATGTTATTATAAAGAGTTATAAAGAAAAACTAAATACAGTAGCTAACGTAAAAGCAATAGTAGACGTTAATACTTTAAATGCTACAGAAAGTGGAACTTATACAATAGATAATGTTAAATTGGTAGCGTATGATGATAAAGGTAAAGAAATAAGTGGAATAGAAGTAGTACCAAATCAAGTTACTGCAACAGTTACAATTACAAGTCCTAGTAAGACAGTACCACTTAGAATAGTGCCAGTTGGAGAAGTTAGAAGTGGAAGCGCTATTAGTAGTATAACAAGTAGTGTAACAAATGTAACAGTTTATGCTGATGAGACTGTACTTAAAGACTTGAATTATATTGAAGTAGAAATAGATGTAGAAGGACTAAGCACTAATAAGACTTATCAAAAAGTTATAAATAAACCACAGGGAACAAGAAGTATAAGTGATACATCAGTAACAATAAATGTTACAATGGAAGAAGAAACAAGTAAAGACTTTGAAGGACTTACCGTTGAAACAGAAGGACTTAATGAGAAGTTTAAAGCAAGTGGCGCAAGTGCTAGTGACGCACAAGTAACAGTAACAGTTAAAGGTGTCGGAAGTTTACTAGAAAGCCTAGAACCTACTGACATAAAAGCATATGTTGACTTAAGTAGCGTAACTGAACCTGGCGTATATACTGTTCCAGTATATGTTACAGGAAGTGATGTAAAACTTACTTATACAAGTAAAACAAAGCAAATCAACGTAGTAGTACAAAATAAGTAAAACAGTGAAAAAGCACTTGAAAAAATAGTGCTTTTTTTGATATCATTTTAATGTAATGAAGATAGGAGATATCATATGAAAAATACATTTTTGATAGTTTTCAATTTTTCTTAAAATCACTTTTTTGAGAAACACTAAAAAACAACAAAAAAACAAGCATTAAAAATTTTGCATTAAAATTGCTTGTTTTTCTCTGTATTTATATGGGTTTAGTTAAAATTTACTTCCCTACAGAAATAGAAGAGCCAGTATTTACTTGTTTTTTCTTTTTTACTAGCGTATAATATAAAGTACTTATGGAGGGTTTTATGTATAAAGAATATTTAAATTTGAATGATTTAGAGACTATCGCGATTACTGATAATGAAGAAGTTGACTTGTTAAATGGCAGTGATAATCCAAGATATATTGAACTTGAAAATAAATATCTTGCTTTGGGAAAAGAATTTGGAGAAGTTTATGATAGAAACAGTGAGTATAAAAAGAAACTTAAAGATACTTTGCTTGAAAAAGGTTTGTTGCTTGCTATTAAGGTTGGTATTATAACTACTCTTTTAGGTAGTACTTTTATACTTATTAATAGTTTAGCTTTAATGACTATAGGTTTACCATTAACTGTTGCTGTCCCTGCAATTTATGCTCATTATGAAATGAAAAGGCTTGATAAGAAATTTGATATGTATAATGAATTATTAGAAATGACAGAAGATAGAATTGATCAAATATATACTGAAATGGAAAGCATTCAATATGAAAAACAAGCTATTTTAACTAGTATTAAGAGAATAAAGTCAAAAGAATTAGCGCTTATGGCTTATAAAGAAAACAAAATAGATGACTTTGTTATTATAGACGACGTTAAAAGGCTTGTAAGGAAATAATATGAATAATAAGATATATAGGCTTCAAAATAGACTTAAGAATAAGAAAATAGAAGTAGCTAAATTGACTGAAAAGATAGTGGATAATGAACTAAAACTAAGAGAAAGTTTTAGATGTTCATTATTTACAGTATTAATAACTTTAGTTAGTGTAGTACCTGCATTTTTAATAGTAAAGTTTGTTCCTAGTTTGTATATATTAGGCGTTCCGTTTTTAATAACTGGGTCATATATTATGTCTTATAGTGTTATGGAGATATATGAAGCAATAAAATTGTTAGTTAAAGTTAAAAGAGAAAATAAAGAGTTAAGAAATAAAGCAATACAAACTCGTGCATTAATAGAAAAGATAAATGTTAGCTTAATAGAAGAGATGGAAATGGAAGAAAGCTTAAGTAGGGTTAATGAAGAAAAATTAGAAGTAGCTAAAGAAAATAGGGAATGTTTAGAAGAAGTAGATACTTTAGAAAATAGAAATGTATTAAAATTATGGAAACGTTAAAGAAAAAATGATTATGAAATGTGAATATAAAGTTATTAATAAGTTTAAGAATACATAGATAGTCAAATAGAAGAAGAGACTATGAAGTATAGTAGATACTAACTAATAGATTACAGTACATAATATTTATAAAATTGCATATAATAATATTGAAAAGCCATGCTTGACTTTTATAGTTAAAAATGGTATATTATTATTGCACTTGAAAGTGTGAAATAATAAATGTTTCTCGCTCCCGGATGGTGCGAGTAATAAATTATCCCGAATGAAAATACAAAAAAAGCACATCAATGATGTGTTTTTATTTTGCATCTTTTTCAAATGGAGTAAGTAATAACCCAATGTTTATTATACCAGCAAGACCTACAAATGAATAAATTACTTTAGTAAGTAATGCATCTACTCCGAATATAGCTTCAACTAAGTTAAAGTTAAATAAGCCAACTAGACCCCAGTTTATTGCTCCTACAATTGTTAGACCTAGACATATTTTCTGTAATGTTTGCATTTCTGTTTTCCTCCTTATACTACTAGTTTAATCAAATTTTATTTATTTATACATAAGATAGTTTTAATTAAATATAATTTAATGTAAATAATTAAAGGAGGGTTATTTTGAAAAAGTTTTTAGTAGTATTATCTACATTATTAATATTAACTGGATGTGGTAAGAAAAGTGAAGATGTAATTAAGGAGTTTGAAAATAAAGTAAACTCTTTAGAGAATTATCACTTAATTGGAGAAATGCAAATAGCTAATAATGAAGATAAGTATAATTATGAAGTAGATGTTACATATAAGAAAGGAAATTATTATAAAGTATCTCTTATAAATAAGGAGAATAAGCATGAACAAGTAATACTAAAAAATGAAGAAGGTGTATTTATTGTGACACCTAGTATTAATAAGAGCTTTAAATTCCAAAGTGAATGGCCTACTAATAGTAGTCAAAGTTATATATTAGAAGCTATTTTGAAAGATATTAGTAATGATGCGGATAGAAGCGTTTCTATTAATAAAGATAAGTATACTATTATAAGTAAAGTTAATTATCCAAATAATAGCGATTTAAAGAATGAAGAGATTACTTTAGGAAGTGATTATTTACCTACTAAGGTAGTTGTAAAAAATAGTAGTGGTACTGTAATGATTAGTACTGTTATAAGTAAGATAGATGTTAAAACTAAGTATGATAAAAACTATTTTGCTTTATCAAGTAGCATTAAAGAGAGTAGTACTGATAAACCTACTTCAAGTACTTTAGATAGTGTTATATATCCAATGTATTTACCTAGCGGTACTAAGTATTCAACAGAAGAAGTTATAACTAAAGATGATAGTGAGAGAGTAATTCTTTCTTATACTGGTAGCAAACCATTTATATTAATTGAAGAAGCTAGTACTAATAAAGAGCATGAAACAACTTTAGTAAGTGGAGAAGTAGTGCAATATGGTAATATTCTTGGTGTAATGACTAATACTAGTTTAAATTGGTCTAATAACGGAAAAGAATATTATATTATTGGAGAAAGTTTAAGTAGTAATGAAATGCTTGAGATAGCAAGTTCTACTAGTACAGTAGCTTTGACAAAATAAAAAAGGAGACTTATTCTGAGTCTCCTTTTATGTGAACATATCTTATTTCTGTATGAATACTTCCAAGATAGTTTACTGAGTAAGTTATTTCGTATTCGCTTACTTTAGAACTATCTATTTTATCTACTTTAGTACAAGTTGTTGTACAGTCTTTTATTTCGTATTTTATGTCACTACCTGATAAAGTATCAGTAGCATCTTTTTTGTCTATTAAGAACTTTATTGTTTTAAGCCCCATATCAGGAATAGTGTCTCCAACTTTATAAGTAGGGTGTACATAGTTTCCGTTTGGTGTGCTTACTGCTTCTAGTTCTATATTAAATTCAGTAGTTGAACCTTTTAGTGTTTCGCTTGTACCGTTGCTTTGATTAGCTTTAAATATACTGTATGCACTTTTTACAACAACTGAGTCATAATTAGTAGTATTATTAATAGTGTATGTTGTATCTTTAGTAGTACCTACATAATTTAGATTATTACCGCTTTGTAAATATATATCGTAACCAAATTCACCGATGTTTGCTTTATTGTATTCTAGTCTTAAATTGTAGTTCTTTTCTGCCCATGAATTAAAGTTAGTATTGAAGTAATCTGTTAAATATGTTGTATCTACTGCTTGTGGTACTGATATACCTGTCCAACTAAGTCTAGCACTTGTACCAGTTTCAATTACTTTTAAGTCTGTTACATCACTTAGTTTACTAAATCTTGTACTAGTTTCAGTAGGTTCAGTTCCTGCGATAAAGTAGTGTGTTTCTTTTAACTTTTCTGGAGTATATTCGCTTGCTAGTCTTGCTGGTATAGTTTCTAATTCAACTTTTCTTTGTACAAGTCCTTTAGGTATAGTGAATTTACTTCCTGTGTTGAATATCTTTTTAGTTACAATTGACTGTATTTTATTTCTATGGTTAGTTGACTGATACATTTTATAGTAGTATTCTTTATCTAACTCATCATATGCATTCCAAAAAGCTATAGTATAGTCTGGGTTATAAGTTACTACCCATGAGTCTTGTATTGCATCTAAGCTTATTCCTTCTTGTCTTAAACGTGATTCATCATAACTAGATGTACCAGTTTTAGTAGCTACTTGTGTTCCTCTTACAGTTGAAGCGTAAGGGGTAACATTAAATAGTACATTTGTAATTAAGTAAGCTGTTGTTTCTTTCATAACTCTTGTTTTAGTATATTTTATTTCTTCAGTCTCTCCACTTTCAATGTATTTAATACTCTTTACTGAGTGAGGTTCTGTGTAGTATCCACCATTTGCAAATGCGGCATATGCCCCAGCCATTTGTTTAGGATTAGTTCCTTCAAACGCTCCTATTGAAGCAGACTCAAAGATTTTACCATCACTATTTCCTGGTGTCACACCTAAAGAAGTGGAAAACTTCCATTTTTGATCATTAGTAGTCGCGTGGAATGCTTGAAGAGCTGTTGTGTTTAAACTTTTTGATAGACCAGTTTTAAGTGTTACTAGTCCATCATATTTACCATTCCAGTTTTTGATAACTCCACCTTTATTATATGGTGTCTCTTCATCAAATAGGGGAGTGTATGTATTCCAGTTTAAGTATTCTATTGCTGGACCATAGTCTAGTATTGGTTTAATTATTGAACCTGGGTGTCTATTTATACTAGTTGCATAGTTAAATTGCATTTCTCCGTCATGATTTCTTCTTGAACCAACTGCAACCATTGTTCCGTCACTGTTATTTAACACGACCATACCAAGTTGGACTTTTTCATCTTTAAATTCATATCCACTCGACCCATCGTATATGCTATTTACTACGTTTTGTCTATCTGGGTCAAAATATGTGTATATTTCTAGTGGAACTTTATATGGGTCAACTTTATATTTATCTTTTACTTCTTGAATTACTGTATCAATGTATCCTTGATATTCACTAATATAGCTTTTTCTTTCTATAATCATGTCTTTAACATGAATTTGTTTAGCAATACTTGCTTCATTTTCTGAAATATAACCATGTCTTACCATTAAGTTTAATACTTGATTACGTCTAGCTTCTGCTTCTTCTGGATAGTTAAATGGATCATACGCAGATGGTGCTTGAAATAGCCCTGCAATAAGTGCAGCTTCTGGTAAAGTTAAATCTTTAACGCTTTTTCCAAAATATGTTTGACTTGCTTTTTCAACACCAAATGAATGATTTCCTAAGAATTCACTGTTTAAATATAATGCTATTATATCTTGTTTAGTGTATTTTTTTTCTATTTTAAATACTGATAAGTATATGTCAGTAAACTTTCTTACTATACCTTTAATACCAGTGCTTGTAGTATCTGTTAAAGCGTTTTTACTTACTTGCATTGTTAAAGTAGAAGCACCACCTGCACCAGACTGTCCAACTAATTGTCCCAAGCTTGCTTTTATAAATCTTGCTAAGTCTACACCATTATGTTGGAAGAACCTAGAGTCTTCAGTTGCCACAACCGCGTCTATTAAGACTTCTGGTAGTTCGTCGTAATCTACTTTAACTCTGTTTTCAATTTCTCCGTTACCTGCACTCATTCCTAGTGTAGTAAGCACTTTGTTGTCAGTTCCATAATATATTACAGTAGAATCTTTATTAAACAGTTTTTCTTCTGTAAACTCAGGCGCACTTATAACTATGTACGCTGCAAATAATATGACTGCTACAAAAGCAAGAATTGCAAGCCCAGTTATGATAGTAAGTACTCTATACCAAATAACTTTCTTGTTTTTTGTTTTTTTTGTTTTAGCCTCTTTAGGTGGTTTATCTTTTCTTTTTAGTCTATTCTTTATTTTATCTTTTTTGTTTCTTAACTTATTAAAATTTAATTTACTTTTTAGAGATGTCATAATCTCCCTCCTTTAAATATACATTATCTACTACAGTTAAGTAGTCAATTCTAGGCATGTAGCCTTCCTTTATTATATAAGCATTTTCCTTTATATAATCAAAAGGTATACTTTTTCTTTCAGTATTATTTATAAACTCTAATAAACTGCTACCTTTAAATAAATAAAAATTATTATTCATAAATATTATTAGGAAAACAATCCCACCATGTTTTATTATGTTGGATATATGTGTTATTTGATGCTTTTTAATATTATTAAGTGGGAAACTAGTAGTACTTTTACATTCTTTGGCATCAAACTCAATATATTTTCCTTTATATATACCGTTATAGTCAAGTGTAGATGTTTCACTAAATACAGCTTTATCAATTAAAGTAGTTTTTGCTGTTCTAAATTTAACATTTAATACTTTAATTGGAGTAGGCTTTTTATAGATAACTGCTTTGTCTTTACTCAGGTAGTATGTATTAGTATCATTAATAATATGCTCTAAAAACATACCTCGATTTGCATAACTCTTGTTTTTGATAGGCATAAAAACACCTCATATACATTGTACCATATATTAAGATAAAAGTCATGTTTACATCAAGTATTAGACAATATTTTTGTAAATGTGTAATTAATATGGTACAAAATTAAAAAAGTTGTGTAAAGTGTTGAAAAGGGTCGGAAAAAGTGGTATAATTTGTCGTAGTGATGAAGGGAGGGAAAGAAATGACAAGAGTTGAAGTTAAGAATGGAAATATTGAATACGCTTTAAAAAGATTTAAACTTAAAGTTCAAAGAAGTGGAGTCCCTTCTGAAATGAAAAAAAGAAAAGAATACTCAAAACCAGGTGTAGTAAGAAGAGAAGCTAAAAAAGAAGCTATTAAGAATGCTAGAAGAAATAATAGAAAGCATAATATGTAAGGAGTGATATCATGGAGCTATATAATAAATTAAGTAAAGATATGATGGACGCAATGAAGAGTCATGATAAAGATACTTTAAGTACTTTAAGACTTTTAAAAAGTGCGATAGACTTACAAAAGATTAATAATAAGTTAACTGAAATAACTGACGAGTTAGTAATTGAAGTTGCTAGTAAGCAAGTTAAGCAACATAAAGAGAGTATAACTGAGTTTAGAAATGCTGGTAGAGATGATTTAGCTGATAACCTAGAAAGAGAAATTAAAATAATTAGTAATTATTTACCTGAACAATTAAGTAAAGAAGAAATTATAAAAGAAATAGATAGAATTTTTGATTTAGTTAAGCCTGAAAGTAAAAAGGATATGGGTAAGATAATGAAAGAAGCTAATGTTTCTTTAAAAGGAAAAGCTGACTTTAAGTTAGTTAGTGAAATAGTGAATAGTAAATTAGGTGCTTAGGCACCTTTTTTATTAATAAGGAAGATTGTAATAATTTATTTGTGCGTGTTTGTAATTAGTAGTTATGCTGTTGCATTAGGAGCAATGTTTAAGTATACTTTTGAATTTTTAACTTATGTTTTTGATAGTGGATATATAATTGAAAAAGATAGAATGAAAGAGCTATCAGATAAACTTCAAGGGGACAATAGTGTTTTATTAATACCAGGGTACAATATTTTTAAGTTAGGTCAATTATTTGCTAACAAAGATATGGGCTTTCCTAAAATGTTAGATTTCTTTAAAGTATCAGGAGTAGCTAGAAGAATGACTGACTATGAAGAAAAGTACTATAAAAGAAGTAATGACTTAAAAACTATAATGACATTAATGGATGACAAGAATGAAGAACACATTAAAAATACTATTAGATTAAGTGAGTTAAGACAAACTGTGGAAAAAGATAATTCATATGGAAATATCATTAATTCTTTAGAAGAGACTGTAAAAGTAATAGAAGATGAAGAAAAAACTATGTCTAAACAAAATAGAACTAGAGAGTTAAGAGAACTAAAATTAATGAAACAAGAACTACTAGAATTTATAGAAGACTCAAAAAAAGAACTTGAACATGAAAAAAACACAGAAGATAAAAAATTAAGTTTAAAAAAATAACTAAATGTACTTGAAATATAGTGCATTTTTTGTTATCATTAATTATGTAATAGAGAGAGTAATTTGTACATAATAATTCGCAAATATAAAGTACATTTTAATTCGCAACTATTAAATATAAAGGAGAACAAGCATGGAAACAAAATATACTTTAAAACCTAGTATGGGGGGGGGTATTATATAGAATAGTAAAATATTCTAATTGTTTTTCATGTGTAATTAAATGGATAGAATAACTCTACCCATTTTTTGTTGTGTGAAAAAGAAGGAGAGAGTATGACGAATGAAGAGTTAAAAAAATTAGTTGGTAAAAACGTAAGAAAGTATAGGCTATTATATAACGCGTACAACAAAGAAAAACTTACTCAGAAAGATCTTGCTGAAAAGATAGGTGCAAAGACACCTCTTATAGGTGCCTTAGAGAGTGATAACAACAACATGGGTGTAAGTATATATAACTTATATATGATAAGCAAAGTACTAAATGTACCAATAGAAAAGTTTTTTGAGGAGGAGTAAAGTATATGAAGAATAAAAAAGGAATGATATATGCAATACTATTAATGACTTGTTTAGTA
>DOEC01000020.1 GCA_003524085.1 Bacillota bacterium | reverse complement strand
CACAAATAATAGGAAAGGGGAAAGATGTAAGTGTAACAAGCGCTAACTTACAAATAGTATTTACAGATAGTGACGGAGCTTTAACAGAAACTGATATAGAACCAGGCTGGAGTGCAACTAAAACATTTACTATTAAAAATGATACTAAGACAGAATACAAATATAATATAGTAATAAAAGACTTATTAAATACTTTTGTAACAGAAGGATATTTACAATATAAGATAACTAGTACAAACGATGGATATAATATGACTGAGTTTAAAGATATTCCAAAGTCAAGTGTAGCAACAGATACAATATTAGCCTATAGTGTAGTAATACCTAATGGAGTAACACAAAGTTACACTATTGAATTTAAGTATGCAAACGATGAAAGTGTAGACCAAAGTGAAGATATGGGTAAGAAACTAAGTGGAACACTATTTATAACTGAGGGAACAGAAGATCCAAATAAAACACTATATAATCAACTACTTGTAGACAAATCAACAAAGTTAACAAGAACAGACTTTAGTACAGTTTACACATCTAATAATACAAAAACATTATATACATCAACAGAGAATGGAACAACAGTATATTATTTTGCAGGGAATGCAACAGATAACTGGGTAAAGTTTGGAAAGAATGAAAATAATCAAGATTTATACTGGAGAATAATAAGAACAAACTCTGATGGAAGTGTAAGACTTTTGTATCACAGCACAAGTACAACAGCAACAGATGCATATATAGGAGAATCAGCATTTAATAGTAGTTATAATAATATAGCATCTGTAAGTTATATGTACGGAAGTTTAGGAGGTATACCAAACGCAAGAGAAAATACAACTAACAGTACAATAAAAACAATAATAGATAACTGGTATAAAGATAATTTGAATACAAATTATGGTAAATACCTAAGTACAACAGCAGTATATTGTAACGATAGAAGTACATCAGATAATTATGAATTTGGTGCATACACAAGACTAGATACAAATAAAACACCAACATATGACTGTGCAACAACAGAAGACAAATTCACAGTAGACACAAGTACAGGTAATGGGAAACTAACATATCCAATAGCATTAATGACAGCAGATGAAGTAGCTTTTGCAGGTGGAGTAGATGCTACAAACGCTGAAACATGGTATTATTATAATAGTGCAAATAAAAGTTCAACAGGCTCAACCTGGTGGTGGTTGTTGTCTCCTCACTTTTGGGATGACAGAGACGCTTTCGTGTTCGGAGTGGACGGTTCGTCCAGCCCTGGTCACTTGGACAGCTATAGGGTTGGTAGCACTTACGGGGTGCGTCCGGCCATTTCTCTCAAATCTTGTGTCAAGACAAGTGGAGGAGATGGCTCAGCAAGCGCACCATACACAATAGAAGAAACAACAAGTACAAGTGGGTGCTAATATTATACAAGAAGTTTACTATATAATGTAGAAACTTCTTGTTTTTTTTAGTATAATAATATGTAGGAGATAGAGAGTATGAAAGAAAAAGTTTTAAATATATTTAAGAGAAATGGTAATAAGAAGTTAGATCCTATTGAGATAGTTAAGTATTTGAGTAAAGACTATGATGTTAAGGATATTAAGGAAGTAATGGACGTGCTTTATGAACTAGTGAATGATGGAAGCATTGTTAGTTGTAAAAAAGGTATGTTTAAACTAACTGGGGACGAGTATATTAAAGGTAAAGTTGAGAAGGTAGCCAGTGGTAATGGGTACTTACTTCAAAGTGATGGGGACATCTATATAGATAAAAAGAACATGAATACAGCTTTAGATGGAGATTTTTGTTTATGTGAAGTATTTAAGAGATTTGGTAAAGTTGAAGCTAAAGTTAAAAGAGTGCTTGATAGAAATTTACCACTTGGAGAAATTGTAGAAGATAGTGGTATTGTTTATGTTAAACCTTTAAAAGAGTACCCTTATGAATTAGAACTACACTATAACAAAGATATTAGTTTAGTTGATGGAGAAATAGTTAAGTTAAAGTGTGTTGAAGAAACTAATAAAGTTTTAAAAGTTAAAGTAATAGAGAAAATTGGTCACAAGAATAGTCCTGATATTGATACACTTAAAGTGATGGCTGAACTTGGTGTTCCAGCTGGGTTTAGTATAGAGACTATGAATGAAGTTAAGACTCTTCCTACTGAAGTGTTAGAAAGTGACTATAAAGGAAGAACTGATATAAGTAGTGAAATGATTTTTACAATAGATGGGAAAGACACAAAAGACATTGATGACGCGGTTGGACTTAAAATACTTGATAATGGTAATTATTTACTTAATGTTAGTATAGCAGATGTTACAAATTATGTTAAATGGAATAGCAGTATATTTAATGATGCTTATAATAAAGGTAACTCTACATATATGGCTGATAGAGTAGAACCCATGTTACCAGTAGAACTATCAAACGGTATATGCAGTTTAAACCCTAATGTTTTAAGGTGCGCAGTTACTACTGAAATAGAGTTTGATAATAATGCTAATGTTGTTAATAAAAGAATGTATCCTAGTATTATTATGTCTAAAAAGAAAATGAATTATGACGATGTTAACACTATTTTAAAAGGTGGACATGTAAGTGGATATGAAGAGTTTGAGAGTACTTTACTTAATATGCTTGAGTTATCTAAGAAGCTAAAGAAAAAGAAAATTGAACGTGGAGAAATTGAGTTTCCATCTGATGAAATTAAGTTAATAGTAGACGATAGTGGTAAAGTAACAGACATTAAAAAAAGAGTGCAAGATGATGGGGAAAACTTGATAGAAGAATTTATGATAGCAAGTAATGAAGCTAGTATTGACTTGCTTACTAGAGAGTGCCAATATGGAATATATAGAGTGCATGCTAAACCTACTCCTAAAAAGATAGAAGATTTTGTTAGATTTATGAGTAGTTTAGGATATACTACAAAGGGAAAATTTAATTATAGTGATATAAGTAATAAAAATATTCAAGATATAATGAGTACTATTAAAGGTACAAAGGATGAAGAAATTCTTTCCAGTAAGTTACTTAGAAGTATGCAAAAAGCAATTTATAGTACAGATAACATTGGACACTTTGGTCTTGGTAGTAAAAAGTATACTCATGAAACTAGCCCTATTAGAAGATTTAGTGATCTACTTCTTCATTACATGATTAAGATAGTTTTGTTTAAATGGAATATGGGTGTATCAATAAACGAAATAGGACGTGGACTTATTGAAGCGTGCGACCATATAAGTATGACTGAAAGAAGAAGTGATGAGTGTGAGTACGCAGTAGAAGATATGAAGATAGCTGAGTATATGGAAGGTCATATTGGAGAAGAATATGACGCGGTGGTAGATACTTTACTTAAAAATGGATTCTTTGTAGAGACTAGTAATTATGTTGAAGGTTTTGTTAGTCTAGATACAATAAACGACTACTATACAATAAATGACGATATGACTTATTACTATGATAGAAAGAAGAGAATAGCTTTAAGGCTCGGAGACAAAGTTAGAGTTAAGTGTATAGCTGCTAATAAAGAGACTAGACATATTGATTTTATCTTAGTTGATAAGAGTAAAGAAGAGTAAACGAGGTTTATTATTCAATGTTATTATATAAATGTGACATCTAGGAAATTTTACAAACTTTAGCTCATTCAGAACCAACTTTAATGGAGTTGGTTTTTAGTTTCAATTATAACATGTTTAATATTTTACCTTAATAATTTTTAAATATTTACCCCAACACTTCTTACGACATTTACCCCGACATCATGTTGATTTTGTCTCTTTATCATGTTATAATTGACTAGTAAACTTATTCTAATAAATGGGGTGAAATTATATGGAGATATTAAATAGAAAAGCTAGATTTAATTATTTTATAATAGATGAAATAGAAGCTGGTATTGAACTTAAGGGTACCGAAATAAAGAGTATTAGAAATGGTAAAGCTAGTATAGAAGACGCTTATGCTAGAATAAAGAATAGAGAAGTATTTCTTACAAATATGTTTATTGCCAAATATGAAGAAGGTAATAGATTTAATCATGACGAAAGAAGAGAAAGAAAGTTATTGCTTCATAAGAGTGAGATTATTAAGTTAAGTAAGAAACTTGAGTTAGATAACTATACATTAGTCCCTTTAAAGCTTTATTTTAAAAAGAACCATGCCAAAATATCACTTGGACTTTGTAAAGGTAAAAAACTTTATGATAAAAGAGAAACTATTAAGAAAAGAGATTTAGAAAGAGAAAACAGATATTAGTTTTCTTTTTTAATGCACAAAAAAAGAGTAATTACTTACTCAATTGATTAAATTTTTTAGTTAAGTTACTTTTATATCTAGCAGCAGTATTTTTCTTAATAACACCTTTACTACAAGCCTTATCAATAGCTTTAATAGCAATATTTAACTTAGTCATAACAGTTTCTTTATCTTCATTTAAAGATTTTTCAAACTTCTTAATAGCAGTTTTCATTGCTTGTTTAACATCGTTATTTAATACAGTTGCTTTTCTATTTGTAATAATTCTTTTCTTTTGACTTTTGATGTTAGCCATAAATTGCACCTCCATTTCGTGAATACATTTAAATTTTACCAAAAATATGTATAAAATGCAAGCAAATACTTCATTTTAATATTAGGTGATGTAAAATGTTTAAAGATAATGTGTTTATTGATGCAAGTAGTTTGTTAATTAATTCTAGTAGTATTAAAAAAGACGAAAGCGTTACGGATTATATTAAAGTGAATGATATTGAATTAAATTCTAAAGATGCAAAAGTGATTAATAGGAATAAAGGAAAATATATTACTATAACATTTGAAAAAGAAAATATCTCTAATGAACTTGAAATTCTTTTAGACCTAATAGTAAATTCTATAAAAGATGTGTTAAAGTATTTAAAAGTAAATAAGAGCTCTAGGGTTCTTTTTGTAGGACTAGGAAATAAAGATTTTGCCTGTGATGCATTTGGTTATAAGGTAATTGAAAAACTAAATATAAGTAATAATACGTTTAAAATGTATAAGGATGTAATGGGAAAAACTAATATTAAGAGTACTTCATTTATAAGAAATTTAGCTAATTTAATTGATAGTGATTTAGTTATAGTGTTTGATAGTTTAAAAGCAAATGACATTAGTAGACTGGGCACCACCATTCAAATAGCTACAACTGGGTTGTGTCCAGGAAGCGCTTACATTGACACTAAAGTAGTAATAGACAAAAGTACTATTAAAAGACCAGTTATAAATATTGGTATACCTACAATTATCAATTTAAAAAGTATAGAAAAAGACATGCCTAGTTTAATTGTAAGCACAAATAATGTAGATGAGTTAGTAGATGATACTTCAACTATTATATCTATCGCGTTAAATAGACTGTTTTAAGTTCTAATTCGACATAATCTTCATATCATTTGTATTAGAATAATTACAGGTGATATTATGTTTAGAAATAGAAAGATTATTTTTTATTTAATTATTTTTGTCATACCTTTTATTTTAACGTTTATCTTTATAACTACAGATAAAAGTTCTTTTGCAAGTGGCCTTATTTCTAATATAACTAGGAAAGGGAAGATACTTAATTTTAGTAATCTTGTTAGTCCTAAAGAAATAATTTATAAAATGCTTAACAAAAACGTTGAAAAAACAAGTTTGACTGCATTTAAAAGTATGTATGATGAGTTTGATTATGAAAAAAGTACAAGTGAATATGTAGTTGATCCTACACCAGAAGAAAATAAAACAGACCCATTAGTATATTTATATAATACGCATCAAACTGAAGAGTATGATAAAAATAGTTTATTTGATTATTCAGTTAAACCTAATGTTATGATAGCCTCATATATATTAAGAGAAAAACTAAATAATCTTGGAGTTAATACTATTGTTGAAACTAATAATATGAAAGATTTTTTAGTTAAGAACAACTACAAATATAATATGAGTTATCATGCTAGTGAGTATTTTGCAAGACTTAAGACAACTGAATTTCCATCAATTAGGTATTTAATTGATATTCATAGAGATAGCATGGGTAAAAACGGTACCTTACTTGTTACAAATGATAAGTCTTATGCGAGAGTTTTGTTTGTAGTAGGGCTAGAACACACGAAAAGTGAAAATAATGTAGGGTTTGCTGAAAAATTAAACTCGGTAATGGAGAGTATGTACCCAGGTTTATCTAGAGGAGTAAGTTATAAAACAGGTTCACCAATACACGGGGTGTATAACTCTAACTTAGAAGGTAAAAGTGTACTGCTTGAAATTGGTGGAGTAGAAAATAAAATAGAAGAAGTAAATAATACTATGGAAGCTTTGTCTAACGTGATACTTGAAGTAATAAGGAGTGACATAGATGCCTAAAAAGAAAAAGAAACCAATAGTATTTATTATATTCACTATATTATTTGCTATCTATTTAGCCTTATATTATGCATTTTTAGGTGGATACTATGAATACAAAGCTTATGCTAAAACTAGTCTTACTGAAGAAAAAATGAAAGAATTTGAAAACGATATAAAAGAAGGAAAAACTATTGATATAAATAACTATATATCAGAGAGTAAAGATTATACCAATAACGTAAGTAAACTAGGCGTTAAAGTAGGTGAGTTATCTACTAAGTTTATAACTAAAGGTTTAGGCAGTTTCTTTAAAGTGCTTTCTAAACTAGTTACCAATTAAAAAAGTAATAAGACCAAGCGCGCTTTAACTATAATCCTATAATTAATTAGTCTTATTACTAATATATTTTATGCAAAAGTGTACTCATTTGTTCTTAATTAACAAACAAGCACATTTAGAATATGTTCTAGTAAGTAATCCTCTACCTAAAAGAGTACCACCAAAGTATCTTACAACTACTATTAAAGTATTGTCTAAATTATTTCTTTTAATTACTTCTAAAATAGGAAGTCCTGCAGTATTAGAAGGCTCTTTGTCTTCGTTTTTTCTTTCAATTACACCAATTTTGTAGGCGTAACATATATGTCTTGCTTTTTTGTGTTCACTTTTTAAGTTATTTAAGATTACACTTACTTCATTTTCATTTTCTAACTCGTACATGAAACCATAGAACTTACTTTTCTTTTCAATTATTAAACTATCACTTATCTTCTTCATGAATATATTTTCTCAAATAATCTAAAAATAATCAATCATTAATTTAAAATTTTCTTCATATATTTACTAGGTGACATTATGAAAGTAGAAGATTTTTTAAGAATTAATAATAAAACTAGAAAAAACTTTTTAATTAGTCTATTGAAAAGAATATTAATAACTATAATTATTGTTTTAAGTGTCCTAATACTAGCTAAACATAATACAAAATTTAAGAGTATAGTAGATAAATATGCTTTTAATACGAATTATAATTTTGCAAAGATAAATAGTATTTATAAGAAATACTTACTTAGTTTTAAAAAGGGTAAAGAGAACATTAGCAAAGTCAATAAAGATAATATTTTAGAATATAAGAGTAAGAAAGATTATAAAGATGGGGTAATATTAGAAGTGGATGATGTTTATAATGTTAAAATGTTAGAAAGTGGGCTTGTAGTTTTTGTGGGAGAAAAGGACGGAATAAGAAACACCATAATCGTGCAGCAAAGTAATGGAATTGATATAGTGTATGGGTTTATTAATAATACTGATGTTAAAGTGTATGATTACGTGGAAAAGGGTACTATTATAGGTACAGCTAATAAGGAATTATATTTAGCATTTCAAAAAGAAGGAGAAAGCATTAGTTACGAACCATATATTGAGTAAGATAAGAGTAGATATTTCTACTTATGTAATAGTGCTTCTTTCTTTTTTAGCCGGGTATTTTGAATATACTTTTCTTACGATAATTATAATAATTGTTCATGAGATGGGACACTTTTTAACTGGGTACTTTCTTAAACTTAAAGTAAAAGAAATTAGTTTGTTCATGTTTGGCGGAGTTACTATATTTGATGAAGATTTAAATTTAAATATATTTAAAGAACTTCTAGTAGTAGTGATGGGACCAGTAGTGCAAATGTTATTTTATATGCTTGTGTACTACTTTTATACTAAAGGTTTTGTAAGCGTGAATACTATGAAGAAAGTAAGTACAATAAACTTAATTCTTCTAGAGTTCAATTTACTTCCAATACTTCCTTTAGATGGAGCTAAAATACTAAATAATATTCTAGACTTAATACTTTCTTATGATTTAGCGCATAAAGTTAGTTTAGCTGTTTCTTTTTTAGCTTTGCCTTTGGTATTCCTTTTTGATAATAAATTAATTATAATTTTAGTGGTTATTAGTTTATTAGTGAGATTATATGAAGAGATAAACTGGCACAAGTTTAGAATAAATAAGTTACTACTTGAAAGAAAGTTAAAAGGCATTAAATTTAAGAAGGTAAGGGAATTTGAAAGTTTAACTAAAGTAAAAAGAAATGTTACTTACTATAGATTTATTAACGGCATTAAAACTTACGATTACCAATATAATTTTAGTACAAAATAAAGTACTTGATTTAATTAGTAAAATTTGTTATAATTAAATTGTCTTTAAGGGCATATAATATTAATGGACAAACAAAAAGAGTAGTACCTAGCTTTTGGCTGTTAGGTGTTCCTCAGTCCATATTGTTGACTAAGAAACACCGTCTCAATATTTGTGCGGTGTTCGTTTTATTTAATTTCCTGAAAAGCTTATGAATTATATCATAAGTAGTTTTATGACAACATATTACAAAAAGATGTTGTTTATTTTATACTTTTAGAGTATAATTAAATAGGAATTTAGGTGAAGCTAAAATGAATGAAGAATTTAATGATATTATAAATAGTTTAATAAACAATGAAAAAGTAAAAGAAATGAAAAATTATAGACAACACTGTAATACTAGTTGTTATGACCACTCATACAGTGTTGCGTACTTAACTTATAAAATTAGTAAGAAACTTAATTTAGATTATGTATCAGCTACAAGAGGTGCCATGCTACATGATTTGTTCTTGTATGATTGGAGAAAAAGTAAAAGGTTTAATTTTCACGCATTTAAACACGGTAAGATAGCTTATTTGAATGCTAAAAAAGAGTTTGATTTAAATGATATAGAAAGTGATATGATAATTAAACATATGTGGCCTATAACAATTAAGCCACCAAAATATAAAGAAGGTTTTGTTCTTACAATTGCTGATAAAGTATGTGCCTCTAAGGAGATATTAAATTCATTAGTAGTATTTCTTAACGATAACCCTGTTGTAAGATATGCTTATTTGTTTTATGTTTTTGTTTTTAAGAATATTTAATTGAAGTAGGAGTGTAGTTATGAAAAAAATAGTTATTGTGTTAGTAGCGTTACTCTTGTGTGGCTGTGATAAAGTAAGTGTGATGTATTGTGACGGGGATGACGTGATGAAAGATAAAGTCTGTTATAAAGAAACTTTAACGGATGCAAAGTTTAGGTACTACTGCCCAAATGGAATGGGACAATTAGTGGGTACTTCATGCATGTTGAACGACGAGTTAACAGGAAGTGCTTTAAAAGAGTATTACTGTGAAAAAGGAAAACTAAATAGTGAAAACTCTTGTGTTGTTACTACTACGTATGATGCTAAAACTAAGAAAGTCAGTAGTAAGTATGCTAAAAAGTATGAAGAAAAATATAATACGACAAAAGAAGAAGATAACAAAGAAGATAATCAAACAAGTGAAAAAACAATAAGAGAAATAGAAGGTATAGTATACGATGAAAACAAAGTTAATATCTATGAGTTTTACGGTCAAGAATGTCCACACTGTATTAAATTAAATAGTTTCTTTGAAAAAATAGAAAGTGAGTATGGTAATTATTATACATTAAATAAGTTTGAGACTTGGCATAATAGTGAAAATTTAGAAATATATAAAGAATTTGCTAGTGTTTTAGGCTATCAAGCAAAAGGCGTTCCTTTTATTGTAATTGGTAATAAAGTCATAAGAGGTTTTAGTGAAAGCAAGGAACAAGAAATTATAGATGCGATAACAAGTCAGTATAAAAATAGTTATGATGTTTATTTTGATGCGAGAAAGTAGCTTAATTGTTACTTTTTTTCTTGCATTAATAAGTAAGCTATTATATAATAATGACTTACAAGGAGTGTGAATTATGAATAAAGGTATTGATGTAAGAGATTTTAGTAAAATGTTCTTACTTGCTTTATGTAAGAATTCTGAAATTAAAAAGCTTGATAGAAATACTTCTGTTTATAGAATTACGTTACCAATAAAATATAAAAATTATATTAAATGTATTTTATTAAGTAGTGTAGAAAATATGAGAAAGTATTCTGAAATAATTAATATTGAAGATTATTTTAAAGGCGAATGGGAAAGAAAATTTTCAAATTATTTTAATAACGATGTTTATGAGTTTTCAGAAACTGTAGAGTATGACCTATTTAACGATTTATTAATTATTAAAGTAAATACTTTGGCTCTTGCTAGTATCTCTGATTTTCCTAATTATACATCATATTATTTAAATATTATGAATGATTTAGTTAGTGCAATCTTTTATGCTTGTCTTGTAGATAAAAAAGTAAACTTTGAAGAAGAAGTGTATTTTAATGCTTATAAAGATTATAGAATTATATCTAATGATGGCTCTTTAGTTCCATTAGAATATTTAGAAGATAATAAAGAAGAGTCTTGGAGAAAAAAATATAAAATAATATTTGATTAAGGAGTGAAAATTATGGATAAAGGAATTGAAGTAAATGATTTTAGTAAAATGTTTTTGTATACTTTGTGTATGAATAGTAAGATAGTGAGAAGTGATAAAGAACAAAATAAGTTTGTATATGATATAAGTTTACCTTATAGATTTAAAGATGCGATTATGTGTATATTATCGGCTAACCCTGGATGGATGAAAAAATATTCAAAACTAATTGATATAGAAGAATATTTTAACTTTGGATGGGATTATAGTTTTTCATATTCTTTTAAAAATTTAATTGATAAGTATGCTGAAAGTATGGAGTATGATTTAGTTTTTGATAATATTAATATTAAAGTACCTACTAAGTATTCTAAAGAATTATATAATGCTAAATATTCAAATGAATTATATGAAATAATGAAAGATTTAATTGAATTAATAAATTCATATATTTATTCAAGAAGATGTATGTTTGGTGCTGGACCTTATTGTTATGCTAGAGGAGTAGAAGACTTTAGAAATATTCAAAAAAGTGATGTTGACCCACTTGAATATGTAACTCAAAAAGAATTGGGCGAAAATGTTAAGAAGAAAAAATTATAGTATCAATTATATACTAATGTAACTATATAAAAGGAAGTATTAAAATGAATGATTATTTAATGGAGTTATTTAAATTTACTATTGGTAAAGGAAATAAGGACTTAATTTATCCGCTTGTAAAAGAAGGAATTGTTAGTAAAAAAAGCGTTGTTAAAACCATAAATGATGCTGATATGGAAAGTAAAGAGAAGAGTAAGTATGCTCTTGAACTAGCAAAGGAATTAAAGGATGTTCCTATTAAGGGGCTTGAAGATATTGTTGTAAATGCTAATGATGTTAAAGATATTTATGAGTTTGCCAAATACGTTAAATGGGCAGACGTTAATAGACTATCTAAAGCTGTAGTTGAAAGCAAAGACGCTTATCAAGTAACTGCTTTTGCAAGAGAAGTTAAAGGCGTTTCTATTAATGATTTAGCTAAGGAGGTCATTAATTTACACGATGGGCGCGCTATATATACTTTTGCTTATAGTGTAAAAGGTGCACCTATTAAAGAACTTGAAAAATCTATGTGTGACCCTGAAACTTATAATACAAATTTTGCTTATGATTTTGCTAAAAATGTAAGTGCTAATGATGTTGAGGGTTTAACAAATGCTGTCATAAAGGGAGAATCTATACAAGAGATGATTGCATTCGCAAGAGATATAAAAGGGGCTAATATAAGAAAAATAGAAAATGCCATAATTAAAAATGGTAATGCTAGAGATATTTATGAGTTTACTAAAGAAGTACCAAAAGCTAATAAGAAAAAATTAACTAAAGCTTTTATGAATTCTGTATATTTTGAAGAAGAGAGTTTATTATGTAATTTTGCTTTACTTCCTAAAGTAGACTTAGATGTAATTAATGATACATTGTTAAAGAAATGTTTAGATAAAGACATTCCCGTTAGTGTTGTTACTAATTACGTTAATTCTTTACAATATCATAAGAATTTACCAATTGATAAATTTACTCTAGCAGTTATAAAACGTGGTAGACCATGGGATATCGTTGATTTTGCAAGAAATACTGAAAATGCTTTAGTTGACGAACTTGCTGATGCGTTAATCCAAATGGAATGTAGAGAGAAAAAATATTGGTTATATGAATTTATGTTAAAAGTTAAAAATGCACCAATTAGTAAGTTGTATGAAGCTTTTAAAAAAGAAAGTAAAAAGTCTATGCTTAAAGTTCAATATAGTGAAGAGTATTTAAAGATTTTGGAATTAGTAAGAAATAAAGATATTGAAGGTTTAAGAAAATATAAAGATTTATTAAATGAAGACAAGTTAACAAAGAAACTAAAATAAGCAGGTCTAGTGACTTGCTTTTTGTATGAAAAAAGACTTCAAAATGAAGTCTAATTAGCTTATTGGTGGTTCCTTAGGGATTCGAACCCTAGACCCACCGATTAAGAGTCGGTTGCTCTACCAGCTGAGCTAAGGAACCACAACGACTAAATTATATCATAATATTTCTATTTTTGTAAACCCCTTACTTGTAAAAAGTGTAAAAAAATGATAAAATGTTAATGTCTTGGAGGTGTATTATGAACGAGACTATTGTTATTGACACAGATTGTATTAAAAACGAAGACATCAAAAGTACTTTAAGAGATATAATAAATGACATGAATGATGCAGGGTATAATGCGTATAAACAAATAACTGAGTACTTAATCACTGGAGAAGTAGGATATATCACTAGTTATAAGGAATGCAGAAGTAGAATAGAAAAAATAAATAGACGTGACTTAGTAGAGTTTATGTTAAAGGAGTATACAAAGTGAGAGTAATAGGGCTAGATTATGGAAGTGTAACATGTGGTGTTGCAATAAGTGATGAAACTCTTTTAATTGCAAGTCCAGTAGAGACTATTAGATATAAAACTATGGAAGAGTTGCTAACTAAGCTTGACATTTATTTTAATGAATATAAGATAGATAAAATAGTGCTAGGTAACCCAATTAACTTAGATGGGTCTATTAGTACTAGAAGTGAGTTAACTCTTTTGTTTAAGGATAAACTTATTAAAAGATACAACAAAGAAGTAATAATGATGGATGAAAGACTCACTTCAGTTATAGTAAACAATATGTTAATAATGGGTAACACTAGTAGAGAAAATAGAAAGAAAGTAGTAGATAAATTAGCTGCCTCAGTTATTTTACAAAGCTATTTAGATAGGAGTAATAATGGAAAATAATGAGATTATTCTTTTAGAAAATGATAAAGAAGTAAAATATAAAGTAATACTTGATTTAGAAGACGTTGATGGGAAAAACTTTATAGTTTATACTAAAGATGATACAAATTGTTTTGTAAGTATGTACACATATACTAAGACTGGTAAATTAAAGCTAAGTCTTGTTAAGAATGAGAAAGACTATGATTTTATAGAAGAAGTATTAAATAGTTTACAAAGTAAAGGAGAATAAAAATGGTAAAGAAGAAATTAAATAAGAAAAGATTAATAATAAGTGTAGTTATGCTTTTAATGATTATAATATTTATAGTTTTAGGGGCGTTTTTTAGTAAATTTGCTAAGGTATCTAAAGATAGCACAGTAGTGGAATATATTGTGGAAAACGGACTTGGAATGTATCAAGTGTTTGACGACTTAGAAAGCAAGGGCTTAATTAAAAGTGCTTTTGCATTAAAAGTGTATAGTAAAATAAAAGGTGGAGACATTAGCTTAGGAACATATAGTTTAAGTAAAAACATGAATGCTATTGAAGTATATGACGTGTTAACTGAAAAAAGAAATGCTAAAGGTAACGAAGTTAAGTTTACTTTTAGAGAAGGAAGAAACGTAAGACAATTAATAAGTGACCTAACTAGTATTAGTGATATAACTGAAGAAGAAATATTAACTACTCTAACTGATACTACTTATTTAAAGAATTTAATTAATGAATACTGGTTTTTAACAGACGATATATTAGATAAAGATATTTATTATAGTTTAGAAGGATATCTCTATCCAAATACTTATATGATTTATAAAAACTCAAGTTTTAAAAGTGTTGTTAAAAAAATGCTAGATGAGATGGATAATAAGTTAACTCCTTATAAAGACAAAATAGAAAACAGTAATTATACTGTACATGAACTTTTGACTCTTGCAAGTATAGTTGAACAAGAAGGCCCTTCAGGAACTGACAGATATGGAATTGCTGGAGTGTTTACAAATAGACTTAATGATGGATGGAGTTTAGGAAGCTGTGTTACAACTTATTATGCTGCTAAAGTAAATCTAGGGGAAGCACTTTACCAAAAAGATATAGACGACTGTACTAACAAATATAACACAAGATGCATGACTTATATAGGTTTGCCCGTCGGGCCTATATGTAACCCAAGTATTGATAGTATAGTATCTAGTTTAAATCCAACTAAACATAATTATTATTACTTTGAGGCTGATAAAAACAATAAAACATATTTTAATGAAACATATGCTGGACACTTAGAAACAATTAAGAGACTTGAGAAAGAAGGCTTATGGAATGAAATTCAATGATTTAATAAGTGATATGGAACGTTTTGCTAAAAAAGAAAACGTTCCTATTATGCAAAAAGAAAGTCTTGATTATTTAATTAGTTTTATAAAACAGCACGATATAAAAAGCGTTTTAGAAGTTGGAACAGCTATTGGTTATTCTACAATATTAATTAAAGAGGTGGTTAACAATATTACTTCTATTGAAAGAGATGAAGAAAGATATAATATTGCAGTTAAAAATGTAGAATTATCTAACCTAAACAACATTACTCTTATTAAAGCAGATGCTTTAGATATAACTATAACTGATAAGTTTGATCTTATTTTTATAGATGCAGCTAAAGGCAAAAACAAAGAATTTTTAGATAAATTTAAGAGTAACTTAAATGAAAACGGATACATCATTATTGATAACATGGATTTTCATGGATTAGTTGGGAAAAGTATGACCATAGAAAAAAGAAGATTAAGAAGTTTAGTTAAAAAAATAGAAAATTTTATTAAATATATGGAAGAACAAACTGAGTTTAAAGTAACAAAAATAGATAAAGGAGATGGCTTATATCTATTAGAAAGGATTTAGTATGAATGAGTTTTATATAATACCTAATAATAAAATGATACTTGATTATAATTTGATTTTACCACTTGAAAGCTATAGCATTGGCTTTGATGTTTATTATAGTGTAAGTGAGATTAATAATTTAGCAACTACTCATAATGTAAGCGTGATCATTAATAAATTTCTTCATAAGAGTGATATTGATAATATAATGAATGTTATAAAAGCGTTAAAAAATGTAAAATACTATTTTGTAGAAGACTTAGGTCTAGTTAGTATTCTACCTAAAAGTCAAGTAGTAGTTAGCCAAAATCATATAATAAATAATTATGACAGTATAAACTATTTTAAAAGTTTAGGATATGATAAAGTACTTATTAATAACGATTTAACTATAAGTGAGATTAAAGATATAATAAAGAATACATCTAGTCATATATTCATGTACTATATAAGCAAGAATAACTTAATGTATAGTAAAAGACATTTAATTAGTAGTTTTAATGAGTATAAAAAAGATAATTTAGAAATGATTGGTACTATTAATGAGAAAGTAAGTAATCATGAACTCATTATAAAAGAAGAAAACTGTGGAACTTGCATATTTAATTCACGCATTTTTTTTGCTAATAAGTATATTGATGAGTTAGATACTATTGGTAAAATAGTTAACTTAAGTAATATGAGTATAGATGAAACTAATATTATATTGGATAATTTATGTAATAAAGAAATATCTAAACTTATTAAAGTAGATGACTACTTTTTAGATAATAAAATTGCTTATAAGGTAGGTGATTTAAAGTGACAGAAGTATTAAGTCCAGCAGGAGATTTAGAACGCCTTAAATGGGCACTTATGTACGGGGCTGACGCAGTTTATATTGGAGGATACAACTATAGTTTAAGAGCAAATGCAAATAACTTTAGTATTCAAGATATCACTGAAGGTGTAGAATTTGCCCATTCATTAGGTAAAAAAGTATATGTTACAGTAAATATTTTATTTCATAATGAAGACTTAGAAGGTTTAACAGAATACTTAACTACACTTAGTGATATTGGGGTAGACGCGTTTATAGTAAGTGACTTAGCTGTCATTAAAAGAATACGTGAACTTAACTTAAAACCTGAAATACATATAAGCACACAAGAGTCTAGTGTAAACAAGTTTGCTGTTAAATTTTGGGAAAGTGTTGGCGCTACTAGGGTTGTTCTTGCTAGAGAATGTTCAAAAATAGATATCCTTGATATAAAAAATAACACAGATGCTGAATTAGAAGTATTCATTCACGGAGCGATGTGTACTAGTTATAGTGGAAGATGCGTGTTATCAAACTACGTTACAAAGCGTGACTCAAACCGTGGAGGATGTAGTCAAGTATGTAGGTTTATCTTTAAGACTAAAAAGTACGACGACTTTCAAATAGCTAGCAAAGACCTTTCTATGATAGACCATATTCCTGAGTTAGTCGATATGGGTGTTTCTTCTTTGAAAATAGAAGGAAGAATGAGAAGTATGTACTATATTGCAACTGTAGTAAATACTTATAAAAATGTTGTTACTTTATATAAAGAAGGAAAGTTAACTAACGAGTTAATGGAATATTATAAAAGAGTTTTAAATAGACTATCTAATAGAGAAAACAAAAGTCAGTTTTTTACTGGGGACGTAAACAGAAGTGACCAATACTATACTGGCAGAAAAGAAGTGTCTAACCAAGACTTCTTAGGTGTAGTATTAGACTATTCTGACGGAGTTATGAAGATTGAACAAAGAAACAACTTTAAAGTAGGAGACACTATAGAAGTTTTTGGGCCTAATACTTTAGCTACTAAAATAAAAGTAGACAGTATAATAAATGAAGAAAATGAAAGTGTTAGTGTAGCTAGTCATCCACAAGAAGTACTTTATGTAAAAGTGCCATTTAAAGTAGAAAAAAATGATATATTAAGGGTACCTATTAGTTGACAAATGTGCTAATTTTTGGTATCATTATAAACTGTTAAGGAGAAAAAGATAAAAATGAAACAAAAAGAATTTTTTTTAACAAGTGAAGGTTATTTAGAACTAGAAACTGAGTTAAATTATTTAAAAACTGATAAAAGAAATGAAGTATTAAATTCTTTAAAAGAAGCAAGAGCGTTAGGTGATTTAAGTGAAAACGCAGAATACGATAGTGCTCGTGAAGAACAAGGTAAACTTGAAGCTAGAATTAAAGAAGTTGAATATATACTAGAACACGCTACTATCATAGATGATGCTCAAACTGAAAAAGATAAAGTAACTATTGGTTCAACAGTATCACTTCAATATGACGGGGATGATGAAGTTGAAGAATATAGAATAGTAGGAAGTCAAGAAGCTGATCCATTCAACAATAAGATTAGTAATGAAAGTCCTATTGCAATGGCTATACTAGGTAAGAAAGTTGGAGATATGGCTGAAGTTGATAGTCCTAACGGAACATATAAAGTTAAAATTGTTAAAGTAGCTTAATAAGGAGGAAAAAGTTATGAAAAAAGATTATAGTGTTAAAATGGAAAAAGAAGCATGGGGCGAGTTAATACATCACTGTTTTGAACATAAAAAGAACGAAGTAAACGTTGACGGGTTTAGAAAAGGACAAGTTCCGTTTGATGTTTATGTTAAAAAGTTTGGTGTAGAAAGTTTATATATGGATGCAGTTGATCATGCACTACCAGAATTATATGACAAATTATTAGAAGAAAACGAAGGCCTATCACTTAACATGGCATGTCGTCCAGAAGTAAATGTAAAAACTATAAGTGAAGACGGATTAGAAGTAGTGTTCACTGTTACAATGAAACCTGAAGTTAAATTAGGAAAATATAAAGATTTAGGTATTAAAAAAGAAGAAGTAACTGTAACAGAAGAAGAAATAAATGACGAGTTAGAGCATTTAAGAGGACATTATGCTGAATATAAAGAAAAAGATGGAACTGTAGAAAACACAGATGAGGCTAACATTAATTTTGAAGGTTTTAAAGACGGAGTAGCTTTTGCTGGTGGAAAAGGAGAAAACTATCCATTAGTTATAGGAAGTAATAGTTTTATTCCTGGATTTGAAGAAGCACTTATTGGAATGAAAAAAGGAGAAACTAAGAGTATTAATTTAACATTCCCAGAAAACTACCATAGTGAAGAATTAAAAGGTAAAGATGTTGTATTTAATGTAACTATTAATAGCATTAAACAAAGAGTATTACCAGAATACAATGAAGACTTCTTTAAAGATTTAAATATGGGTGGAGTAACTGACTTAGACTCTTTAAAAGAAAATATTAAATCTCATATTTTAGGACATAAGACTCAAGAAGTAGAAGATAAATACTTTGATGAAGTTTTAACTAAGATAAGTGAAAATGCTAGTGTTGAAATTCCAAGTGAAATGATTAGTGAAGAAATTGATAGAATGGTTGAACAATTTAATCAAAACTTACAATATCAAGGAATGAATTTAGATACTTATTTAAAAATGCTTAATATGGATTTAGATAAATTTAAAGAGAACTTTAAACCTGAAGCAGAAAAGAGAGTTAAATATAGATTAGTTCTTGAACAAATAGTAAAAGAAGAAAATATTACAGTAGAAGATAAAGAACTTGAAGAATATTCTAAAGATATGGCTAAAAAATATAATGTAACTGAAGAAGTTTTCTTAAAAGAAATTGGCGGGATTGATTTCTTAAAATATGATTTAGAAGTTAGAAAAGCTCTTGAAATTGTTACTGGAAAATAGTTATATAGTAGAGCATAAAAACTTATGCTCTATTTTGTGTTAAAAGAAAGGAATTATTATGAAAGAAAAAGTAGAACCAAAAACATTACCTGGTTTTATGGAATTAATGCCACAAGACCAAATATTGTTTGACAAAATGAAAAATACAATTGAAAGTGTGTACTCTAGTTATGGATTTTATCCACTAGATACACCAATTATAGAATTATCTAGTGTACTTTTAGCCAAAGCTGGAGGAGAAACTGAAAAACAAATTTATAGATTTAATAAAGGAGATAACGATTTATCTTTAAGGTTTGATCTTACTGTACCACTTGCAAAGTATGTAGCAAATAGAAGTAACGAGTTAATATTCCCATTTAAAAGATATCAAATAGGTAAAGTATATCGTGGGGAAAGACCACAAAAAGGAAGATTTAGAGAGTTTTATCAATGTGATATAGATGTAATAGGTAATGAAACATTATCAATACTATATGATGCTGAAATACCTAGTATTATATATGACTTATTTAAGAAGTTAAATATTGGAGACTTTACAATAAGAATAAATAATAGAAAAATACTTACTGGTTTCTTTAATTCATTAGAGTTAAATAGTAAAGTAACAGATATACTAAGAATAATAGATAAGATAGAAAAAATAGGAGAAGATGAAGTAAAAAGTGAGTTATCATTGTTAGATATAGATAGTGATAAAGTAAGTAAGATAATAGACTTTATTAGAATAAGTGGGGACGCATTTACTAAAATAGAAAGACTAAAGAACTTAGGTATTACTGACGAAGTATATAATGAAGGAGTAAACGAGTTAGAAACAGTAATAAATAATATTAAAGCTAGAGGACTAGATAGTAACTTCTATGATGTAGACCTTACTATTGCAAGAGGGCTTGACTATTATACTGGGACTGTATATGAGACAATACTAAAAGATTACCCTTCAATTGGAAGTGTATGTTCTGGTGGAAGATATGAAAACTTAGCTACATACTATACAGATAAAAAACTACCTGGTGTAGGTATATCAATTGGACTTACTAGACTATTCTATCAATTAAAAGAAGCAGGTGTTATTAAAACTACTGATAGCAGTGTAGCAGATATTACAATACTTCCTATGACAGAAAACTATGAATACGTATACAAATTTAGTAACTTACTAAAAAGGTTTGGTGTAAGAGTAGACACAGCATTCCTTGGCAAATTTAAACAACTAATGAGATACGCAGACAAACAAAAAACTCCTTACGTTCTTATAATAGGAGATGACGAAATAAGTAAAGGTGTTGCTGTATTAAAAGATATGTTTACTGGTCTTCAAACAGAAGTAACACTAGAAAACATTATAGAAATATATAATAGATTACTTAAATAACAAAAAGCACTTGAAATATAGTGTTTTTTTTGATAAGATTATCTTGTAATAAAGATAGGAAGTGAAGTACATGAAAATTAACTCTTTAGTGCAAAAAAAAGTACAAATGGGGGGGG
>DOEC01000029.1 GCA_003524085.1 Bacillota bacterium | reverse complement strand
CCTTTATTCCATCAACTGAGTTATAATATCCTAGTACTCTCCAAATATTCTTTGTTGCATCTGTATTTGTTGGATATTGTAAGTAGTTATTTATTGCTTCTCCACCATAGATATTATTAGTTGTTTCTTTTGATATAATAGTCTTTAAGTCTTCTTTATAGTCTACTATTCCATCATATACTTCCGTAAGTCTTGTATATCCTTCTTTTACTTCTGTTAAATCATTATTACTATAACCTCCTGTAACAGTAAAGTCTACTGTTACATCAGTTGTTGCTGATATAACTACTTTTATTACTTTTTCATAAGTCCCCACATTATTTTCATTTATCTTTCCTGTTGGTAACCATCCAGTATTACTTGCATATTTTACTGACCCAGTACCACTAGACATTTTATAGTCTACTCCATATTTTGAGATAATCTTATTGAGACTTGTTATTTTTAGTAGTACTGTTGATGTTTTTCCACTTGGTAAAGATACACTTGTCCCATTTATAGTTTCACTTCCACCTGTTGAAGTTATTTCTATTCCATATGTTAAATTACCTACTAACATCTCTGTACTTCTATATGAGTTTGTTGTAAATATAAATGTACCATATGATAAGCCTATTACCAAAGAAAAAAGTATTAAAACTACAACAGCCAATCGGCTATTTTTTATTTTTCTTAATATATTCTTCATACTCCTTCCTTCCTATTCTGTATATATTTCAAATGGATTATCTGCACTTCCATCTCCACTTTTCCAAAATACGTTTGATTTCAAACTTATAACTGGTCTTACCGCAAAAGCATTTGTAACATTATTATTACTAGTATATCCAGGATAATCAGAACCAAATAAATAAAATATATCCGCATATCCACCTGAATAATGTTGTCCGTTTCCTCCTTGACCAAAACTTCCATTTAGGCCTCTATCTTCATTATTAACTTTCGAACCTCCACCTGAAGAACCTCCAGCAGTTTGTGAGCCACCGCTTCCATAAACATAATCACTCTGTGTATTGGTTCCGTTATTTCCTATATATCCTCCACCTGAACCACCATTACCTGAATAAGGGCCAGTTTGGAATGATGTTCCTCCACCTCCACCAGCGACTATAATTATATCTGAAATATTATTTGAAAGAGTATTTAATAAACCGGATGCTTTACCAATGTGAGTAGCACCTCCACCACTTGAAGAATATACAAGGTTTGCTGAACCAGACCCGTTTCCACCACCATTATATCCTCCTGGTATTGTTTCCAATGTACTATTATTTGTTCCTTTTCCACCTACTACTATATAAAGTTTTTCTCCTTTGGTTAGAGAAACTATACCAGTTGAGTACCCTCCATAACCACCTATATAAGTAGAAGATGCTATTCCACCCTGTGCACCCCAAACTTCCAAAACATATTTACCACTCACTGGAGCAGTAAATTCTTGAACACTTCCATCACTTCCATTAGTGCCATTATAATCAAAATTATAAACTAAATCATCAAGTGTAAAATCAACATTACATGTATCATAAGTTTCTAACTTTTTTACTTCCACTTTCCAATTATCATTATCCCACACTAAAACAGAGCCATTTTTACAAGTAATGCTCTTAGCAATATATCCACTCCCTTTTGTTGGCATTTCACTAACAGTTTCATTATCAATTGTATAAGCCATTATATTTTTAATTTGATTATCTGTCAAATATGTTATTCCTTTTCCCTTTTTTACATCACATAAAAAGTACATACATATCATAGATAGAAGAACACTCACAGATATCAATACATACTTCTTCATATTTCTACTCCTCTTCAAAGAATTTTTCAATTGGAACATTTAACACTTTGCTTATCATATATAAATTATATATACTTACTCCCATCGGGTTATTATCACTTTCTAAAGCACCAATAAGTGGTGTTTTAGCACCAATTTTCTCTGCTAACTTAGACTGAGTAAGTTGTTCATGATTCTTAGCATTATATAGAAGTCTATATTTTCTAACATTCCTTCCAACTAATTTTTTTAACTCTTCATTTGTCATATTGTTACCTCCACGATATATTTTCTATAACTTAATTATAGAAGAATTTCTTCTAAATGTCAATAGAAGTATTTCTTCTATGATATATTTAAATAGAGGTAAAACAAAATGAATAGATTAAAAGATTTAAGAGAAGAAAAAGACCTAAGACAAATAGATATATCTAATTACTTAGGTATGAGCCAAAGAAACTATAGTTACTACGAAAGAGGAGTAGCAGCGCTAACTGAAGAAGTATTAAATAAATTAGCAGACTATTATAACACAAGTATAGATTACTTACTATGTAGAACAGACAACAGAAAACCATACAAAAAAAGCATACTAAAAGAAGAAACAAAAGAATACAGTTGTAACTAAAAAAATATGCCAAAATTTTTGACATATTTTTAATTTAACATCCACTTGTAGTTTCTTCTATTGTGTATGGGTTACTTGCTGAGCCATCTCCTCCACTTGTTTTAACGCAAGATTTCAAAGATACTACTGGACGCACGCCGTAATCATAGCCGGTGTAGCTGCTACCAAACCACCCAGGGTTGTCGGAAGCCGCCACAATAAACACATGAGCATATCCACTAATCCAACGGTAAGGAGACATCAACCACCAATATGTTGAACCTGTTATACTACCATTTGCACTATTTAAATAATACCATGCATATGAACTTGTAAAAGCATTATTACCTTTTCCTCCTGCATACATTATTTCGTCTGCTGTCATTAATGCTATTGGATATGTTAATTTTGCACTTGTGTTATCTACGCTGAATGCATCAATAGCTTCTGTACAATCATATGTTGGTGCATAACTTGAGTATACCTTTGCATATGGAGCATAATAGAATGTTGAACTTGTACTAGTTGTATATGTATCGCCTGAACGCAAATTCCTGTCGTTGCAGTATACAGCTGTTGTACTTAAGTACTTTGTGTATGATGTCATATTTATTGAATACCAATAGTCTATTGCATTTTTAATTGTACTGTTATTTGTATTTGTTCTAGCATTTGATAAAGAACTATCGTAATTTCCATACATATAACCAACATATTTTGGACTATTATATGTAGAGTTGAATGCACTAGTAGTTGTACTTAAGTATCCATTTGTTGTATCCGTTGCTGTTCCTGAATATAATAGTCTTATACTTCCATCACTATTTGTTCTGATTATTCTCCAATAGAAACCTGCAAATTTAACCCAGTTATTTGTTGTATTGCCAGCATAATAATATACTGTTGTATCTGTAGTGTTATGTACATTCTTTTCTGTTGCTGTAAATAGTGTTCCTGTTGTATTACTTGTAAATGTTGTATCAAATGTTTCCCTTGTTACTCTTGTTGGGTTATCTGTATATATTTTTGCAGCTAGTGTGCCTGATGAAAATGGGTTATCAGATTTAAATGTTATACTACAAGTTTTTCCACTTGTTATATTACTTATTGTATAAGTATTACCACTTAATGTTCCACCGCAAGTATCTGTTTCAAGTTCTGCTTTATATCCATCACTTGGTGTTACTGTAAATGTTGCATCTTTACCTTCTTCAACAAGCACTGTACCTGTACCACTTCCATTATTAACACTCAAAGACACTATATATGTATTAATAGGTTCAGCAACAACTTCATATGGAGAATATGCACTTCCATCCCCCGACTTATAAACTACACTCCCCTTTAGTGATATGACAGGTCTTACAGCTGTTTGGTCTACTCTACCGGGATTTCCAAGTCGTCCTTCGGTTCCAACAGCCATTTCACTTCCTCCACCAGTCAAATTATACGGGTCGCCCTGAATAGGTGTCAAAGTCTGCCAAATCAATGAATTAACAATACCTTTATTGAGTGCATTAGTATATGCCCAATAGAACGTATATTTTCCTTTAGTATACCATACTCCCCCAGCATACGAAATTTCATCAGCCGTCATTAATGCAACCGGATATGTTAATTTCCCATTTCCTGTCGTGTTACTTACTGTGAATTTATCTTCTGTTGCTATACAATTATAACTAGGTGATTTATTTGTTTTTGTTAATCTATCAGATGCTGCAAAACCCATCCATTCTCCAATAACATAATTTGGATAAGAAACAGAAAGTGTTCTATCATTACAATATATTGCTGTTGTACTTAAATATTTTGTGTAATTTACTAAATTTTTACTATACCAATTATCAATATAGTTTTTTATTGTACTACTATTTTCATTTGTTCTATTGTTTTCAAGTGAACCACTTGTTCCATACATATATCCTACATATAATGGATCTAGTGTTTTGTTGTCATTTAGCGCAGACATACCTATAAACCCTGTTTGAGATTCGGCAGATGTTCCAGAGTAAAGCATTCTTATACTTCCATCTTTATTTGTTCTTATTATTCTCCAGTACATTGAATCTCCTTTTTTAGCCAAGGGTATCTCTTCACAATTTGTATAAGCACTATCGGAAGTGCAATCAAGCATAGTATTAAATTCTTTAGGAAAATAACTATCTTCTCCATCAGGAGGATATCCTACAACAATAGTTTTATCTTCTTGCCATGTCCCAAACTTTACCCAGTTGTTTTTTGCATCTCCTGCAAAGTAATATACATCAGTGTTATCTTCTGTAGTTTTATATAATGTGTTTACGTTAGTTTCTGTTAATGTTGTACTAAAATCTGTTCTTGTTTTTATTGTTGGGTTATCAGCTAGTAACTTGTCATATATTTTAGGTTTTCCTGTGCTTGCTTCAATAGCTAAAGTTCCACCTAGTTTCTTCCCCATATCACTACTTTGATCTTCCTCTATACTTATATATTTAAATTCTACTTGATATGTTTGCTTACTTCCCTTTGGAATTACTACATCATATGCTAAAACTACATCTTTTGATGTTTCTGTTTTAATTACATTTAAATAGTTATCCATATTATATCCAGTATCACTTGTTATTTTATACTGAAGTGTATTTATACTTTCAAATGTATTAACTAACCCTTTTAATAAAATATTATAGTTAAAATCTTCTTTACTATTATTAGTAATTGTAAATGTTTTAACATTATTCCATCCAGGACTTATTGTTTCATTTGTTGCAATGTTTGAAGTATCAGTAAATGTTATTGCTACGTTTTTAGCTACTAAGTTTATGTCTTTCGGGTTTCCTACTATTCTTGCAGCGAAAAACGCAAGACTACAACTTATTGTTACTATTATTAATGTTGTTACTATTACTCCTAAATCTATTTTTTTCATATATACCACTTCCATCTATATTATTTACATATTCTAATAAAATTATTATAACATTTCTATGAGGTTTTTTCAACATACTTTCTCATAGAATATTTTAATATAACATACATCAAATATTTATGGTATCTTTTAATAGGAAGGTGAGAACATGAAGGATATAATAAAACCAACAAAAAAGAAAAATGAAACAGTTTATAAATCTTTATATATTAAAGAAGATTTAGTTAAAAAGCTAGAAATAATAGCAAAAGAACATGATACATCTTTTAATAATGTGGTTATAAGTTTATTAGAATATGCCTTAGATGAATTAAAAGCTGAAGAAGATTTAATCAAAGAATAAGAATTAGCGTATTTTTGCTAATTCTTATTTTATTAAACAAAAATATCAAGTGTTAATAACTTGATACTTATAAACATTTTATTTAATACAAAACACTGCATATAATGGTACAGACTTTATATTATTTTCAAAACCAAAATTTTTAGTACTTATTCTAATTGCATATACAGGTTTATATTTTTCAACATAATTATTTAAACTAACACTATTAGTTCTATTTCCACTTTTAACTTCTACTGGAATAACTTCTCCTTCTAACTTAATAAGAAAATCTATTTCATACCTATTAAACTTATAAAAGAATATTTCATTTTCATTAGCTACCAACTCTTGAGCAACATAGTTTTCCGTAAGTGCTCCCTTAAACATAATATTTTTATCAAATATTATTTCTCTATAATCAATATTAGATAAACTTCTAAGTAATCCCACATCACTCAAATATAATTTAAAAGTTTCTTCTTCTTGATAAGCACTTAATGGACTTTCTGCTTTATTAGTTAAATCACATTTTATAACCATGTTACTTGCCACTAACCATTCTAAACTTGATTTAAATCTACTATATCTAGCATTAACATCAACCAAGGAAAACTTAAATACTTTATTTTCTCTAGCAAGTTCAAGAGGAATAGTTTTATATGTAGCATTAATTTTAATGCTTTCATTCTTATAAGTATATTTATTCATGTCCATTATATATGCAACTACTATATTATTCTGTAAAGAAAAATCAACTTCTTGCAAATTAGAATTGTTACTTATATAGTTAGATACAACTTCAGGCATTCCACCTATTACTAAATAATTTTTATAAAGCTCTAATAAATTTTCATGTAAACTATCTAATATAGGAGTATTATCATTATAATGCTCTTTTATTTCTTTTACTAATCTTTCTTTACCTAAAGCAAGTAAAAATTCTTCAAAGTCCATTGGATATAAATAATTAATTGAAACTTTACCAACAGGAAAAGAACTATTAAATCTATTAATCTTAACGCCAAGTAAACTACCTGCTACAATTATTTTGTAGTTTTTTTCACTATCACAAAAATATTTTAAACTTTCAATTAACCTTTCAGAAACCTGTACTTCATCAAAGAATATAACAGTATTTTCTACATCAATAGTTATGCCTTTAATTAACTCTATTGAATTGATAATCTTTTCAGGGTCTATAGTTTTCTCAAATATATCACTTATTTCTGTATCTTTTTTAACATCAAAGTATAAAAAATTATTAAAGTTATTTTTACAAAACTCAGTTACAATATATGTTTTACCTGTTTGTCTAGGTCCAATTAACATAAATGGCTTTTTAAAGTTTTTCTTCCATTTTTTAAGTTTATCTTCAATCTTTCTATACATATTTTTTCACCCAATTTAAGTATACACTAAATTTCCCATAATTTCAAGGAAAATCAAGCACATTTACACTGTAAATTTGTATTTTCGTGCATTTTGCACGTTTTTGCATTGTATTTTCGTGCATTTTGCACGTTTTTACATTGTTTTTTCGTGCATTTTGCCCGAATTTACAAGTTACACACAAAAAATATCAAGTGTTAATAACTTGATACTTATAAACATCAACTCTCTTTAATCGCTTTTAATTCTTCATAATACATAGTTTCTGCTACATAATAATATGGAAGTACATAAATTATTGGGAATATGAATAAGCATAATAGCGCCCATCCAATAAAACTTAATTGAAATACAAAGTAGTCCCATTTGTACCCATACATCAAGTCTTTACTTTTCTTTATAATAGCCATCGCATCAGTATCTTCTCCGTCAATAAATATAAAAGTACTCATTGAATAACTTAAACCCGCTATTATTCCAGGTATTAAGAATAGTAAACCCCATAAAGCTGTAAATATACTAATTAATATATAAAGCAATATATTAGTCCACATTCTTTCTTTATAGAACTTAAATAAATCACTAATGTCAAAACTCTTATCTCTTACTATATTTAAAACATAATAACTTACTCCAGCAGTTAAAGGAATACTAATAAATCCATATATTGCATCTACAACATTATAATAGACATTATTATAAATTTCAATTTTAGCCCCCTCAACTAGTCCACCAAAGAAACCAAATAAACTACTAATAGCCATAACTACTAAAAGTGCTTGCCATATATTCCACATATTACCGTTAAGTTTCTCTTTTGCAGCCTCTTTTAATCTAGGTCTATTAATAATACCATTCTTACTAAATCTAGTCTTTCCTTTATCACAACATTCACATTTACCATTCACTAGTTCTTTTCCACACTTACTACAAAACTTTTCCATAATGTCCTCCTAAACATTAAATCTAAAGTAGCAAATATCCCCGTCTTGCATAACATATTCTTTTCCTTCAAGTCTAGCTTTACCTGCTTCCTTAACTTTAAGTTCACTTCCACAACTAATTAAATCTTCATAGCTCATTACTTCTGCTTTAATAAATCCTCTTTCAAAGTCACTATGTATAATTCCAGCACACTCTGGTGCTTTCATACCCTTTTTAAAAGTCCAAGCTCTAACTTCGTCACTTCCTACAGTAAAGAATGTTGCTAGTCCTAGAGTATCATAAGTAACTCTAATTAGTTTATCTAGTCCACCCTCTTCTATACCAAGCTCACTTAAGAATATTTTCTTTTCTGAGTCCTCTAACTCAACTAATTCACTCTCAATCTTAGCGCACATAAGAATAACTTCACATCCATCATTCTTAGCATATTCTCTAACTTTATCAATAAACTCATTATTTCCAGTTACTAAATCAACTTCATTAACATTAGCTAAATATATCATAGGTTTCATAGTAATAAGATTAAATGGTTTCAATATCTCTAGTTCATCTTCTTCAAATTCATGATGTCTTAACACTTCTCCACCAGATAAAATACTCTTACACTTTTCCATTAACTCTACTTCTTTTAAGGCTTCTTTATCTCTACTTGTTTCAGCTTTCTTTTTTATTCTATCAATTCTATTACTAACTATTTCCAAATCACTCATAGCTAATTCCAAATTAATTATTTCAATATCCCTAATTGGGTCAATATTTCCTTCAACATGTATAATATCTTTATCAACAAAACATCTTACCACATGTATTACAGCATCTACTTCTCTTATATGACTTAAAAACTTATTTCCAAGTCCTTCTCCACTACTAGCGCCTTTTACTAGCCCTGCTATATCAGTAAACTCATATTGTGCACCAATACACCTTTCAGGCATATACATTCTTTCTAATACTCCAAGTCTTTCATCAGGTACTGTTACTGTACCTAAATTCGGGTCTATTGTAGCAAAAGGATAATTAGCTGCTAAAATATTTTTTTTAGTAATAGCATTAAATAAAGTACTCTTCCCCACATTAGGCATACCTATAATTCCTGCTTTTAAAGCCATATATAAAACCTCCTTAATATGTTAATGTTGGATAACTACCAATACCAATAGGTAACCCTGTAATATAGAAACCTAATATTAAAATTACCCACATTATTAACATAACTATTCCATAACTTCTTAAATACTTAAATGTTCCAAATAATGTTACCTTATCACTCTTATCATACTTAATTAATAAAGCCAAATATATAACAAAGTAAGGTGTAAGAGGTGTGAATGCCATACTTATACTAGAACCTGCTACATATATAACTTGTGCAAACTCTGGACTAATACTTGAATTCATTAATGCCGGTACTACTGTACTAGACATAATCTTCCACTTACTTAAAAGTCCAGTATATATAAGTCCACTTAATATACATATTACAAATAATAATAATATTAATCCTATTCCACTAAATTTAAACACATTTATTAAGTTAGTAAGAAGTGCTACAAATACAAGCCCTATATTACTTTTATCAAATGTATTAATAAATAAACTAGCTACAAATATTAAAACCAATATATTACCAATACCATCTAAACTATAACTTAAACACTCACTTATTTCCTTATCACCCTTAACTGTTTTAGCAACACTCGCATAAGTAAATCCAGCTATTATAAACAAGAATGTAACTATGAACACAAAACCTTGATTAAATAAACTATTACTTCCAAATAGTTTATCAATATAATGTGTTTGACTCGCATCCAACAAGCCCCCACTTAAAGGTAAACCAGGAATTATCATATAAATAATGATTAATATGTATAGTATAGATGCACCCATACTGCATACAAATCCTCTTAATTCTCTTTTACTAAAATTAACGTTATCTAGTATCTCTACTTCATCAAATTCATACTTACCTAAACTAGGCATTATTGTTTTTTCTGTAATTCTAGTAAGTAAAATAGAACCAGTTATTATTGCAACTAACATAATAAATAATTGAAAGAATATACCTATTTCATAAGTACTATCTATAACTTTAGCACTACTTATAGTTAATGTAAGTAAACTACTTTCTATACTAGTTAAAAACACATTTATTCCAGTACCAAAGCAAATACCTGTAAAACTAGCAATTATTCCTCCTAAAGGATTTCTATGTCCATATTTAAACAACATCGCGCCTATTGGAAGTAAAAGCACAAACCCAATATCTCCAAATAAACTTGATATAATACTTAGTAGTATTAATATATATGTAATACTGTTTTTCCTAAAACTTTGAGTTATCAAAGTAAAGAACGTTCTAGCTAAACCTGTTTTTTCTAGCACCCCTATACCAATAAGAATAATTATTAAATTACCTAGAGGTGCAAAATTAACAAAGTTATTTACTGTACTTGTAAGTATATACTTTATTCCGTCAAAACTAAACAAATTCTCTACTTGTATTACATTATTCTGAATAGTACTAGTATATTGATTAACCGTACTATATTCAGCTTGAAAATTAAATAAAGATAACACAAAACTAAGAAGCATTACTCCAATTGTAAGCAATATAAACACAAAAACAGGATTTCTCTTATTTTTCATTTTCCACCACTTTCTTAAGTTTCTTTTCAAACTCTAATCTATCCATCATTATAGTTCTACCACAATTAACACATTTAAGCTTGATATCAACACCAAGCCTAACTATCTCCCATAAATTAGTACCACATGGATGCGCTTTTTTCATTATAACTATACTTCCTATACCATATTTCATAGTTAATCCTCTATTTCTATATTTAATATTTCTAATATTCTCTCTAAATCTTTATCACTATCATATGGAATTACTATCTTATTATTATTAATTTTAACCATAGTACCAATTTTCTCTCTCATGATACTCTGCACCACATTATGTCTTTCATTAACTTGAACATGTTTTTTAATAGGAACTTTCTTAACAGAATTATTATCATTAATTATATCTTCTAACTCTCTTACACTCAAGTTCTTATTAACAACATCTTGTGCCAAACTAAATATCTCACTCTCATCTTCAAGTTTACTAAGACATCTTGCATGTCCCATAGTAATCTTATTATTTAAAACTAAATCTTGTACTTTACTAGGTAATTTTAAAATACCAAGAATATTAGTTATATGACTTCTACTCTTTCCTACTTTAGTAGATAGTTCCTCCTGAGTAATATGCATAACTTCTATCATTTTCTTATATGCAAGTGCTTCTTCTATAATATTTAAATTTTCTCTTTGAATATTCTCAAGTAGCGCTATGCTCATCATTTCTTCATCATTAAAGTCTCTTATAATTGCAGGAACCTCACTAAGTCCAGCCATCTTAGCAGCTATACTTCTTCTTTCTCCAGCAACAATCTCATATCCTTTAATACTCTTTTTAACAATGATAGGCTCTAAAATGCCATACTCTTTAATACTACTAGCAAGCCCTTCAAGTAACTCCTTATCAAACACTTTTCTTGGTTGATATGGATTACTTCTAAGTTCATTTAAATTAATCATTAGTATTTCATCTTTATTTGCATTATCTACAACATTCTTCTCAAACTCTTCTAGGTTAAAAGCTTCTCCACTAAATAGTTGTTCTAGCCCCTTCCCTAGTGCTTTCCTCTTGTTTTCCATTTCTTTCAATCACTTCCTTTGCTAAATTAATATAAGCTAAAGCTCCTCTACATTTTGGATCATATTCCAAAATTGGTTTTCCATGACTTGGTGCTTCAACAAGTCTAACAAGTCTTGGAATAATAGTATTAAATACTTTCTCTTTAAAGAACTTTCTTACATCTTCAACAACCTCAAGCCCCACTAATGTTCTACCATCAAGCATTGTAAGTAAAACACCCTCTATATCTAACTTTGGGTTTATCTTACTTTGCGTAAGTAAAATTGTATTTAAAAGTTGTGTAACCCCTTCTAGTGAATAATATTCACATTGTACAGGTATTAATACACTATCGCTAGCAGCAAGTGCATTAGTAGTAAGAACTCCAAGTGCAGGTGGACAATCTATTAAAATATAATCATATCTGTCTCTTATCAAATCTATCTGTAACTTAAGTTGATCCCCTATTATAAAATCACTTTCTTTACTAGCCATTTGAATTAACTCTATTTCTGCTCCACTTAAATAAATCATAGATGGAATAATAGATAAATTCTTAAATTTTGTTTTAATAATAGCATCTCTAATATCACAATTATGTGTAATAACATCATAGATGCTCTTATTAATATTAGCTTTATTAAGACCTAGCCCAGTAGTACTATTACTTTGTGGGTCTAAATCTATTAATAAAACCTTTTTACCTAAATGCCCTAAAGCACTAGATAAATTTATACTTGTTGTTGTTTTGCCTACCCCACCTTTTTGATTTACAAGTGATATAACCTTTCCCATAATACTACCTCGCTATAGAATATTTTAACACAAAAAACACTAACTTAAAAGAGATTATTAAAAACTTTCAAAATAATTTTTAATAATCTCTATAATATTAGTGCACACATCTAGAAATAATACATCAATTTTTTAAAAAAATTACATAATTATATTTCACATCTTTTTAAAGTAAAAGTCCCATTCACTACTAACCAAATGGAGTTTTTACTAAAATTTCTATACGATATTTTAGATAAACTTTTAATAAATCTCTTTGTTTATAAAAATATACTCATATAAATTGGTAAACCTGTTACATTTTCATTATTAGAACCCAAATTTTTACTAGATAATTTTAGTCCAGACTTTACTCCATAATTTTCCATAACAGACTTTAAACTCTTAGATTTTGTATTATCAGCTGATTTAACTTCAACAGCAGTTACTTGATTATTATATCTAATAAAGAAATCAATTTCCAAAGTAGAATTCTTTTCAAAATAATAGCATTTTTTCCTAAGTTTTTCAAGTGTTTTTTTGCAAAATCAATATTTTTCAAAGGAATATCATTATTTCAAAAAAAGTTGAAGATTTTACTCTTCAACTTTATCTTTCTTTTTGGTTTTCTTACCTTCATTATATTCTCTTACTACTTCTTCAATTTCTTCTTTAGTAATTGTTTCTTTTTCATATAATGTCTTAGCTAAAGCTTCAACTAATCCTTTATTCTTAGATAAAATATCTTTAGCATTCTTATAACATTCATTTATAATCTTTCTAATTTCTTTATCTATTTCTAAAGCAACAGCATCACTATAGTTTTTACTACTATTAGTATAATCTCTTCCTAAGAATACCTCTCCACTTTTATGTTCAAATTGTACAGGACCCAAGTCACTCATACCATATTCAGTAACCATACTTCTTGCTATTTGAGTAGCTCTCTTAAAGTCATCTGAAGCTCCTGTTGATATTTCACCACAGAACAATTCTTCACTAACTCTACCACCTAAATAACTTGTAATTCTTTGAAGTAACTCATCCTTAGTAGCAACCAAAGTTCTCTCTTCCTTAGGTAGCATTTGAGTATACCCTCCAGCCATACCTCTAGGAATAATTGTAATCTTATGAACTTCTTCACCATTAGGAAGTTCTATTCCTAAAACGGCATGTCCACTTTCATGATAAGCTACTATATTCTTTTCATAATCTGTTACTTTCCTACTAACTTTAGCAGGACCCATAAGAACCCTATCACTAGCTTCATCTATCTCGTCCATTCCAATATCGTCTTTATTTCTTCTAACAGCTAAAAGTGCAGCTTCATTAAGTAAGTTTTCTAAGTCAGCTCCACTATACCCTGGAGTTCTCTCAGCTATTCTCTTCAAGTTAACAGCTTTATCAAAAATCTTACCCTTAGCATGAACATTAAGTATAGCTTCTCTTTCTCTAACATCTGGTAAATTAACAGTAACTTGTCTATCAAATCTACCTGGTCTTAAAAGTGCAGGATCAAGTACATCTGGTCTATTAGTTGCAGCTATAATTATAATACCTTCATTAGCCCCAAAACCATCCATCTCAGTAAGTAATTGGTTTAAAGTTTGTTCTCTTTCATCATGTCCTCCACCTAATCCTGTTCCTCTTTGTCTACCCACTGCATCTATTTCATCAATAAATATTAAACATGGAGCATTTTGTTTAGCTTGTTTAAACATATCTCTTACACGTGATGCACCAACACCAACGAATAACTCAACGAAATCACTTCCACTTATATAATAAAATGGTACTTTAGCTTCTCCAGCTACTGCTTTTGCAAGTAATGTTTTACCTGTTCCTGGAGGACCAACTAATAAAACACCTTTAGGAATTCTAGCCCCTAACTTAGTAAACTTCTTAGGACTCTTTAAAAAGTCTATTAACTCTTTAACTTCCTCTTTCTCTTCATTAAGTCCAGCAACATCCTTAAATGTAACTTTTCCACCTTCTTGATTAAGTTTAGCTCTACTTCTTCCAAAGTCTAGTGTTCCACCTTTGCCATTACCCATCATCGCTCTTACTAAATAAATAGTAAGTCCACCGATTAAAAGTATTGGCACGAAATCTAAAATTATTACTAACCAACTAACACTTCCTGGATCTTTATTAATCTTAACATCAAGTTGTTGTTCATTACTAATACTAAGAATGTTATCAATAACACTATCTGTATATGGAACAATCAACTTAAATGTCTCGTTTTTACTATAGTTTTCTAGTTTACCAGTTATCAAATATACACTATCACTATCTTTTGGTGTAACAGTTAATTCCTTAACCTTTTCTCCTTTTAAATTAGTTAAAAACTCATTATAATTCATTTCATTAACCTTAACATTATTTAAATTAAATGTATAGTAAATAATACCAACTACAAATATAAGCATAATATAAGGCATAATGTCTTTAAACATATTTTTCTTTTTCATAATCTCTTCCTTTCTTTAATAGTACTTAAGTATTATATCACACTTTTTACCTTTTTCTACATCAAATTTACTCTTTTTAAGTCCAGGTATCCAAATAATGTTATTTTCTGCATCACTCACAACTGGCCAAACATGTCTATCTTTTGTAGAAATCTTACTATCTATAAATATATCATTAACCTTTTTATGTCCATTCATTCCTTTAACCATCATCTTGTCTCCGTTTCTTCTAGTTCTAACATAAAGAGGTAATGTAATATCATCAATATTTAGTCTAATAGTATTGTTACTAGTATCTTCACAACTACTTACTACTTCAATATTCTTTCCATTAGGTAAATTCACAACATCATTTATCTCAATTTCATACACGTTAGATTCTTCTTCTTCATAATCAAAACTAACTTCATCATAAGCTCTTACCACTTTAACATTATTAGGTAAATGAACCACACTATTAGGAGTTTCTTTATTTATTAAATCAAATATCAAATTAACATGTGTACTAGTAACAATGAATAAATCATCTCCATATATTTTCTCTAGTATACTATAAATAATCTTACTTTGAATTAAATAGTCAAGCTCTTTAAACTTAGGAATATCTAATACTCCACCTTTAAATACTTTAGTGATCACTTCTTTAATTTCTTTATCAATATAATTATTATATAAAAGCAAAGTTTCACTAAACTTCAAAAACTTTTCATGTACTAATGGGTCTTCTTTTTTTAAAAATGGTAACATACATTTCCTATATCTATTTCTTGTATGAACATCATCTAAGTTAGTCTTATCTATATAATATTTTACCCCATTTTCTTCACAATATTTAACTAAAGTATCTTTTGTAACACTAATTAAAGGTCTAATAATTGTATACCCATCTCTACCAACACATTTACTAAATCCACTATATCCTTTTAAAGTAGAACCTCTTACTATACGCATAAGAATAGTCTCAATTAAATCGTCCCCATGATGTGCTGTCATTAAATATTTAGCATTATATTCTCTAACTATCTTTTCAAAGAAATTATATCTAACAGTTCTAGCTTCATTTTCAAAGTTATCATCTCCCCAATTTTTAACACTTAGTCCTTCAAAAATAACTCCGATTTCTTTAGCATACTTTCTTACATACTCTTCTTCTTCCTTACTTTCTTCTCTAACATTATGGTTAACATGTGCAACTATTAAAACTAAATCTAGTTCACTTTTAAGTTTAAGCATAATACTAAGTAAAGCCATCGAGTCAGGCCCACCACTTATTCCTAAAACTATAGTATCTCTGTATCTTACACCACTCTTGTTAAGTAAATAATCATATACTTCATTCATATTATTCCCCCACAACAATATATAATTTATTATTATCTTTAATTAAAGTAAATATTTCATTATTCTTATATCCCAAATCTTCTTGATATTCCCACCTAGCACTAACTTTATAAGCTGAATACTCTTTATCTTTATAAGTATAAGTAATATTCTCTATATTAGTTACTTCAACACTCTTTACAATAGGTAACTTTTGTACTCTATCTCCATAAATATTAGTTTTAACATGATTATACATAGTATCTCCAGCATGCATTTTAAAGTTCTCTACCATATCACTAGGAATAAATTCAACACCACCTATATCACTACTAGTAAGTTTATTATCTAAAGTATAAAAATCACTCACAAATAATTTTACTATTTCTTTAGCATAATCTTCATAATTAACTTCTTTACTATTTAAAGTACCCTTTAAATCATTAAAATACTCTTTATATAAATCACTATCGTAATCATCTAATGTATAGCCATACAACTCTAAACTATCAAGTTCTTTCTTTGTAACTACGTTCTTATCATCTTTAACTAAAAACTCAAGAGTAAACTTTACACCAATTACTATAATAACTACTAAAATTAAACTAATCATAACAAAATAGAATAACTTATTTTTATTTAAAACTTTCCTCATCTTTTTATCCTTTCTAATTTCTCACTCTCTGTGCTTATCAAATTATGTACAATTATACCTTTACTTACCTCAAGTCTCACTTCAGCATATAACTTAATTTGATCAATATACTCACTACTAATAGGCTCAGAAGTCAAAGAAACATATTCATCCCTTAAATTGTTATAAAACACTTTATTTGTAATAATATCTCCATTAGGAAAAACTACTATTTTATCATTTCTGCTGAAAATATCATTTCCTAAAGGATACTTATAACTTAAATTAAACATGTTTGCTACAGTTGGAAACACATCCCACATTCCCATCACATCTTTAACTTCACCATTTATTATACCATTACTTGTATAGATAATCAAAGGTGTATTTTTAAGAATATCATATTGGTAATTGTCTAAATCAACATAAGTAGGGTCAAGTTTATTCTTATATTCACCTGATTTTTCATCGTAATTATATAGTAAATTCAAGTTTTTTTTGCCTAGTTTACTCTCATGATCCCCGTATAATATAAATACGGTGTCCTCGTCTAACCCATTTTCTTTAACAAGTTTAAAGAACATACCAAGTGCTTCATCAGCATAATGTGCACTTTTTAAATAGTTACCCATTTCTGTATCATTTAGATATCCTAAATCAATATTGCCATATTTAGTAACATCATCAAATGGACTATGATTACTTAACGTAATAATCTTACCCATATACTTAGTATTACTTTCTTTAATATTTTTTAAAATAGGAATAATTTGTTTAAAGAAAGACTTATCACTTAACCCAAGTCCTACTAAATCTTCACTTTTCTTGTCAGTTGGTACTTCAAAATAAGATTTATCAAAATACTCTTTATATCCTAAAGTATTATACATATTCTTTCTATTCCAATAATCTCCCACATTAGCATGCATACTAAATGTGTAGTAGCCTTTATTATCAAAAGCTCTCTCCATACTCTCATATTTTCTATTAAAATAATTTACAAACACTGTCCCTGAAGAACTTGGTAAAATCCCAGTACTCAAAGTAAACTCAGTATCACTACTTGTTCCAATACTAATTTGTGGATAAAACTTACTAAAGTACATTCCTTCCCTACTAAGTTTATTTATATTAGGAGTTATCTCTACTCCATTAACTTTTAAATCAATTAAGAAATTTTGAATACTCTCCATATGAATAAATATTACATTCTTATCTTCAAATATATTAGTGTACTTATTTGTTTCATAAGTTCTATCTTTACTATAAAACTCTAAAAACGTATGAGCACTCTCATCATATCCAAACATCGGACTAATCGCAGGAGTTAAGCTTGTTACCATATCACTTAACATATAAGTATATATTCCAAATCTTTTAACAACTGCATCCCTGTTCCAAAGTTTAACTAATTTACTTCCATCACTCTTTGTCATAGTAAGTCCTATCATAATTCCGAGAATAAGTGCACACACTCCAGTCCTTCTGAACATCAACTTTCCTTTTTCTTCTTTTCCAACATTGTAATAATAATTCTTTTTAACAAGAAGTTTATTAACTACTATAAGTGTTATAGGCGCAAGTAAATAAACAAAGTATTCTAATCTTAATTTAGTAGTAACCGAATCACTTACTTGTCCAAACATACTCATTGTACTAAGTAAACTTACACTTACATAATTAGTATAAAACATATAATAAATAGAATTAACAACACATATAAGTGTAAAAACTATATTAACACTTAAAAAATACTTGAATTGATTTTTAGGTTTAAACAAATAACCAAAAGAACCAAATATAAGAATAATAACTAAGTCCCATATAAAAGGTCTAAAATCAAATGTTAATCCCATTGTTAAAGCTCTAAGTAAAGTCCCAATTATTAAAGAAGTTAATGAATATGTCAAAAACAAAATATTAGTACTATAATACTTTTTAAATTTCTTAACAAAGTTTTTAATAGTATTCTTCATTCTAATCATTCCTCACAACAATATTTTACCAAATTTCAGAAGAAAAGTCATTAAATACACATCATTTTCACAATATTGTCACAATTAAAAAAAGATCAAACATGATTTTTACTCATTTTAACCTTTTCTTCAATCTCTTTTAATTTAATTGCATTAGTTTCTTCTATTTTCTTTTCAACTGTATTATAGTTAAAAGATAATCCTAATACGAATATGAATGCTAGAAAATAGAACCACACCATAAGTGTTACTATTGTACTAAGTCCAGCATAATAAATGTTATATGTAGCAATATGTTTGATATAATAGCTATACACTAAAGTTACTAAGAACCAACAAACAGTAGTAAATATAGCCCCTTTATTAACATACTTACTCTTTATTTTCTCATCAGGCGCTATTATAAAGATTAATTTTATTCCCAAGTACATCACAAATAATGTAAGTGGAACATTTAATACTGGATAAAGCATTTTTAACACATCAATTATCTTATTATTAAACCCGATATAAGTTAACACTGTAAGTATCTGTTCACCAAACACAGGTACAACTAACATAAATGTAAACAGTAAGAATAACACAAGTGTTAAAACAAAAGCTTTCATTCTTCTAACAAAATAATTTTTATTCTCTATATTAAATATCATATTACTTGCAACTATTATTGCATCAGCACCATTACTAACTATAAAGAAAGCTACTAATATATAAACTACAAAACCAAATGACAAACCCTGATTTGTAAGTATAGGCGTAACTAAACTAGCAAGTTCACTACTAAAATTACTCTCCAAAAACTCTGTAATATAACTAGTTGATAAATTAAACTCTGTTGCTATCAAAAGAAGTATTGAAATAATTGGTACAACCGCTAGTACAAAGTAATACGCAAGACTACTAGGCAAAGTAAGCATTTCAGGTTTCATCATCATATCATATAAGTTTTTACAAAATACTTTGAACCTATCTAGCATACTTACTCTCCTTTATTTTCTCTCATTTTAATTAAGGCTTCATTAATTGCATCATCTATAGTAGTACTCTCACTTGTTATCATAAAGTATCCCATACTAGCTCCATATTCATAAGGAAGACTCTTAAATTCCTTCATTAACTTATTAACATAAGTCACTATTTGATTTTCTTCATAACCAACTAAATATATAAGAAATTCATTACCATCAGTTCTAATAATCTCACTATTTTCTCTTTGTGTTTTAATAAGAATACTAGCTGCACTCTTAATCTGTCTGTCTCCCTCTTCATGCCCTTTAGTATCATTAATAATTGAAATATTATTTAAATCAATTACTACAACAGCTTGAGGATACACTTTATTATCTTCCCAATAACTTAAATTATCATTTAAATAATTTCTATTTTTTAAATTAGTCATTACATCTAAATACATCATCTTATCTTCTTTTTTAATCTTCTTAGTTACTTTAACTTTTCTATTAAACTTATAAAGTAAGAAAACTACTGCAATAACAAGAAGAACTAAATAAGTAATATTACTTATAATAAACTCAATTAAAATATTTCTACTAGCCATATTTAAACTATTATCAATAGCCATACTCTCAATATTATTATTACTAGTAGTGCTCAAATAAAAGTTAAATAAATTATTTAAAACTTTATTATCATTATTTAAAAGGAATGTATTACTAACAGTACTCTCACCCATATATTTAATCACATATTTCTTAAGACTACTATTTTTATAATAATCATATGTACTCTTTTCAATTACAAGAATATCTTCTTTTGTTAAACTCTTAAACATTTTTTTATAATCTTTATAAGTATTTATATTACTATTTATACCACTTATATACTTATAAAGTTTAGTATTCCCAACCATTTTAATATTATCATCACTTATTGAAACTAAATTATCAAAACTATCTTTATTACTTTGATGTGCAAGAATTACATACTTAATAGTACCTAAACTTACACTATCAACATAGTTTGAACTATTTACATCATAATAGTTTACTGCCAAATCTACTTTTTTATTATTTAATGCTTCTATTAATTTATTAATATTTTTGTATTCAATGTATTTATAAGTAGCTCCTGTCATATCACTAAATATACCTAAGTACGTAGAAGTAATACCACTAAAGTTTCTATTAAGTTTTCCTTCGAATGGCATATTATCAACATATCCTACTATTAAATCATCACTTGTTACTCTTTCTTTTTCAACTTCTGTTAAGTTGTACGCGTCATAATATAACTCTAAAAAATGACTATTAATGCTAGGTAAAATTTCACTTTTCCACATATTAAATGCTTTAGTGAATATCTTACTCATCGTACTACTAGCATCATTCATACTCAAAACATAATGAGAGTGTAGTCCATCAATATGATAAACTATATTATATTTATTATAAACTATGGAATTAATATACTTTTGCATTGGTAATATTGCATATAAAACGCTATCGCTCATTTGATCAGTTAAATCATTAAAATGACTAAAACTAACAATATTCACATTATATTCACTCATATATTTACTAACATAATCTTTATCAGTATCCATAACAGCAACATTTTTTCCACTTAAAGTATTTAAATCAACTATCTCGTCACTCAACGTACTAACAACAACAAAGTGATCAGTATAAAAAAGTAGATCATTACCACCTAGTTCATTCTTATTTGTAAATTTATAAGTTCCACTTCCATTAACTTGAACATTAAAAGTAAGTTTAGTATCTCTTTCCATAAAATTAACAAAATCATAGAACACTCCAACACCACTATTACTAAATATTGGTAAACTTCCTTCAACACTTACATCTATTACATTATTTAAGTTTGAATTAATAAAGCTCTTCTCACTAAAAGAATAACCATTCTTTCTACTATTCAAGTACATAAGTAAACATAATATTAAAACTATTAAAACTAATACAAGTCCACCTATTAAAAAATATTTCTTATTTTTTTTCATTATAACTCCTTAATTATTACTCCAAATTATTTGACTACCCTTAGCCTTTTTAGCTCCAGCAATTGGATAAATTGCTTTCTCATCTTCTTCTTTTTTTTCATCACTACAAGTAATCAAAAACTGTACATCATAATACTCTAAATCTTCACTCTTAAATTTTTCTAGCGCCTTAACAGCGTACCCTTCTGCATCTATTTTACTTACTCCATCATTTACATTCATTATAATATAAATAATCTTTCCCTTCACTTCAACTCTAACATCACTAACATTTTCTTCATAAATACCTTTTATATCACTAGCAATGCTCTCACTAATTTTATGATTATCTATATCTTTTAGTCTATCTCCATAAGGATTTTTATTATTACCATAAAAATAACTAATTAGTCCTACACCCATCAAAACTAATGATATTAATATAATTATCGCTAACACAAATAATGTCCTATTTTCTTTTAAAATTTTCTTCACATAAATCACCTACATAAAATTATACTATATTTTATAGAATATTTCTAGTTTACATTAAGTTATACACTAATTATTACTACTTTAACATCTCTTTATTCATAAAAACACCTAATTAAATAGAAATTATACTGACATTTATTCTAAAATTTATTATAACACTTGCATATCTTAAAAATATTGTCAAATAACCTATTACAAGAAAAAATGAGCACTAAAGCCCAGATTTCTTATAAATAACCTTAGTACTCTTATTATTAGTTAAATGAATATTATCAACCTCATCAAAATTAAGTGGAATAACTATAGCAAATTCCCCTTTATTATATTTACTTGATACTAAAACATTCGTAATTTCAACATAAAGTTCTTTTCCAACTAAAGTGTAATTATAATCTTTATATGCAAGAGAACTATTTGTATATCTTCCTTCTATAGTTATATTGTTTCCCACTGTAACCTTACTTACATCAATATCTTCATAGTTTGAGTTACCAATGATAAACTTTTTAACATAAATAAATATAAACACCAAAAGTACACAAGCTATACCCAAAATAGAATACTTAACAATTTTATTCATAATTCATAATCTCCTTTAACTCATTTTCTCCCCAAATAGGAATATTTAATCTAACAGCATCATCATACTTTTTACCAGGCTCACTTCCTACGATGACAACACTTGTATTTTTACTAACACTAGTGCTAGTCTGTCCACCTCTATTCTCAATAAACTTCTTTATATCCTCTCTAGTAACAAAATCAAATGACCCAGTTATAACGAATTTCTTACCAACTAGTCTCTCATCACTTCCTAGTTCACTTCCTATATATTCTGTATTAATTCCAAGACTAACTAACTCCATAACTTCACTCAATTTGTTAGTATCCTTAAAATATTCAACTATACTATTTGCAAGAATTGGCCCAACATCTTGTATACCAATAAGCGTGTCATAGTCTGCCATCATTAAATTATCTAAATTACCAAATCTCTTAGCAAGTACTTTAGCTGTTTTAGCACCTATTCCACTAATTCCAATTGCAAACAAGAACCTTTCTAAACTATTATGTTTACTATTTTCTATTGCATCCAACAAGTTATCAACACTCTTATTTCCAAAACCTTCAAGACTTATTAGTTCTTCACGTTTCTTATACAAATAGTAGATGTCAGAGTATCTCTTAATATATCCATAATTATAAAAGTCTTCTATAATTCTATCCCCTAGTCCATCTATATTCATAGCATTTCTACTTACAAAATGACATAAACTCTCTATATTTCTTGCAGGACACTTAGGGTTTACACAAAAACTTCCTACAATTTCTTCACTTTTATTAAGAGCACTTCCACATATAGGACACACTTTAGTCATAACAAAATCTTTTTCTTTACCAGTACGTCTTTCCTTCTTAGCTTCTACTACTTCAGGTATAACATCTCCTGCTTTTCTAATACTTACTATGTCTCCAATTTTCAAATCTTTCATGATAACATAGTCTTCATTATGTAAGGTTGCTCTAGATATTGTAGACCCAGCTACTATTACAGGCTCTAAAACCGCATTAGGTGTTACTTGACCAGTTCTTCCTACAGTAAATATAATATCTTTAAGTTTAGTCAAAACTTCTACTGCAGGAAACTTATATGCAGTCGCCCATTTAGGATACTTAGCAGTACTTCCTAGTTCTATTTGTTCACTTACATCATTAACTTTAATTACTACTCCATCTATATCATAACTTAAGTGTGGTCTCATCTGTGCTTTTTCTTTAATAAACTCTAATATTCCGTCCACATCTTTTACTAGCCTATTATTAGGATTAGTCTTAAACCCTAGTTCACTTAAAAATAGAAGTGCTTCATAATGTGTCTTCAAGTTATAATCTTTTGGATTTGGTATATGATATATAAAAGTATCTAACCCACGACTAGCAGCAACCTTACTATCAAGTTGCCTTACACTTCCAGCTGCAGCATTTCTACAGTTTTGAAACACAGGTAGTCCTTCCGCTTCACGCCTTAAATTAAGTTCATGTAACACTTTCTTAGGCATATAAATTTCTCCACGCACTTCAATACTAATAGGTTTCTTAAGTTTAAGTGGAACTGTCTTTATAGTCTTAACATTATTTGTAATATCTTCTCCAACTACCCCGTCTCCCCTAGTCGCAGCACTAACTAAAATACCATCTTCATAGTTTAAACTAACACTTAACCCATCTATTTTTAACTCACACACATACTCTGGATTAATTCCTTCTTTTTTTATCTTATTATCAAAGTCTCTTATCTCTTCTTCATTAAAAACGTTACTCAAGCTCATCATAGGTATTTTATGTGTATGCTTAGCAAACCCGTCAAGTACTTCTCCACCAACCCTTTTAGTGGGCGAGTCTTCTCTAACGTACCCGTATTCTTCTTCTAAATTAATTAATTCTCTTAAATACTTATCATATTCTTGGTCAGTAATAGTAGGATTATCTTTAACATGATAATTATAATTTGCCTCATTTAACAAATCTACTAACTCATTTATTCTGTCCATTTTATATCACCAATATAATTGTATCAAAAAACATAACAAATTAAAAGAAAAAACTCAGAAGTTTTAATACTTCCAAGTATTTTAAAATAAGTGAATGTACTTTACCAATTAATTCCAATTAATTGAGCATGTGTTCCGCCCATATTATCATATTTATTTTTAATTGATGCTGAAACAACGAAGACGCCGCCTAATCCACTAGAGCCAATAGAAAATGATAAAGCTTCATTCAAAGTTAAACTCTTTACAGAGTGTTGATAAGTACCATAAGCACTGATGGCATTCATTACAGCATTTGCATAAGTTTTCGTAACATCAAAACTCATTGTTGAAGATAAAGATTTTAGTGTAACTGGAAAACTTTTATTACCAGAAGATTCTGCGATTTTTGGAGAACTAGTAGTGCAATCCCAAGTATTTATAAAATATCTATCGTAATAAAAACTATAAGTAGTGTTTTTAGGCAATTGAAAAGCAACTCCATATCCAGAATTATCAAATTTCCAACTTCCATTACTAGCAAGATTTATACTTTTTTGTTCAGTTGTACCTAAACATTCATTATACATAGAATAAACTACAGTGCCTGACTTACTATTTGCTACAGGTTGTATGCCATCTGAAATTCTAATCCCGAACAAATCTATTCCACGAGTTTTAGGCATTTTACCTGCTTTCCAATCAAGCTGATTCTTAACATTATAAAATTGACTATTTTTCTTTGATATTGTAGTTTTCAATTTTTTATAATCAGTTATCACTTCTTCATCTCCTGTAGCAAAATAATAATTATCTTTCAAATTTTCTGTTTCGTATTCATTCTCAGATATTTCAATTGTATAAGCACGAGTCGCCCATTCACTGCCACCATTTACACTATATAGAATATTTTTATTGTAAAAGGTAACTGTTGCAAAATATTTAGTATCTTCAGCAATTAACTGTTCACTTGATATATCAATATCATTGTCATTTATATTTAATTCACTTAAAGCATTTGCTTTTTTAACATCACTAAATAAAATAATAACACAAACCAAACAAAATAAGAAATTCTTAATTTTCACTTTCTTCACCCCCTCTCCCTTATATAAACTTCCAAATAATCGTTCTTTAAAGAGGAAAATTCAAAGTCAACAAGCAGTAAGCAGTCTTCATATTCAGCCATACCATCAAGAGGTTTATGTAAATACTCTTTTCCATTTACTACTAGCTTTATTAAGTCTTGATTAAATAAAGTACTTGCATAACAATTATCTGACTTAAATTCTATACTATCCTTATCTATATCTACTATCACTTCTCCATCAACCCTTTCTTTAACATATAACCCATCCTTTAAAACAAACCCTTTACTAACTAAATCTTTTTTCATATCATCTATATTATTAATTATAATATCATGATCTATATAATTTGAATACTCAGGCTGATGCTTAATATTAATTAAAGAATTATTAACATGTATTAACTCTGTATTAATTTTTATATCTTCGTAACTATCATTATAATAAATTCGTACATATAAATCATTTAAATGATTTTTAATCATGTCTATTTCATTACCATATTTATATTCCCCCGTTATATTAAGTACACTAAGTCCTCCTTTAATAATTAAATATCCTTGTTCTTCCACCTTATAATAAAGCATTACACGTTCTATATTCTCAGTGTTACTTAACTTTAAATCAAACACATTATAATCAGTGGTACTAACAAAATATCCTTTTGCCACATCTCCAGAGTTTAATTCATAAATTTTAAATTTATTAAAAGTAGTTAAAAAGAACAAAGTAAATATGGAAAATACTATAACTAAAGTTATTATTAAAATTGATTTCATCTTTGTTTTTTTATTATAATATCCTATGGTTTCAGTAAGTTTTCCATTTAATAAGTATTCTACCTTAACATTATATAATTTACTTATTCTTTCAAGCAAACCCACATCGGGAAAACTTTTTCCCGTTTCCCACTTACTAACAGCTTGTACACTTATATTTAATTGATAAGCCACATCTTTTTGAGTTAAATTATTTTCTTCTCTTAGTTTTTTTAAGTATTTACCAGTTTTATTTAAATCCATTTTCTTCACCTATATACATCATATTAAAAAAGAACAAAAAAAGCAATCAACTAATGGTTGACTTAAGATTATTTTCTCATTTTCGGAATTGCATTCCGAATTTGTTGACTTTTTATTATGTTTATGATATCATTATAACAGGTGATATTATGAAATATATTAAAAGAACTATTGAAGAAAAATTAATCTCTATGATAGACAATTATCAAGTTATAATGATTACAGGCCCAAGACAAGTAGGAAAAAGTACAGTACTAAACTATATTTCAAAAAAACTAGACAAAAAGATTAACAGAGTTACATTAGACGACTATAAACTTAGAGAACAAGCAATTAATGACCCTGAATTATTTTTAAGAACACATGATACTCCATTAATTATTGACGAATTTCAAAAAGCACCAGAAATTTTATCTTACATCAAAATGATCGTTGATAACGAAAATGAAAAAATAATTTTTGGAGAAAAGGAAAAAGCAGAAACATTATATTTTTTAACCGGCAGTCAAATTTTTGAAACAATGAAAGAAGTAAGTGAGTCTCTTGCTGGAAGAGTTGGAATATTAGATTTATATGGTTTAACTGAAAGAGAAATTGAAAATAAAAAAGACGAATTATTTATTCCTAAAATTGAAGACATAAAAAAAAGAGTTAGAACAGAATATAAAACAACTCTAAACTTATACAAAAAAATATTTAAAGGCACTTATCCAGAACTATATATAGCTAGTAAAGAAATAGAACAATATTACAGCGACTACTTAAAAACATTTATGGAAAAAGATATTAGAAAATTTATAAATATATCTGATGAAAACAAATTTATAAAGTACATTTCTTCTTTAGCTGCAAGAACTGGTCAAGAATTTATCGCAACATCTGTGGCTTCTGAAGCTGGAATTGACGATAAAACAGCTACTTCTTGGTTATCTGTACTAAAAAATACTGGACTTATCTATTTACTACAACCATATATGAATAACGCTGTTGGTAGAGCAATTAAAAGAGAAAAAATATATTTTATGGACACAGGTCTTGCTTGCTATTTAGCAGGATACGTTGACCCAATTACTTTAGAAAGAAGTGCATACAGTGGTCCAATATTTGAAACATATGTAGTAACAGAAATAATTAAATCATTTGTAAATCATGGTAAAGATGCTAGAAAACACTTATATTTTTATAGAGACAACAGCCAAAAAGAAATAGACTTACTTATAAATTATAATAATGTTATGTATCCAATAGAAATTAAAAAAAGTGCTAATCCTAACAAAGACGCAATCAAAAATTTTGATATAGTAAATAAATTTGAACCTGAAAAAGGTAATGGTATCGTTCTTTGTATGACAAAAGACATAATAGCAATTGACGAAAATAACTACATGGTTCCAATAGAATATATTTAAGAATTTTTTATACATTTTCGGAATTGTATTCCGAATTTGTATTTTTTTATGCAAAAGAAAAAGCTAACTCTATAGTTAACTTCACATATTATATCTTCTTTATACTTTTATGATTTTTAGCAAGCTGTTTAACACCATACATATAACCAAAAGCAATACTTGCAATACTTCCATCAATTCCTACTACAACTCCATCGCCAAACTTATCATGATGTATCTTATCTCCTACTTTCAAATCTTCATTTCTGTCTTCGTCATACATATTTCCTACTATAACAGAGCTTGTATTTCTTGTAATACTCTCTTCTTTATCAAGTAACTCACTATCAATTTCCCCAATAAATCTACTAGGTAAATTATTACTCACTTGTCCAAATAAAGTTCTCTTTTTAGCATTCATTATCCAAAGTTTCTCTTTAGCTCTTGTAATGCCTACATAACAAAGGCGTCTTTCTTCTTCAAGATCACTTTCACTTTCAAAACTTCTATTATGAGGAAAAACTCCTTCTTCCATTCCAACTAAGAAAACATCATTAAATTCAAGCCCTTTCGCACTATGAAGAGTCATCAAATTAACCCCGTTTTCTACTTCCTTATACTCATTTCTATCACTAACTAAACTAATATTCTCTAAGAAATCTTCTAAACTAAAAATACCTCTCTCTTGAAAACCAAGTGCAATACTCTTAAACTCTTCTAAGTTTTCAAGTTTTATCTCACTTTCCAAACTATTCTGTTCAAGTAAATCAGCCTTAAGTCCAGACTTATCCAAAATTGCATCAACTAATCCAACTAAATCAGTATTCTTTGATATCTCAGTTAACTCAAGTATCAAATTCTTAAAATTAAGTTCTCTGCCTTCAGTTATAACACTAAACATACTAGTATCACTTATTTTAGCTTCAGTTCTAAGCCTATCAATTGTCTTATTACCAATACCCCTTTTAGGAACATTAATAACTCTCTCCAAACTAGCATCATCATTATTATTATATATTAAATGCATATAACTAATTAGATCTTTTATTTCTTTTCTATTATAGAAAAAGTAAGACCCAACTATCTTAAAAGGAATATTCTCTTTAAGAAAAGCCTCTTCAAACACACGACTTTGTCCATTTGTTCTATATAAAACTGCTATCTCACTAGGACTTTCTCCACTTTCAATTAACCCCTTAGTAAGTCTAACAACAGTACCAGCTTCTTCTAGTTCATTATCACATCTAATATACTTAATCTTATCCCCGTCGCCCTTACTACTCCATAAGTTCTTTTCTTTTCTCTCTTTATTATTCTTAATCACACTATTGGCAGCATTCAAAATATTATTAGTACTTCTATAGTTTTCATCTAGTACTATAGTCTTCGCATCTTTATTATCTTTTTCAAAATTAAGAACATTCATATAATTAGCAAATCTAAAACTATAAATGCTTTGATCCATATCTCCAACTACAAACAAATTCCTATATTTACTACTTAAAATCTTACATAAATCATATTGAACCATATTTGTATCTTGATACTCATCTACTAAGATATACTTATAATGCTCTTGATACTTCTCTAAAACACTCCTATCTTTCTTAAATATCTCTAAAGGCATGATTAACAAATCGTCAAAGTCAACACTATTACTTCTCTTTAAAGCACTCAAGTACATCTTATATATCTTACAAGCAGCAGAATCAAGTGGTGCCTTTGCAAACTTTTCATACTCTTCTGGACTTAAACCCTCATTCTTTGCAAAACTAATTTTATTTAAAATACTCTTAACAGGATACATATCACTATCTAAATTTAACTCTTTCATAAATCTTTTAATCAAAGTATTAACGTCATCCCTATCAAGTATAGTAACGTTATTTGAATACCCTAAAACACTAGCATTTTCTCTTAATACCTTTAATCCAAAACTATGAAATGTCCCTATAAATATTTTATCAGCCTCTTCTCTAGTACTATTTTCAACTCTACTTCTCATTTCTCTAGCAGCCTTATTAGTAAAAGTAATTGCAAGTATATTATATGGACTTACTCCGTTATTTATTAAATTTACTATTCTCTCAGTTAAAACTTTAGTCTTTCCACTTCCAGCACCTGCAAGTACTAGACATGGTCCATCCATAAATTCAACTGCCTCTTTTTGTTTATCATTTAATTTAACCATATAATTCACCACTCTTCTTATCTATTATACAACACCCAAATAAAAAAGAAAACTCTTGACTTTTAAAGTTTTCTTATTTTTTCATCAAACATTTTATTAAATATACTAATATAGTCATTAGTTAACTCAATATCAAACGTACTAGTATACTCTAGTAATCTAAGATACATCGGTTTCACTTCATAATAACATAAACTCATATAATCAAGTAGTTCATCAAACACTCTCCCAATATAATTAGCATCCCTATTTCTACTAACAATAATAGAATTAACTCTAGCTTTAACACTACCTAAATTAACAAGCATCGCCTCACGTATATCTCTTATACTATTATAAATCTCATCCATATTCATAACTAATCCATCTTAATAATAATTTCCCCATCTTTACTATAAAGAAGTTTCTCTCTAGCATATCTAGCTACATACTCTTTATCTTGAAGTTTATTTATCTCACTCTTTAAAAGGTCTTCTTTCTCTAAAATCTCTTTATACTTTGTTTCTAACTCTTTCTTTTCATTAATATTCGTAATAATAACAGACCAATAGCTAAACATTCTACTAACAAAGAGTACCAAAAGTGGTATCATAATCATAAATAGTAAAGTAATTCTTCTTTTATCCTTTTTAGTCATAATATTATCTACCCTTCCTAATATATAATACCACATCTAACATTTTTTATCCATAGATTTCACTTTACTTTTCTTTAACTTTACACATTTTCTCAAATTTTTATATTTCCCACTAAACAAAATAAAACTAATCAAAAATACCATCACAAAATAAATGTGAACAACTCCATAGTTAATAACTTTTAACAAAAGAAAATAAATAAGACCGACATCTATACAAAATAATACGTTAATAACTACTCTATAAAGAATACTCGTTTTATACAAAAATGAATAACTAATATTATATAAATAACTAACAATAATACCATAACTAAAAGAAAAAATAATACTTAGTAGTTGTATATCTAACTTCATTTAAATAGCTTAGAAAGCACACTCTCTTCTTTAGCTTTCTTTCCCCCATTATCTAAATAATTAAAAGAATTTATTTTTCCCTTAATAGACAAAGTTCCTTCCCAAGTATCTAGTTTAATAAGTTCTAAGTCTTGTCCCTTTATTAAAATATACCCCATCACACTCTCTAAAAAGAATTCCTTACTATCAAAACTCTCTAACTTTTTAACACCACTTACTACTAAAGTCTTTCTCTCGTTTATTTCTACTAAATGATTAAAATTACTCTCTCTATCCTTTTTATCCATACATTTCACCCACAAAATAATATGCATAAAAAAAGAAGAATATTACTACTCTTCTGTTGGTTCATTTAAAGATTTTTCATAAGCATCAAGAATTTCTTTTTCAAACATAGTTCTTACTTCTTGACTAATTGGATGAGCTATATCTCTATAACCACCACTGCTAGTTTTTCTACTAGGCATTGCTATAAATAATCCTTTTGTCCCTTCTATGATTCTAATATCATGTACTGCGAATTCGTCATCTAATAAAACAGATGCAATTGCTTTCATACGAGAGTCTTCTCTATCACTCTTACGTATGCTTACGTTAGTTATCTTCATCTTTCATTCCTCCTCTTGTAACTACTAACATAATTATATAATAACTAGAGTAAGTTTTCAAGTGATTTTGAATATGTTTACACAAAACACTACAAGTTATTTTCTTTTATCTGAACATCCTTGATTAACACATCATTATAACTAAAACTTTTTGTAACACTCCCGACTAGCACTGTAAAAACTTTATCATAAACACTAATTATAACACCCTCAAATTTCTCCCACTTATTCCTACCAACATTAACCTTAAACAAGCATGGCTTTCCTACTAAAGACGTTACAAAATCTTTTGTTTTTTTTATGTTCATGCTTCACTCCTAGGATACCCTGTATACATAGTTCCTTTACTTATAAGTCCACCTATACCATCTTTTCCATACTTAGTTTTCCCAAGTAAACTCTTTAAATCACAATTCTTATTTCTATCAAGTAAACTAAGGCTAGTCGCAATAATAGCTGGATCTAGAGCATGAATATTAATTCTTTTAGGACTACTTGCAAACGTAGCCCCACTCTTTAAAAGAGATTCATAATCACTCTGACATGCACCTGCAATTATAATAAGTTTATCACTAGACTTCTCGTACTTTCTAGCCTCATTTACAGTCTTACAAAAATTATTACTATTCTTATAAACACCTTTCTTCAAAAACGCATCATGCCCAGTTATAACAAGAATATCAGGGTTTACTTCATTTAAAAACTTCCTAACTTCTGCACTCATCTCACTTTCCTTAACACTCTTTCCAACTGCTTTAACATTATTCTTCTTATAAAAATCCATACACCTACTCAAATAAGACTTGTCCCCATCAATATGTAATATTTTTCCAGGCATATAAAAAAACTCGTCTCTATCTAAATTATTATCTAAAGAAGGAAAAAAATCATCACACTTTCCCCTTTCACAAGTAACCAAATCACTTATAGGCGCGTCAGCTAGTAACCTATAATCAATTCCCCTTAATTTACAAATATCCTTTTCTATTCCAATAACCTCAAAAATAACATCATTATTATAACTCTTCCTACTAACATAATCTCCTAATTTTATCATAATACCCCCTAAAAAAATATATGCATAATTATTAATTTAATAACAAAAAAAATCACTTAATTAAAAGTGAATTTTTTAACATATCTCATTAAAAACACTAACGAAATCTTCTAAACTTAACTGTTCTGCTCTATAAGTTAAATCTTTACCTATTTTATTTAAAGACTCTTCTACTTTTTCTAAATCATATTCTTTTAAATTATTTCTTAAATTCTTTCTCTTCTGTTTAAATGCATCCCTTACAAATTTAAAAAACAACTCCTTATCTTTTAATTTTAACAATTCTTTCTTTCTAGTAAACTTAACAACTATACTATCAACATTAGGTTTAGGAACAAAACAAGACTTACTAACTAAGCAAACTTTTTCAATATCAAAGTAATATTGTAAATAAACACTTAAACTATTATAGTCTTTACTTCCAGGCATACTTTTAAATCTATCTCCCACTTCCTTCTGAACCATTATAATCATTTCACTTACATCTGTCTCATTAATAACTTTAGTAATTATAGGCGTAGTTATATAATATGGTAAATTCGCTATTAAATGAAGTTTCTTACCCTTATATTTAGATAAAACTTCCTTTAAATCAACACTTAAAAAATCATCGTAAATTACTGTTAAATTATCACTTTCTATCTTATCAAGTTCATCCTTAAGTCTTGTATCAATTTCAAAAGCAATAACTTCTACTCCAAGTTTAACAAGTAACTTAGTAATTGACCCATTGCCTGGTCCTACTTCTATTATTAAAGAATTATCTTCAATACTAGCTGAAGAAACTATCTTTTCTCTAATATTATTATCTATCAAAAAATTTTGACCTAAACTCTTCTTAAAATTAAAATTATCCATTATTTAAACCTATTACCCTTATAAGCGATTTGATTGTCACTAAAACTAGTTACCCAATTGCTTCTAAAACTATAATAATTACAGTTTCTTACACCATTTAAAGCATCATCCACTACTTCTTTAACAACACCAACACTCTTAACATTAAGTGTTCCATCTGCATTTAAAAACTTCAAATAATGTCCATCTAAATATCCAGTAAATTGTCCAGGTGCAGTAACTACTTGAAGTGGAGTTTTACCACTGCTGTCACTTCTATTTAAAATAACACTAACAACAGCTAAAACATCATCTTTATTAGCTCTACTTTCACTTGCAACAACAGCTACAAACTTGTCATAATCAAGCCCATATAACTCATATTCCTTATTATCAGCACTTAGAATAAAACCTTTTTCAGGTAAACTTAAATACTTAGTTAAAACCGGATTTTCAGTTGTATATATCTCTTCTTTATTTTCAGAAATAACATTCTGACTTAAACTCTTTAGTTCATTTGTATTCTCTACAGTAATTACATCGTACATAACATTAGTTGTTCTACCAAGCAAAAAAACTACTGCAAAAACAATTACTAATCTTGTATATGTAAACCATTTTTTAGGTTTATATTTTTTCACTTTTACACTCTCCTACATGAATAATTATATCAAATAATCTAGTGTATGTCAAAAATGTCTATTGCATTATTAGTTGTAACTTCTTCCACCCTAAATAAGTCTTGGCCTAAACTATCAGCAAGCACTTTAGCAATTATAGGAATATTCTTGCTTTCATTCTCTTTTCCCCTATAAGGTTCTGGACTCAAAAAAGGTGAATCAGTTTCTAAAACTAAATTCTCTAGTCCTAAACTTTTAACAGTATTCCTTAAGTTAGAGTTCTTAAAAGTTAATACCCCACCTATGCCTAGTTTATAACCTAATTTTATGTATTCCATTCCCACTTCTTTAGAAGAACTAAAACAATGTATAATTCCTTTTAAATTGTATTCTTTTAAAGTGTTAATTGTATCCATCACAGCATCTCTTGTGTGGATAACTACAGGTTTATTAACTTCTTTTGCGAGTTCTAGAAAAGCCCTAAAAACTCGTTTTTGACTTTCCATATCATCTTTTCCATAATAGTAGTCTAGCCCAATTTCACCAATAGCTACCACTTTTTCATTTTTAATTAGTTCTCTAAACTTATTCATTTCACTAAAATTAAAATCTTTCGCGTGTTCTGGATGTACTCCAATACATGCATAAACTCCATCATATAATTTAGACAACTCTACACTTGTTATACTTGTTTTCAAGTCTTCACTTGCATTAACAATTATATTAACATTTGCTTCTTTTGCATTCTTAACAAAACTCTCACTTTTTTCAAAAGGTATATGAGCATGTGTATCGATAAACATAAACTTCACCTACTAATCAACTAAATAAAACTTAATTATTAAAGCTGTAATACATACTGGAATAACTATTTCGTAAAACTCATCAATTCCAGTATAAACAAAATACAAAACTACTAACAAGCACCACAAAACACATTTTACTGCTCTTTTTACTGCATTATTCTTAGTTTCACATATTTTCATAATTATCACTGATACTAGTTTATCATAAATTATTACAACTTTGGCATTTTTCGACAAACTAAGCCATAAATTGACACATATTTTTACAAAAAAAAGAATATACTTTAATATGTTAGATAAAATATGGTTTATATTAATAATTACTATTATCTTTTCTGGTATATATTTTTCAAAAAAAATTAATTTTAAAAATTACAATTTTAAAAATTTGACAAGTGGAATAAACAAAGAAAGTCTTTTTTTAGCACTAGGAACTAAAATGGGTGTAGGCACGATTATTGGGACAACTCTTTCTATTTATATAGGTGGCCCTTCCACCATTATATGGATATACTTATTTACTATCATTTCTTCAAGTTTAATCTATGTAGAAAGTTATTTAGGTAGCAAATACAAAGAAAAAACCATGACTAGTTACATAGGCGGAATATATTACTATACAAAACAAGGTCTAAAAAATAAAAAATTAGCTACACTTATGTTAATAATCTTCATAACTACATATAGTATATTCTTTTTAATGATACAAACAAACACAATAATAAATACATTGTTAATAAATAAGAAGTTATTCACTTTAATTTTAATAATTCTAGTTACTTTGTTAATAACTAACAACGTTGACGAAATAAGAAAAATACTAAACAAACTAGTACCAATAATCACTGTATTCTTTATATCAATTTCTTTATACACAATTTTAAAAAACATAGCCTTACTACCTAACATTATCAAACTTATTTTTAAAGACTTATTCACATTAAAAAGCATAACTATAGGTCTAGTAATTGGCATAAAAAGAAGTATATTTTTAAATGAACTATTAATAGGTACCACTAGTATGTCTAGTGCTGTCGGAAATAAAAATGCATATATAACTGCAAATACTTTGGTATTAGGTTCTTACTTTATAGTATTTGTAATTTCTACACTAATTGCTTTACTTAATTTAATTTATATCTACAAGTTCGGTATACATGACACTTCTTACATTTCACTATTAAAACACGTATTTTATTTCCACTACCAAAACTTTGGTAACGATTTTTTAGCCTTAATTATCACACTTCTAGCGTCTTCTAGTATTATTTCAGGAATATATATAGGTTTATCAAATATAACACATCTAACTAAAAACAAATTAATTATTAATATTACTAAAATTTTTATTTTATCTTCTTTAATTCTAGGAGTATATATAGACACTACTTTAATATGGAAATTCATTGATATAATGATGTTTGTACTAATATCTCTAAATTTAATAATTATCCACAAATTAAGTGACTTAAATGACTTTGTGTGATAAAATTAATGTGGTGAAGTTAAATGATTAATAATGACTGGGATATAGTACTATCTAGTGTTTTAAACAGCACTGGTTTTAAAAAATTTATGGAAATGATTAAAAGTAAATATGAAGAAAGCACTTGTTTTCCTGAATACGATAACATTTTTAATGCACTTAAATTAACTCCATACGAAAATATTAAAGTTGTAATCCTAGGCCAAGATCCTTATCACGGGACAGGTGAAGCACATGGTTTGTCTTTCTCTGTTCTTGATGGCACTCCAAAACCCCCTTCATTAAAAAATATATTTAAAGAATTAAATAATGACTTAGGTTACGCTGAACCAATTAGTGGTGACTTAACTGCATGGGCTAAACAAGGAGTACTTTTACTTAACAGTGTTCTAACTGTAGAAAAAGATAAAGCAGCTTCCCATAAAGACTTAGGTTGGAACTTACTAACAGACCATATAATAAAACTTATAAACATGAAACAAACACCAGTAGTCTTTATACTTTGGGGTAACTTTGCAAGAAGTAAAAAAGCTTTTATCACAAACAAAAAACACTTAATAATTGAAAGTCCACACCCTAGTCCATTCTCAGCATACAACGGTTTCTTTGGTAGCAAACCATTTTCAAGAACTAATAACTTTTTAAAACAAAACAATATTCCAGAAATAAATTGGGACTTAAACAAAAAGAATTAAACTACAAAATTTAATTCTTTTTCTATTTCATCATTTAATTCTTTTCCTTCATATAAAGTTCTCTCTTTAAATTTCTTAAACTTACATATCACTTTATAAGGAAACTTATTACATATACTATTAAATTCCATCGCACATTTATTATATAGAGTTCTAAGCGATATTAATTTAATTTCATTCTTATTTATATCTTTAATAATACCATCAAAACTCTTAATCTCTTTAAGGTTAGGATTATCAGTATATATCTTAGTAATTTCTTCAAATGCACTAGTTAAAAGCTTATCTTTTTCATAAGGACTAGGCTTGCTTACTTTAATGTTCTTAACATCTTCAAATACCTTAAATTCACTTTTTAACTCTCTTTCAATAATACCAATAACTCTTAAAATTAAACTTTCTTTATTGTTTAAAAACTCTATTATCTCTTTTTCACACATATTAAATTTATAAACTAAATTAACAACTCTTTCCCCTTTACTAATAAAAAATATAAGCGTAATACTAACAATAAGTACTAAAACACCAGATACATATAAAATAATATCCATTATCTCACTTCCCTTACTATTACATTTTACCACATATTTTACTATTTCTAAAGTATAAATTTAATATTTTACCCTCTTATATAGTCAGGATAAGTTCTTCTAACTAAACACTTAGCTTCCTCTAAATAAGTAATTTCATGCCCTAAGTACTCACTTATCTTAGTTCTAAACATTTTTAAAAACTCTAAAGAACTAACATCTTTACTAATATACATCTCTTTAAGCATAGTGTCACTAAGAACAAAATGATTAAAAAAACTATCAACTAAAAAACTATTTATTCCAATATCAAAGTTATATCTATTATCTACATAAACATCACTATTTTTAGAGTACTCTAGTGTATCTACTATAGCTAGTGCATCTTTAGAATACATTATATTATATAAAACATCATAAGTACAAACACCTTTATCACTAATAATTTTAATATCTTTATAAACTTTAGATATCAAATTCTCAAAATTATCTAAATCAATTCTAAAGGGGTTCATCTGACACAAATCATGCCCCTTAAAATATTCTAAAGTATATCCTTCAACTATGCCATCTACCATAATAACATCTTTAGGAAACTTATATGTATCATTAACAACATCAGAAAACTTAAGAATATCTCCCATAGTATACATTGAATTTTCTTTTTCTGTGTATGTATGAAATACTTTATACACTAAATCATTACTCTTATCAACATAGCAACTTCCTTGACTTCCTGCACCCAAATAAGATAACTTATATAATAATTTGTCCAACTGTCTTCTACTTATCTGCATAATATTCTCCTATATTCTTCTTTTCTTCTAATATCCCCATGAACACATTCATACAAGGAACTTATCTGTGAATACTCTAACCATCTAGGATTATACTTAATTAAATAGTCAAATGCATCTTCAAAGCTCATTACATTATCATTAAAATAACCTACATTCTTAAAATTTCTCATTTTATTTTTATATAACTCTTCATAATCAGGCGCATTTTCTCTTAAACTAGCTTCTAATACAAACATATCATTATATAAAGTTTTCTTATCTTTAATCTTAGAATTAAATACTAAATAGAAAAACTGAACAAACTGATTAATAGCTTCATTATTAGCAAAAACTTCTTCTGAATAATATTGATAATTACCATAATAATAACTATCATCAAAGTTATGCTCCACAACATAAAATCTAATCAATTTTTCTTTAAGTATTCTAACTGTATCTTCATTAACAATTTTCCTATAATTAATATCACAATACACTTGAAAATGTACTAGTTCATGAAAAACAACAGATAAATATTCAATGTTACCCTTATATATACTTTCCATTATTTCACTTTGTATAACTATTCCATTACCAGTTTCAAGAAATGCTCCTGAAAACCAATAATCAAAAACTAATACTAGCACTTCTCTAGATACATTTATTCTTTTAAGATAATAACACATAACATCATTAATAAAACTTCTAATTAAATTCTCAAATTCTTCATAACTTATATAACTTTCAAAAGACTGATTACTTTTTAAATTCTTAGAAAACTTAATTATCAAATTCCCTAACTCATTAGCACTTTCACTATAATCAAATAATCCTTCATCAATTAATTCCATAAGTACCCCTTCTTTTAGTTATATATGATACCATATTTGGTACAATATGTCAAACAAAAAAACTTTAGATTAAACTAAAGCTTTCCATACTTTAATATTGATAACATCATTTCTGTAACTATCTCTCCAATATATTCTTTATTTTCAACTCGACTACTCTTACCAACTTCAATTCTTTTATTAAAGTACTCATTATTATCCCTATCATATATACTTACAAATACAACATTATCACTACCAAATAAATTCTCTTTATCAACACGATTTAACTTACCAGTTATACCTATTCCATAATTAGCACCAGTATACAAGCTAATATTTTTACTCATTTCCATAGATGTCTCCATACTATATACTGAATACTTAAGTATTACTTCACTGCTAACTCCAAGTTTTTCCTTAAATGAATTACTATAAGTCACTGCCCCAAAGTTAAACACTTCACTTGACCCCTCTACATTAGTAATAATATTAGCAATATATCCACCAGTACAAGACTCCATTGTACTTACTTTCTTACCTAGTTTTAATAACTCATTAACTACTTCATTCATTATTAATTACCTCGCTCACTAACTTAGTTAGCTCATCTTTTCCAGTCTTACTTAAATGTTTATTATCCGCCATCAAATAATCTTTATTATTTTTAACATCAAGTTTAATTACCTTAACATTCTCTAACTTACTTAACTCACTAATTTCATTGGTAACACTTATTACATATAAATCTTTTCCTTCTAACATTTTAGCTATTTCTTTATATTCACTTACTTTAATATCTTCATCAAACATTAATACCACACGATTAGTAATTTCTTTCTTTTCAATACTTTCACTTATTAAACTCATTAAATCACTATAACTAAATTTATCTCTAGTTATAAAATTACTTTTACTAAACTCACTCTTAAAATTTTGAAAAACACTAAGTAAAAGTGTATCTCCATAAAATGTAATCTTACTTTTTTGTTCTTCTTCATACTTACCAATAGCTTCATCTTGCTTCTTCTTATATTCATTCATATAATAATTATATAATTCATTCAAAATTACTTCAGTATAAGCTTTTCTACCAACTGGATTTAAATGTATTCCATCACTATAAAAGTATTCATCATGCCCCTTACTCAAACTCTTCCAGTCTATTATATGTAAATTACTAAACTCACTTTCATACTTCTTCAATTTCTCATTAACATAATCTAAATTAGTAGTATTTATCCAGAACACCTCATGTCCTTCAGTTAACTTCATAATCTGTAACTTACAACTTCTACTGCAGTCCCCATTAGTACCCAAATGAATTAAGATAGGCTCCCCTAGCATATTCTTTTTCTTCAAATCTATTAATATATCATCCACTTCATAGTCAGTCCTACTCACCTTAGCATCAAAGTATCCATTAGGAAAAGCTTCATACAAGTTGTTTATAGCCCCCAGCATAACTGAGTCTCCTATTCCAATTATAGGAAAAGACTTAATCACTTCCATTAACTTATCTTTATCAACATCAAGTTCACTTAATATTTTATCTAAATCTTCTCTTTCCTTTTCAAGTTCTTTCTGATAATTCTCTTGATTTTCGTTTACTAACTTTTTATTTTCTTCTAACTCTTTTTCCAATGCTTTCATTTCACTAGTATGATCTTTACTTTCAGCAAATTTTAGCCCACCATATATCATAAAACATCCAACTAAAATAACTAATAAACATCTTATCTTTTTATACTTAGAACTCTTAAAATCTAAAGCAATATGTAAAATTATAGAAATAACTATAACTAAAACAAAGATTAAACTTACTTTTTTAAATCCTTCTAACCCACTGTACTGAATTAAATATATAACAGGATATTGTACTAAATATACTAAATAACTTATATCACTAAATTTCTTAATAACATATCCAAAGAAGTTAGTCTCATTTTTAACATTTACATCTACTGTACCATAACTAATTAATCTCATGCTAATTAGACTTGCTAAAATCATTGCAACACTAAAATACTTTGAGTCATATCCTACAGTTACAAACATACCAATTAAAATTACTAAATAAACAAAATATATTATCTTACTTAACTTCTTATTATTAAATATAATAGGTCTGTAATAGTGATGTACCATTCCCAAAAATACGCCAAACCAAATTGAAAACATACGTGTGAAAGTTCCATAATACAAAGCCATTGTACTTCCATTTAAACTAACTTTATAAAAATATACTGTACTAATAATACTTACTAAAAATGTAATTACAACAGGTGTACTCTTACCTAATTTATCACCTAATTTCTTAAGAATCAAAAATATAAAAGGAAAAACTAAATCAAATTGAAGAAGTATAGATATATACCATAAATGCATAAATGGTGAATTAATATGTCTTGAAAAATAGTCTAAACTAGCCCCAACTTGCCAAATATTATTGTACCCTAAAAGTGCACTAGTGCTTTCTGGTTTTAAATTAAACCATGAAACATTAGGAATTAAACTAACCACACCAATTGTTAATAAAACAACTACGAAAAGTGGTAAATATATCTTAAAAAACCTATCTTTATAATATTTCTTTAAAGAAACTTTTTCATTTTTAAATAAACTCTTACAAGTAAAATACCCACTCATTACAAAAAAAGTGCAAACAGCCAAATAACCACCCTTTGATAAGCCTAAATGATATAAAAGCACAAATAAGCACGCTATTACTCTTAAAACATCTATATATTTATAATACTTCTTCATATTTACCTCACTTAATATAATATACTATAATTATATCATTTTCTTTCATAAACTTAAACAAAAAAAGAGTTATATCTTTAAATTTGACATAACTTCCTTTATGAATTTACACTTTTCATTTTAACTAGTTTTTCTTCATTATCAGCAAGTATTACACTAAACTTAATTCCATTAGAATTATTAGCTATAGCTTCCTTTTCAAATGTTATCATTTCACTTGGTAAATCATCTATTCTAGCCCACACTAATTCTTCACATTTATCTTTTTCATTAATTTTAATTTCTCCAACGTAACTCTTAAATTCAAAATAAACATCAAAGTAATTTGGTAAACTCACATTTTTTCTATTAACTACAAAAGTATCAATTATATCTGAAACTCTAACTTCAATACCCAATTCTTCTTTAGCTTCTCTCATCATTGCTTCATACACGTTTTCCCCTAAATCAACATGCCCAGCAGGAAGAGCCAAAAAACCACACCATAATTTAGTACCCTTTCTACGTTGTAAAAGTATCTCTCCTTTTTCATTCTTTATAATTAAATAAATTGACGATAAAAAATTTTCTTTTGCCATAATATAACCACCATTCTAATTATATCACATAACAAAAGAAAAAACATGTAAATTAAATCTACATGCCTATAGTTTTTTCAAATTTTTTAATTTTAATCAAAACATATATTTCTTCTACTAAACTAATTACTTCACTTACTAATAAGAAAATACCACATAATGTTGTAATTGTTATAATAGACTCAAATGGATTAGTAATTAAAAGTATACCTATTATCATATTTAAAATTGACATAATAACAAGTAAAACCCAATTACTTTCAGGTACATTACTCAAGTTAATTGAGATTTGCATTTTTAGTAAATTACTTACTATAACATAAATACCTAACATAATAGGAAATACTTCTACTAAACTACTTCTATAAATGAACACAAGTACACCAGCTATAATATTTGTAATACCACTAAGTAAATCAAAACTAAATAATCTTTCATCACTTTCAATAGTAAAATATGTAACTACTCCAATAACACCATTAACAAGCATTATAACTGAAAATAATAATACAAAAGTCTCAATAGATTTAATTGGTTTAAATATTAAAAACAAAGATAAAACTATCATAAGTATAGAAATAATCATAGAATACATTTCACACTTCTTAATATACTTTTTTATCACTTTCTACTCCTCCTTATAATTATAATACCACATTAAAAAGAAAAATGCACCAACAATTTTATTGAAAGTGTATTAATTTTTTAAATATATTCACAAATAATAATATCTCTAACTGAAGCATAAGTAACTACGAAATAAGCGTCTTTCACTTTCTCATAACAACTATAATACTTATCAAATAATCAAATTGAATATTTTTACTAATAGTATAATTATAAAGATTTGCATTTCTATTTTATACACTAATTAATTTCTCTTCATTCACAACTTCACCACGCTGTATTACTTGGCTAACACAACAATATTATATATTATTTTTGCTGCAGTACTACTAGTTATTGCATAATAAAACTTATTTTTATAGTCTTATAAAAAATTATAGCTGTTTCACTATTTTTATCATAATCTACAGAGTTTTCAGCAAATATATCAGTAATTTTTTGATAAAACATTCTCTCACTTGTACGAATTAATTTTATTCTTTCAAGTAATCTTTTAAAATACTCTTGATCAGATTTTCTAGCTTTCATAAATCTATCATAATTTAAAGCAAAACCCTGAACCATACAATCTTTAATTACTGTTTTCCATCATTACCCATGTGTGCAATATTTGCACATTTGCCATCCTCAATCAATTCTTCATCTTTATAGATATTATTAATGTGTCTAACAATGTCACTTCTATCAATATCAAAAAGAATCGCTAAAGTATCAGCATTTAACCAAACATTCTCATTTTCAAGTAATACCTCTATCTTAGCATTTCCATCTTCATCATTATAAAATATTATATTCTTTTCATTTCCTATAATTTTATCATTCATAGCCATTAACTCATATAAAAAATGTGAATAAAACAATGTTTATCCACATCTTAAATTATTTTCCACAACAGTTTTTATACTTTTTGCCACTTACACATGGATTTTTATAGTAGGAGTTTTGGTAGCTTTCCAGAACTTTTTTTGGCTCTTTTCGGCTATTGAATGCACTTGGGAGCTTCCGAGAGCACTCGGGAAACCTAGCAGAAGGTATCTAAAAAAGTATCTAAAATTCAAAAATTAGTATTTTTCGAATATTTTTTGTATTGCAATTTTTATAACTTTTTCTTCTTCTGTTTTACCATTCCATCTTCATCAAGATAAAGTTGGTTACTACATAATTGTAAAAGATCTCTAAATTCTTGTGAAACTTCTTCTAACATAAATTGTGTTCTTTGATCAGCACACATTTGAAATCTATTTTTTCTTATTTGGTCATTTTTCCACTCTTTATATTTATCAGGCATACATTTTGCACATGGACGATATCCGGCAGCAATTGCTATACCTTCATTTTGAAAAAAAACTCTATTTGAAATATAATAACCTTTTTCAATCCATCTTTTGGCTGATTGGCAGTCAAGTCTTCCATATATTTTTAATTTTCTATTGCCAGCTAATGTTCCTGGGGTATTACTCAAATACTCTTGTCCATTGCAATCAATTAATTTGAACTGTTTGCCTTGAAACTGTCTAATTAACTGTTTTAAATTATAAAGTAATTTCTCATAGCTATTTTTTGTATCTTTGTTACTTAACAAATATTCTCTTGTTCTCTCTTCACCATTTTCATATTGAGGAATTTCTCCTAAAAATTGTTCTACTGTTAAATCAACAAGTTCATCATCTATTATATTGTAGTAATGACTTCCGGATGATGCCATGCATCTCATAATTTTTCCGCCAAAAAAATCATTTACTATTAGAGCTGTAATTGCACATTGTCCTATTGATGGATTTTCTTCATTCCATTTATCTCTTAATCCTGGTGAGCATGTTTCCAAATTCCAAGATTGTATTAATATTTGTTTTAATTGTCCTATTTCCATAAAACCCTCCTATAAACATTATACCATATTATTCTTTATTTTTATTTAATATTATATGTTTTAAACTCGCTTACCAATGTCATTTTGAAACTGAACTAACAATTATGATAATATAAATCCATTTATTATTGATTCTTTTTTACAATGTTCACATTTATATTTAAAAGTCTTGTTTTTATTATTTTTATTTATCATTTTGCTTGTTATATTTGTAATCGAACCACAATGATTACATTTAAGTATTATTGATTTAACAATTTCTTCAGGCAAATCGTTTCCTAATGTACATGAAAAAGCAAAGTATAAATTTCCCATGTTTTGATTAAAACATTCTTCAGATATTAGTTCTTCATCTTTCAAAATATTTAAAAGAAGAGTAACAAAATATAATTGAACACTACAGCAAACTTTATAAAAATATACAAGATTCTCTTCAACAATATCTTCTGTTGCAAATATAATATTTAAGTTACCATCTTCTGTTGCATAATCCTTAGCATTTGTTATTATATGTGAAGTTTTATTCCATATTTTTTCTAGACTCTCCTTTGAACTTTTTTCATATCTTAAATCATACATCCTTTTACCCGTGAAGAAATTAATCTTTTTACAACATTTTCTTAATATTTTCTTTTTTTCTTCTTTCGTTATTTTATCTATAGAAAAATTTTTAATTGGTTTATTTAAAAATTCAGGTACAAATCTATAACCTTTAACATAAATCATTTCTAATAAAAGAAGATCGTCCTTAAATGGTTTCCTTAATAAGGTAAATGCTGTTCCAAAGTGATATCTTAAAGCACAATTAATGGCATCAAATACATAGGTATTATAATCAGCAACAAGAGAAAACACTATATGTTTATATAAGCTTCTATTTATTACTGTTGCATAGCCATGTTCTCTAAAATAAAATATATCATATTTTGATGAATTAAATTTTTTAATATCCTTTTCTTTAATATCTATTTTTTCGGAACTCCATTGATATTTATCAGTACATTTTAAAATATCTACTATAAAATCATTACATAACATTAAAAAATTATAATCATTCTCTAAATCTAATTCTTCTCCATTTACTGCTTTCATTTTCTCAACTCCTTAAATTTGTTAAATATTATACTACAAAATAATTCTAAAGCCAATTTTAGGCTATTTTTTGATAAAAAGAAAAACTCGCGTTTTCCCTTATTTTATCGGGTTTTGCGAGTTATTTACCACAACATTGTTTATATTTTTTCCCTGAGCCACAAGGACATGGATCATTTCTACCAATTTTATTTTCTGCTTTCTTAGGTGTCTTCTTAGTGCTTTCACTACTATCATTAGTCTTAATATTCTTATTCTCATGTCTCTCTAAATTTTGTCTAACTTCAGCCTTAAGTAAATATGTAGTAATCTCCCTATTAGTTTCCTTAAGCATATTATCAAACATTTGAAAACCTTCTAAAGCATAAGCTTGAAGTGGATTAGTTTGAGCATATCCTCTTAAACCAATACCTTCCTTAAGTTGTTCCATATTATCAAGTTGGTTCATCCAATTTTTATCAAGCACTCTTAAAGTTATTGCTTTTTCAAAGTCATCTTGAATTTCTTTAGGTACATCCTTAAGTTTCTCATTATAATCTTTTACAACTATATCATAAATAGTATTTTGTACCTCGTCTATACTCTTATTCTCTAAATCTTTCTCAACTAATTTTTCACTCTTTAACAAATTAGAATTAAATATCTCGCATATATTAACGATATCATTATGAGTTAACACGTCTTCTGGAACAAAATGATCATTAACTGTCTCTACAACATAATCTTTAAATATAGTTAGAACTCTATCTCTAATACTATCCTTATCTAATATTTCATTTCTTCTTTCATAAACAATTTCTCTTTGCTTACTAATAACATTATCATAGTCTAGTAATGCTTTTCTTCTATCATAGTTAAATCCTTCAACTCTCTTTTGACTACTCTCAATATTCTTACTCATCATTTTATGTGTAATAGGAGTATCTTCAGTAAATCCAAGACTTAACATTATGCCCTTAATCTTTTCACTACCAAACTTAACCATCAAATCATCTTCCATAGAAATATAAAATCTTGTAGTACCAGGGTCTCCTTGTCTACCTGCACGTCCACGAAGTTGGTTATCAATACGTCTACTCTCATGCCTTTCACTACCCAAAACAACAAGTCCTCCTAGCTCTTTAACACCTTCTCCAAGCTTAATATCAGTACCACGTCCAGCCATATTTGTAGCAATAGTAACAGCACCCTTTTGCCCTGCATTCTCAATAATATGAGCCTCTCTTTCATGATTCTTAGCATTCAAAAGCTCATGTTTAATTCCTCTTTTATTAAGTAAATCACTTAACCTTTCAGAACTTTCAATAGAAGCAGTACCAACAAGTATTGGTTGTCCAGTCTTATGAATTTCTTCAATAGTATTAGCAAGAGCATTAAATTTACCTCTCATGTTAACATACACCAAGTCTTCCATATCAACTCTTTTAACTGGCACATTAGTAGGTATCTCTATAACATACATATTATATATATTTCTAAACTCTTCTTCTTCAGTCTTAGCTGTACCTGTCATGCCACTTAACTTATTATACATTCTAAATAAATTTTGAAAAGTTATTGTAGCAAGTACCTTAGTTTCTTCATTTATCTTAACGCCTTCTTTAGCTTCAAGTGCTTGATGTAATCCATCACTATATTGTCTACCATGCATAAGTCTACCGGTAAATGAATCAACTATAATAATTTGATCATTTTGAACAACATAATCAACATCTTTCTTAAACCCATAATTAGCAACAAGTGCTTTATCTAAATTGTGAACGAGTCCTGCATTACTAATATCATATAAGTTATCTACATTTAAAAGTTTTTCACACTTCTTAATACCTTCTTCAGTTAAAGTAACACCCCTAGTTTTCTCATCTAAATTATAGTCTTCACTTCTTAAACTCTTAGCAGTCTTATCTGCTAACTTATAAAGGTCCGCACTTTTACTAACCCCACCACTTATAATTAATGGAGTTCTAGCTTCATCTATAAGTATTGAATCAACTTCATCAATGATTGCAAAATTAAGTTTTCTTTGAACTCTATCTTCTTTTCTTACAACCATATTATCTCTTAAATAATCAAACCCAAGTTCATTATTAGTGGTATATGTTATATCTTTAGAATAAGCTTCTCTCTTTTCTTCTCTAGACATATCTTTCTTGTTAACACCAACACTAATATCTAGGTAGTTATACACTTGTCCCATCCAATTAGCGTCTCTTTCACTTAAGTACTCATTAACTGTAATAACGTGTACCCCGTCCCCACTTAAAGCATTTAAGTATGCTGGCATTGTACTAGTTAAAGTCTTACCTTCACCAGTTTTCATTTCAGCAATATTACCATAATGTATACAAATACCACCAATTACTTGAACTTTATAAGGCTTTTCTCCAAGCACTCTATAAGCAGCTTCTCTAACAACTGCAAACGCTTCAACTAAAATATCATCTAGTGTCTCTCCTTCACTTAATCTACTTTTAAATTCACTAGTTTTAGCTTTTAATTCAAGTGGAGTTAACTTACTCATTTCACTATCTAATGCTAATACTTTATCTGCCAACTCCTCAAACCTTTTTAATTCTTTATATTCATGGTCAAACATTTTTTTAAATATGTTCATATTATCACCGTCCATCATCTATTTTACCAAATTTAACCTGATAATAAAAGTCTTTTCACAAAAATTACACAGAAAAAAAGAGTTATTAATTAGTTTCAATAACTCCATATGCTCCATCAAGTCTCTTATATAGAACATTTACTTTTTCTGTTTTAATATCTTTAAACACAAAGAATGTATGCCCTAGAAGTTCCATCTGCATAATTGCTTCTTCTTCATCCATCGGTTTTAAATAAACTTTCTTTCTTTTAACAACATCTTCTAAAACATCATCATCTATAATATCTTCATCATAAACAATTTCTACTCTTTCTTTACTCATAAGTTTACTCTTAAACTTTCTCATTTGTTGTTCTAATTTATCAACAGCTAAATCAATTGCCGCATACATATCACTATGTGATACTTCACTTCTTAAATCAAAATTTATACCATTTATAGTAATTTCTACTTTTTGTTCTCTACCTCTAACACTAAAAATCACTTTAACACTTACATCTTCAGGTTTATCAAAATACTTTTCCATTCTGTCAATTTTACTTATTGCATAATCCCTAATTGCATCAGTTACAGCTAATTTGTCACCTCTAATAAAATATTTCATCAATCATCATCTCCCTATTAATATTCTATCACAAAAGAAAGAAAAAAACTACACTCTGTAGTCATTCCCTAGATAATTTTACACTTCTTCAGTTTCTGTATAAAATCTATTTACTAGCCTAAACGTCATCGTCGATTATTTTCCTTTCTTTAATGCCACCTAATATTTTAAACCCTTGTTAGTTCAACTTCTTTAACTTGAACTGCTTGTTTTCCTTTTGATGTATCAATTAACGTAAATTCTACTACATCGCCTTCTTTTAATGACTTATACCCATCTTGTTCAATAGCCGAATAATGCACAAATACATCTTCTCCAACACCAGCACCTGAGTCAATAAATCCATAACCTTTTTGATTATTGAACCACTTGACTATACCTTTTCTAGTATTCATAACTCTTAACACCTCTCTTCCTCTAAATTTTCACGTCACAACATGTCTTTTAACTTGCTGTAGTTACATCATACCACATTTCAATTTAGAAAACAGCATTTTTGCGTAAAATGTCCAAAATCGTGCTTCATCTGTATTTTGACGTGAACAAATATATCGTTTTTTATATAAAAAATGAAAGAAATGAAAGAATACTATCAAAAACTAAAATATTGCAAAAAAAGGATTTATAATGTTCTCGGAAGTGATAAATATGAAAGGCCTTATAATCAATTCCTTAATGAATAACATAAAACGGTATAACAGCTATGACAAGGAACAATTGGAAATAATAAGATACGGATTAGCTAGCCTATACTTAAATATTACTAAGACACTTGTTATATTTGGAATATCATATTTGTTAGGAAATTTGAAAACACTTCTAATATTAATGGGACTTTATACTATATTAAGACTAACTGTATATGGAGTTCATGCTAAAAGAAGTATAGACTGTTGGATAAGTAGCAGTATTATATTCTTACTAGTTCCATACCTTTGTGAAACCTTATATATAGATATCAAAGTTAAAATAGCATTAGCAATTACCTCAATAATACTATTTGCCTTCTTTGCCCCTGCAGACACAAAGAAACGACCATTAATAAATAAAAAAAGAAGAACCATTTTTAAAACAATTAGCTTGATAAACGGAACCATATATACAATGATGTTCTTCATTGTAAGAAACAATACTTTATCAAACTGTATACTATTTTCACTACTTATCGCGGTATTTGTTATCTTACCCATAACTTACAAAATATTTGGAGTAAGTTATAATAATTATAAATATTATAAGAAGGGAGAATGATAATATGAAATTATTTGCAAATTTATTAGGTATGTTAGGTGGGCTTATTGGTAAAACTACTTCAGGAGCTTGTTTCTTCAGCTTCTTTAACGAAGAAGAAATGCCAGAAAGTCTAATTAAATAATTATAATCGTAATCGTTTTAAAACTCTAGATTTTGTCTAGAGTTTTATTTTTAATATAGAAGTAAATAGTTTATCTTTATCATTAATACTTTGTTCAAAATTTAATTCTTCTGTTTCATCAACTATTCTATTTAAAATAGTAAGTCCATGACCATGATTTTTACCTTTAGTAGTATAGCCTTTTTTCTTAATTCCATCTTTATCTATTATTCCAGAATAGCTGTTATCAATTTCAACACATAAATCTTCATTTTCAGTATAAACAGAAACAACAAGCTTCTTTTTGTCACTATCTACACACGCATCAATTGCATTATCCATAAGTATTCCTAAAATTTTACAAACTTTGTAATATAAGTCTTTATCCATTGCTTCAAATTTAGCATAATCTACACCATTAACAACTGTATCAAAATTAATTTCATTTTCGTTAATAAAAGCGATTTTATAATAAATCATACCTTTAACACCAGTAGGTAATTTTGCTAAGCTTGTATATTTTTTAAATTTCTTAGTATCATATTGTCTTATAATACCATCTAAAGTTCTAGTAAACTCACTAGAATTTTTATCAGAAATACTTCTTAATATTAATAAATCATTTAACATCTCATGTCTATTCTCACTAGTTTGATTTAAAACACTTTCATATTCGTGCATTAATACTTGTAATTGTTGTTTCTCATTTTCAATGTTTTTATTTTTGTAATATTGAAGTACGACCTGAATAGATAAGAATAATAACAACAAAATAATTAACACCGAAGTAATTAATGTAACATAAGTGAAAATATAACCGTGATAATACTCAATTAACCAAAAAAAGAACAAAACAAACAGAGAAAAACCTATAATAGTATTATTTAATCTTTTTGCCACCTTATTAGTAAAATCAGTAAAAACTCTAGTGAAAAAATTCATTTTAAAAAACATAAACATAAATATAGTATTCAAGAGTGTAGCAACTGGTCTTAACGAATTAATATCAATTGACTTAAATACTTTTAATATAATCATTAAAAATAAAGAAGATAATAAATCTGAGAAAATCATAGTTACGTACATCAAAAATGTTTTTGTCAAAGTATTAGCAATATCCTCATCATAATTTATATAAAACATGATACACATAAGTAAATAAATTGCTAACCATTTTATACTTGTTGTATCGTAAACATTTACTAAATATACTAGTGCAGACAATATGACCAAAGAAATTACACATTTAATCTTATTACTCTTTCTTTCAACACCAGTCTTAGAATAACACCAAAACAATACATAAGAATTCAATAATATTGCCAAATAACAGGCCACATACCCTACAAAATTCATTTATCCCTCAACTCCATAATCTCATTTAATTCTTTTTTATGCGTTCTAGATATCAATGGTTCTCTACTACCATTATCAAATATAACGTAATAATCATCCCAGTCATAATCTTCCACTCTATCAGTATTCAGAATATAAGACTTATGACTATATCTGAACTCAAACGGCAGTAAACCATAAACTTTATGTAACGGTAAGTTAATTGGGATTATGTTTTTATCAGTTACAACCACACTCTTTCTATCAACTGTATCTCTATAAATATATAGAATATCATTACAATTAATACAATAAGTTTTACCAGCTCTGTTAATTTTCAACGTATCATTAATTTGTAATTGTTGGAAACAAATCTTAAATATTTGTCTCAACTCTAGTTCAGGATTTACTTGTTTATCAACAAAATCTAATATTTGTAGTCTTGATTTAAACACGTCAAGCGCCTCTTTCCCATTAACGCTTAAGAATATTATAGGACTAGTCCAGTCATATTGACGAATTATTCTAGCAGCATCTACTCCATTAGTAAGTGAGTCAACCCCTAAATCATAATCTAAAATATATATATTCTTAAATACATTCCTTTTTACAAAGCCAGTAAACTTAGGACTAATCTTTGAAAATCCATAAATTTCATACTCAAATGTCTTACCAACCATATACTTTTTAATATACTTCTTAGTAATTCTTAAATGTCTCTTATTATCTTCCATAATAACAAAATTTATCATTTTCTCATCTCTCCCCACCAAATATATTTTTACATCACATATATACATCATACCACATTTTTTAAAATAATAAAGTCTTTTTTAAAAATTTCTCCAAAAAACTTCTTTTTTCAACAAAAAAATCAACTTTTTTAATAAAGTTGATTATAACTCATCAATATTCAATGAATAAAAATTTTCAGGGTCTACTAGTTCACCCTTATAACTTACTTCAAAATGAAGTGAAGTTGTGTAATTAGAATTTACTAACGATTTACCACTCGTTCCTACTACTGTTCCTTGTGTTACATTGTCACCAACTTTTAAAGCGACATTATCAATTCCTTGGTATGTTGTAATAATTCCTTTATCATGTTCTATCTTAACGATATTTCCCAAAGTCTCATCTACATCAACACTTACTACTTTACCCGCTAAAACACTTACGACATCAAATGCTTTCTCACTTACATAATCTACTCCTGAGTTTTGCATATAAGTATTTTCATAGAATATTATTGACTTTTCCTGACTTGCCTGTTCTCCTTCAAAATCATAAAAATATCTTCCAATACTTACATCTTCTCCCCTATAAGGTTTAATAATAGAATTTACTTGAGGTTTCACTTCTTCACCTTGAACAGGTTTTACTTTACCATCAATAATACCATTAATTGAATAATCAAACCTCTCTCTTTCCGTTAAATACTTGTTTATGCTAAATATAGTAAGAAAAACACATCCAACCACAGATAACACTGCAACTAAATAAACAGTAGGTACAAATAATTTTTTAACACTTTTCATTGTTCACTCTCCCATTAGTTAATGTGAACAATTATTATTTATTTATACATAATTTCAGTACCTTTATAATAATATTTTAAAATTTCTTTATAATTATAACCCAACTTCGCCATTTCATTAGCGCCATACTGACTCATTCCTACACCATGTCCATACCCTCTTGTAACAAAACTAACCATATCATTTTCAATATTTACATCAAAGTCTGTACTTCTAAGTCCAAAAAGTTTTCTAAACTCTACTCCTGTATAACACTTTAAATTAACACAAATCTTTAAAATACGATTACTTTGATTTCTAATAATATTGTTAATAACTATAGACTCTTCTTCTAAGCCAAGCACACTTTTAAATCTACTTAAATCAACTGAGTATTCTTTAAAATTATTGTTAATATCTTTATCATAACTAGAAGAAACACTTACTAAATAAGGCTTTGAAATATTAAAAACGTTGCTCGCATCTTCTGTATATCCATTACTCATACTAAAATAAAAAGCCTCAATTACTTCATCATTATAAACAATAACTTCATTCTTAGTCTCCTTGACTACTTTTTTTATCTTACTTAAATACTCTTCATACTTATTACCCCACTTAGTTTTAAGTTCTTCCTTAGTCATATAACATTGTCCACCACTAGTAGGAATATAATTTTCATTATTAGTATAGTTATACAAGTAAAAAGTTCTAGCTGCAACTACTCCGGACTTCAAAGCTTCTTCCATAAAAAGTGCTGGCATTTCACATGAAACTACACCTTCTAAAAACTCACTTAAAGGCATATCTTTTTCATTAAAACTACTCATATTAACCATTAGACTATCCACATTACTCATTTTTTCTTCTTGATTAATTACTACTTCATTTTCTTTCTTATTTGAATAACCAAAATATAGAGTTATCAACATAATTATTACTAAAATATACTTTTTCATACAATATCTTATGCTATAAAAAAAATAATATTCATAAAAAATACTATTTCTTAAATTTAAATCTATTTAACACTTTTGCAACTACAAATATAATTTTATCAGCATTTTTTATTGCATATCTTTTACCAATTGCTTTTCCACCAACCGTAATTGATGAAATAAAAGAACTTACTAAAAGAGTTACAAACACTAACGAAATATTAAATTTATTAGCAATTATAATTCCAAGCATAGCTGCAATTGAACCACTCACAATACCACATATATCACCTATTACATCATTACAAATACTTGCAATAGTACTAGAATTCTTTACTAAATAAACGCCTTCCTTGCTACCTCTAATCTTTTTAGAACTCTTAGCATGAAAAACAGCCTCTTTAGCAGATAACACCGCAGTACCAATAATATCAAATAATATCCCTATTAAAACAAACAGTAAACATAAAACAGATAAAACTATAATATTATTAAATTTATTTACAACTATATTCGATACAAAATTAAAAATTAACGCTATAAAAAAAGTTAGCAAAAATGCCTTTACTATCCAATTATTCTTCTTCACTTTACAATAAACTCCCTTTGAGAAAAAATGTATGGAATACTATAAATTAATTTTACGGCTTTGGTCGAGTTGAATTTCTCTAATATTAACCTTAGGTTACCCACCGGCGATTTCTCTTTCATAATATTAATCATCAGTTACCTTAAATGACCACTCGATCACCACTTAGTCCGCACTTCAATCTTTATAATATAGACATGCTAGAGGTTTTCCCAGGCAAACATTAACCTTATTTATTCGCTTTTGCAGTTTATATTTCAAATAATATCCCTATATCCCACTCACGACATATGCTTTTTACTAATTCATCTGATAATAGGATATGAATATATGCCGTTATATCTTCTCCTAATACCTAAAATTACATACCTGCCCCAATCTGGGCGAAAGAAGCAAAATATATAAAGTGACATTGCACAATTGATGGATTTTTAGCCCCATCTTCATAAGGTGTGTTTGACTAGCATAATGCTCCACACATCTAAATTATAGCAAAAAAAAGAAAAAAAGTCAAATTTAGTACTTAAAACTAGTACTTTTTCTTTTTTTCTATATCCTTGATTTCTTCTATTCTTCTTAAATATCTTTCACCTTCTAATGGTGTAGCCTTTAAATAAGCATCCACAATATCTTTAATCTCCCACATAGTTTTCTTCTCAGAAAAACTTATCACATTAGCGTGATTATGTTCTTTAGCAAGTCTTGCTTCATCACTATTATCTACTTTTGCACACATGATACCGCGAAATTTATTAGCAGCAATACTCATTCCAATACCAGTACCACATATAAGTATACCACATTCTACTTCGCCTCTTATAACACCTTTACAAACTGAAGTCGCAAACACGGGATAATCAACTATCTCTTCTGAATCTGTACCATAATCAACAAACTCAATACGTTTCTTTACAAAATATTTCTTTAACTTTTCTTTTGCTTTATATCCTCTATGATCACTTGCTATTCCAACTCTCATAAATTAACACCTCTTCAATTTATATTATAAACTAATTTTACACAAATTACACAAGCAAACAAAAAAATAGTCATTTACTTGACTATTTCATTCCATATTTTTCTTTAAACTTTTGAACATTACCAGTTCTTGCAGTTAAATGTTTACCTGTATAAAATGAATGACATTTATTACAAGTTTCAAGTTGAATTTCACTCTTTGTACTTAAAGTTGTGAACTCATTACCACAAGCACATTTTACCTTACATTCTTTTAGTTCTGGATGTATACCCTTTTTCATATTACACTCCTTTCGCCATAACTATATAGTTATAGAAACCTTTTCGCTTATGTAATATACCATATTTTTTCACTTTCTGCAAGCATTTTCAGTAAATTTAACATAAATTAAGTGTAATTAGTATGTTTATGACATTATTAAATATCTTACTTTTTTCATTTAATCTATCTTTACAAAGAGAAATAACCGCACCAATAGCATCAGTATCCACAATTATTGGCGAGACAATATATGCACTATTTATAACTTCTCCACCTAAATTAAGGACAGTTCCTTCTTCACTTTTTCTTTCATTAATCAAGTTAAATATCTTATTATCTATCTTCTTATCAATATATTCTAAATTACTACTACTTATAATAGAATTCTTATCACTTATTAAAATAACGTCATCATTAATTTTCTTAAATGCATTAATATACTTTTGAGATATCTCTTTTATAGTTAAAGCTCTTTCATACTTTTTTAAAACTATCATATTATCTTTAACAAAAATACTTACATCTTCTCCATTTCTAATATTTAAATTTTTTCTAATTTCCTTAGGAATAACAATTCTACCAAGTTCATCTATTTTTCTTACAACACCTGTATCCATTTAAACACCTCTATATCTTATTTTAAATAAAAATTTAATAATTATACTAGACAAATCGGTTTTATTTTTGTAAACTTAATGTAGGTGATAAAAATGAAGTATATAGTAGACGCAATTATAGAAATTCCAATGGGAACAAAAAACAAATTTGAAGTAAACAAAGAAACTGGAAAAATAACCCTTGACAGAGTTCTTTATAGTGCACTTACATATCCTGGAGAATACGGCTATATTGAAAACACAATAGCTGACGATAAAGACCCACTTGATATACTAGTATTAAGTTCATACCCAACATTTCCAGGCTGTGTTGTACCAGCAAGAGTTCTAGGTTATTTAAAGGTTATTGATAATGGTTATAATGACGAAAAAGTAATTGCTGTTGTAGATAAAGACCCAAGATTTGATAACATAAATACACTTGACGATTTAACAGAACATCAAAAAGCTGAGATAAAAGATTTCTTTCAAAACTATAAAACACTACAAAATATAACAGTAGAAACTAAAGATTTTTACCCATTAAAAGATACTATAAAATTAATTGAAAAAACAAAAGACACATACAAAAAAACTGATAACTAGCTAAAACTAAGTGAACTGAACCCCAAAAGTTGGACAGTTTATAAATAGTTTCTAATTAGAGGATTGTAACCTGTAATTTACAGGAGACAGTCCTTTTAATTTTATTTTAATTCTATCATAATTATAATAATTAATATAGTCATCAATTGCTAAAATTAATTCATCTAGTGTTTTGTATTTATCTTCTTGATCATAAAACATTTCAGTTTTAAGTAGTCCAAAAAAGTTTTCCATCATTCCATTATCCATACTATTTCCTTTTCTGGACATACTTTGTTTTATACCTTTATTTTTTAGTCTTTGCTGATAAGATTGGTGTTGATATTGCCATCCCTGATCTGAATGAAATATTAATCCTTCTAGATTTTTGCCATCAAATGCTTTATTAAGCATATCACTTATCTGCTCTAGATTTGGTGATTTAGAAGTGTTATAAGAAATAACTTCACCGTTAAATCCATCTAATATTGGTGATAAATAACATTTTTCTCCTCGAAGATTAAATTCAGTAACATCTGTATACCATTTTTGATTAGGCTTTTCTGCATTAAAATTTCTTTCAATTAAATTATCAGCAATTTTACCAATGGTTCCTTTATAAGATGAATATTTTCTTTTGTTTCTTTTTAATGGCTTTAAACTTAGTTTAACCATTATTCTATAAACTTTTTTATGATTAACATTATAACCTTGGTTTCTTAATTCTAACGTAATTCTGCGATAACCATATCTTTCTTTATTATTAATAAATATTTCTTTTATTTTATCTATTATTTCTTTATTTTTATCATCTTTATCTATTTTAGATAAGGTATAATAATATACTGATTTAGCTAAACCAGATACTTGTAGAAGAATCATCAATGGATATATTAGCCGAAGTTCACTTACAACACTTACTTTTTCTTCTGTTGTTGATTCTTCCTTGCTTGAACAACAGCTCTCAATTTTTTTGAGTATTCTAGCTCCGCCTTTAAATATAAGTTTTCTTTTTTTAATCTTTCATTTTCTTCTTCTATAGTTTCTATTTTGTTTGTTATTTTAGGCTTTTTTGACATAGTTGGACTCCTTCCTCTTTTTCGTTCAACTATATTATAACTCATTTCTTTATAATTTTTAATCCAATTAACTAACATTCCTTTACTTAATAGGCCTAAATCTAATGCTACAGCCCATTTTGCTTCACCATTAATTAAAACTCTATCTATTGCTTCCTGTTTCTCGAATTTAGTATGAATTCTATTTTTATCTGTTCTTAAAATGTCTATTCCATGTTTATCTATTAATGCTGTTAGATAATTGATTATATTTTTACTTACCTTGTATTTACTTGATAGACTTCCTACTGACATTCCCCCTTTTTTATCAATATATATATTAATTTTATCTTCATAAGTTAATTTTGACATATAAAAACCTCGTTTCTCTTGTGTCCAAGAAACGGGGTTCATATCAAAGTATCAGTTTTTCTTTATCTTTTAATATTGCTATCTATATATATTAACAACTCCATAATATAGTTAATGTAATGTTTCTCTAGATTTTCCTTATTTAAACTTATATGTATAGCATCTGCCCTAAAAGCAAAATTAAATCTTGTACAAATTTTAGTTGCCTCAATAAACAAATCTTCAATATTAAGTTTACTATACACATCATTATCTAGTTTTAAAGTAAATTTCATCTTATCATTAACTAACAACTTAATTTTAAGTTTATCAATTAACTTTTCAACTAATTCCTGTTTCATATAAATATCAATTTCTTCGCTAACAGTACCAAATCTATCTTTAATAACATCATACACCGTTTCATATTCAGTAATACTATTAATTTCACTTATCATTTTGTGTATCTCAATTATAATTGCATCTTCATTAGAGTACTCACTTCCTATATGTGTAGCAACATCGTCTATATTAGTCTCTTTTTCCTCTTCATCCATCACTACACCATTTAACTCTTCATTAATTAGCTCAATGTACATATCTACTCCAACTGAATCAATAAACCCAGCTTGTTCACTACCAAGTAAATCCCCAGCTCCACGAATACTTAAATCTCTCATTGCAATTTTATAACCACTTCCAAGCTCAGTGAACTCTTTTATCGCTTCTAATCTCTTTTGTGCTGTCTCACCAAGCACCTTTTCTTTATTGTACATCAAATAAGCATAAGCTTGCCTATCTCCTCTTCCAACTCTTCCTCTAATTTGATAAAGCTGTGAAAGTCCAAATCTATCAGCATCCATTACTATAATAGTATTAGCATTAGGTATATCTATTCCATTTTCAATAATAGTCGTACTTAAAAGAACATCAAACTTTCCTAAAGTAAAATCATACATTATATCTTGCATTTGCTCCTTATTCATCTTCCCATGAGCATAATTAATACTAACTTCAGGCAATAGCTTTCTAAACTTTTCTGCAATGCTAGGCATATCCTCAACTTTATTATAAAGAATAAACACTTGCCCACCTCTAGCTTTTTCTTTCAATACAACATCCCTTAAAACATAAGCATCATAACTAATAACATAAGTTTGAACAGGCAACTTATTAACAGGCGGAGTTTCAATTAACGATAAATCTCTAACTCCAATCAAACTCATTTGTAAACTTCTTGGTATAGGTGTAGCAGAAACAGAAAGAACATGAACATTAGACTTGATCTCCTTAATTTTCTCTTTATGCATAACACCAAATCTTTGCTCTTCATCAATTACTAAAAAACCCAAATCCTTAAATTTAATATCACCAGAAAGTAGCCTATGTGTTCCAAAAACAATATCAATTTTTCCACTTTCTAAGTCAGATAAAATATTTTTAACTTCTTTAGCTGTAGTATACCTATTTAATAAAGCTATATTTACAGCATAATTTTTAAATCTTTTAGTCGCACTTATATACTGTTGATAACTTAAAAGTGTTGTTGGACATAAGTACATTACTTGCTTATCATTCATTACTGCCTTAAACATCGCCCTAAAAACAACTTCAGTCTTACCATAACCAACATCTCCACATAAAAGTCTATCCATTGGTTTAGAACTTTCTAAGTCTTTTTTTATTTCCATAGTAGTCTTTAATTGGTCTGGAGTTTCCTGATAAACAAATTCACTCTCAAAAATCTGTTGCTCTGGTGTATCTTCCTTGAAAGGTTCAACTTTTGATATACTTCTATTTTTATAAATTTTGATTAACTCTTCGCTTATATCATAAATTTTCTTTCTAATCTTCATCTTTGTTTTTTGCCATTCAACACTATTTAACTTATGAATTACAGGCCTTGCACCATCTTTAGAAGAATACTTATAAAGTTTATCTACTTTATCAACAGGTAAATATAATTTATCGTCCCCCTTATACTTAATCAAAATATAATCTCTTGGTAAACCATTCTTCATTATAGTGCTTATTCCCATATAAACACCAATCCCTGACTCTTTATGAACGACATAATCTCCAACTTCCAGTTTATCAATAGAATCTATCTTTTTACCCATCTTATAACCAGTATTATATTTAATCTTCTCTTCATGTCCATTCAAATCATTTTTTGAGTAATAAGCTTTGCCTTCATAAACAAAACCTTCTAATAAATCTGTATCAATTACTTTGCTCTTATCAATTTTTAATTTCTTAATAAACTTTTCATCATTAGAGCACAAAAAACTATTTTTTTCGTTTAAATCACTAACAAACTTATTAACATCATTATTATAGTTAACTATTTTTACGGCCGCAATGTTTAAATCTGATTTTCCATTTTCTATTGTATCTACAAATAACTTACTATCAGACTCTATATCAGCTAATAAAAAATTATAGTTTTCTTCATTATAATAATTAATCTGTTCTATTAAACTTTTTTCAACCATCATTATTTGATTATAATCTTGATATACTAATAAAGGCTCATTTAAATAAGATAGTATACTTGAATTGCTACCATTATATTCATCATTAACTGGCTTAATAACAACTTCTTGCGTATTTTGAATAGACAATTGTGTATTCTCATTAAAATACTTAATCTCATCTATCTCTTCATCAAAAAATTCAATTCTAACTGGATGATCAGAAAATATTGGAAACACATCAATTACAAATCCTCTTACACTAAATTCCCCAGTATTCGTAACTAAACTTTCTCTCTTATAACCAATATTTGTTAACTTTTCTATTAAATCATCTCTATCAATAGTTTTACCAACTTTCAAATTAATAGCTTTTTCTTCAAAACTATTTTTAGCTGGAAATTTCTTCAAAAAACTACTTGTATGACATATTAAAATCTTATTATCTGTACTATCTATATTATTTAAGAACTTCATTCTCATGTACATTAACTCAGGACTAGACGCGATAGCTTTCTTAGTAAGAAAATCATCATCCGGAAAAATATACACACTTTCCTTTAAATAATACTGTAAATCCCTATAAAGCTGGTTAGCCTCATTTAAAGTCGGAGTAACTATAACAACGCTTTTCTTCCAAGCAAAAAACATATACAAAAGCATTTGATTGTATATTTCATTTTTACTAACGTTAATCTTCATTCCATCTTTAAATTTAAAATCAAACAAACCATTAAGCATAATATTCACCCATTATATTTACTCATTAACTTTTCAAATGGCAAGACTACAAAATCTTCAATTATCCTATTAATAGTATTAAACACATAATATAAATTATTCAAATCATGCTTGCTAAATTTTCCCAAGACATAATCAATTGTATCTCCTTCAGGTTTCGATATTCCAATTCTAATTCTCTTAAAGTTTTCTGTACCTAAACATTTAATAATACTCTTAATTCCATTATGTCCACCACTTGAACCACTCGCTTTTATCTTAATAGTCCCAACATTAAAATCCATATCATCATAGATTATTAAAATATCTTCTAAGTTAATCTTATAATAATCCATTACTTTTCTAACAGCCTGTCCACTATCATTCATATAAGTAAGTGGTTTAACAAATAAGATTTTCTCTCCATTAATTACCTTTTCAACTATCATATAATTATCTTTCTTCTTAAAATTTGACCCATCAATATAATTATCAATAGCCATAAATCCAGCATTATGTCTAGTATTTTGATATTCTTCTCCTGGATTACCAAGTCCAACGATTAATTTCATTTCTTACCCTCCTCATACATACTATATAAAATATTCCTACTAACTTCATTTTTCTTAGAAACATATTTAACTGCATCATTTGGTTTAACACCAAGTTTAATTAAGTCCATAACTTCCTTAAAAGAAACTTCATAGTCAACTTCATTCTTATTATTATCAATAACGATTACAATTTCGCCTTTAACTTCTTTATAAATTTCCAAAGCCTCGCTAACACTACCCCTAAACACCTCTTCATGAAGCTTAGTTATTTCCCGGGAAATACTTATTTGAATATTTCCCAAGATTTTTTCTATATTTTGTAAAGTTTTATAAAGTCTATGAGGTGCTTCATATAAAACTATTGTAAAGTTGATACTCTTTAACTTCTCTAATTCATGACACGCCTGTCCTTCTTTAGAACTCAAAAAACCATAAAACAAAAATTTTTCTTGATTAATATTAGACATATTTAAAGCAGGTACAAAAGCACAAGCGCCGGGTAAAGCTATCACATTAAATCCATTCTTTATAACTTCAGACACCAAAACATTTCCAGGGTCACTTATAAGTGGAGTTCCCCTATCTGTAACAACTGCAATATTTTTTCCTTCTTTTAATAACTCCACTGCCACACCACTAGCTTTAGCTTCATTAAACTTCTGATTTTGATAAATCTTCTTTTTAATATCTAAGTTATTTAAAAGTACGCCAGTTACTCTAGTATCTTCTGCAAAAACTGCATCTACTTGTTTAAGCACTTCAACACTTCTAAAGGTCATATCTTTCATATTTCCAATAGGTGTAGGTACTATATAACAATTACTAATTTCCTTATCATAACTCTTTTGTATCATAACTACCTCTCTAACATTCTATTTATTTCTTCTGTATAACTGCCATCACTATTGTGACAAATAAGTGGTTCTAAAACTTTTAATCCAACTTTTCCATTTTTTTTAGCGTCAATTAATACCAAATTTGAATTTTCTTTCGTTTTAGGATAAACAAATCTAATTCTTTTCGGCTGCAAATTATACTTTGTAAGCATATTTATTATTTCAACAAGCCTATCAGTTCTATGAACTAGAACCAAACTTCCATTATTCTTTAGTAATTTTCTGCTTATTCTACAAATATCTTCTAAATTCAAAAGTATTTCATGTCTTGCAATAGACTTAACCATATTATCATTCAAATTACTTGTCTCACACACTTTAAAATAAGGAGGATTACAAGTTATCAAATCAAACGTATCTGTTTCAAATACCTTATCTAAATCTTTAACATCCATATTTAATAACTCTATTCTATCTTGTAAATTATTAATTTTAACAGACTCACTTGCTAAATCATAAATTTCCTTTTGAATTTCAACTCCCAATATATTAGACTTTGTAATAGTACTAAGTATCATTGGTATAGGAGCATTTCCCGTACACAAATCAAGTATTCTCATATTATCTCTAAGCACGCAAAATCTTGGAATCATAACAGACTCCAAGCTGAAATTAAAGTACTCATTGTTTTGGACTATCTTTAACCCATCATAGCCAACTAAATCATTAATTACATTTTTCACATTCATCACACTTACTTTTCAAAGTAACTTCAATTCTACCTTCATTAGGAACATCAACAACATAAATTTTCTTTAATATATCAATTGAAACCACAGTCCCAGTTCCCTTTTCAGTCTCTACTTTTTCTCCTAAAATAGGCATTTCTTTTCTATTTTCAGAATACACTTCATCTTCATAAGTCAAACAACAAAGTAACCTTCCACACTGTCCATTAATTTTACTAGGATTAAGCGCTAAGCTTTGATTTTTAGCCATATTTATTGAAACGGAATCAACAAAATTTTTCATATAACTTGCGCAGCACAAAACACGCCCACATTGCCCAATTCCAGAAACTTCTCTTGCCTTATCTCTAACACCAATTTGTCTTAACTCAATTCTTGTTTTATAAATTGACGCTAATTCTTTAGCCATATCTCTAAAATCTACTCTTTGGTCAGATAGAAAGAAGAAGATTAACTGATTTCTTTCAAAAGTAAAACTAGCTTCAATTAAATTCATATTAAGTTTTAACTTCTGCGCTATTTTTCTAGCAGTATTTAAAGCTTCTTCAGCATTTTTTAAATTAGATTCATGTATTTTCAAATCCTTAGGTGTTGCAATTCTCACTACATCTTTCATATTACTTAATTCTTCTTTATTAATAATATTACTTATTATAACTTTACCCACTTGAAGACCTCTTTCAGTAGTCACAACAACAAAGTCTCCATCTTTTATTTTCAAATTATTACCATTGAAAAAATAATACTTTCCATTCTCCTTAAAACTAACAGCAACTACATTTTTCATTTAATCACCTACCATCTCACTAATAAGTCTTATCATAAATAAATTAATATTTAAATTATACTCAAGTTTATTTTCACTCTTACTAAGTACAAACATCTTTCTAATAATATCATGTGTAGAATTTAAATCACTTACATACTTTAAATCACTTAGATACTCTTCAAAATAAATAATATTTCTACCTAATATAAGATTAAAAACATCACTATAAAAGTATTTCATAATTTTTAACATATTAATTACATTATCTTTTTCTTCCTTCTTACTAATTATATCATACAAATACCCAAAAGAAGAAGACTTTTTTTCTTCCATAAGTCTAATTAATTGAATTGTTTTAAGAATTACTTCATCTGAATAACTTTTAATATCTAAAACTTTGATATTTTGTATTGATAAAACCTGACATCTGCTCTTTATAGTTGGTAATATCTTATTTATATTAGTAGTTATCAAAAAAGCATAAATATTACTTTCTGGTTCTTCCAAGAATTTTAGTAGTGAATTTGCTGCATAATCATTCATTTTATGAGCCTCATTAATTATATACACTCTGTTTTTATGAGTTTGACTATAACTTTTAAGTTTATTTTGTAGTTCTAATATTTGCTCTTTAACAATTTTATCATTTATGGGTTTAACAATAACCACATCACTACAATTATCAATATCAACACTTTCTTCAAAAAAATAATTATTTAACAAGAAAGAGAGTTCTTCTTTTATAACAGAATATTCAGTATTACACACCAAAAAAGCATGACTAATCCTATCTTGACTAGCCATTTGTTCAAAATAATTACTAAGCTTTTCTTCCATAATACCACCTACTATCTCACATAAAATGCTTTAAAAATGCAAGACCAAACAAAGCAGGAATACCTAATAAACTTACAAATATAACACTTACAACATTAATAGGTATTATAAACCCTGCACTTGAAGTAATCAAATCAACTGTATAAAGCATACATAAAGCCATCACAAGTCTTTTAATAACTAATACTATAAATTGCATAATATCCTCCAATTAATAGTATAAACTTATTCATTATTTATGACAAAAATTTTCTATCATCAATTGCTCTAATAATTGTTAATGGGTCTAAATACTCAATGTCTGCACCCATTGGAAGTCCATAAGAAAGTCTAGAAACTTTTACATTCTTTTTCTCTAATAACTTTTGAATATAAAGACTAGTCATTTCACCTTCTACAGAAGGGTTAAGTGCAATTATAACTTCTTTTACTTCATCATTAATACGTTCAGAAATCAAAGAATTTAAATTAATATCTTCTGGATTTACCTCATCAATTGGAGATATTAATCCACCAAGCACATGGTAAACTCCACTATATTTTCCAGTTTTTTCAAACATAAACACACTTTTTGAGTCTTCCACAACACAAATAGTAGACTTATCTCTATGTTCATTATCACAAATATTACAAATTTTCTTATTAGTTAAATGTCCACATACCTTACATTTTCTCATATTTTCTTTAAATCTGTTTAAATTAGCAGCAAATTCTTCTATTTTATCAATATCAATTTCATTAACTGCATAAACATATCTTTCAGCAGACTTTTCTCCCACACCAGGCAATAACTGAAAACTTTCTTTTAATTTTTCAAATTCATCAGGATAAATCATTATACTAGAAAAGTCCCCCTAAACCACCAGTATATTTACCCATTTTTTCTTCTTTCATTTTTGAAATTTTCTTTAATCCATCATTAACAGCAATTAAAATCATATCTTCAAGCATTTCTTTATCACTTAAAACGCTATCATCAGTAATCACTACGCTTTTAACTTCATGTTTACCAGATATAGTTACCTTAACTGCTCCACTAACACCTTCAAAAACAGTATTTTCTATCTCATTATTAGCCCTTTCTAAATCTTTTTGTACTCTTTGAGCTTGTGCCATTAAATTTTGTATATTCATAATTTCCTCCTATCTAACACTTATTGTGTCTTCTCCAAATAAATCTAATGCTGAGTTTTCTAAATCATTAAAACTTACACCCATATCTAATTTTACATCATTTTCATCAATAAATACATACGGAATTTGATTTTTTTTATTTTTTATAAAATCTTCCTTTATCCTTTGCCATTCTTTTTTTGTTACTGCAGCCACTTTATATGTTTCTTCAAACACTTCCTTAATAAATAATTCAATTTGTTTATAATTATTATCAAATAAAGTCACATCTTCTTCACTTTCAAAGGCAAATAGCAAATATTTTGTAGAAGCAACGACTACATGACCATCCAAAAGCAAAATTGAAAGAGTATTATAAACCTTATTAGAAACATAATCGCCTATCTTATCATACGACTTAACTATATTGTTTAAAATGTTTTTATCTGCTTCAGCTAATACATTATTAATTCTTATACTCTTTAAATCACCATTAATTATATCATTTGAAGTGTTAACTGTTTTTTCATTTATAGTATCCTCATCTGAGTCTTTGTTAATATTTATTTTTTTCTTATTTTCCTTGATATTAGATATGTTAATAACCTCTTTATTTTTAAGTTCAACCGTTTGAGAATTGTTAATATCTTCTTTTTTAACACTTAAATTACCTTTAGATGACAAACTATTACAAATATTGACCATATAAATATCAAAAAGCATTTTAGGGTCATTAGAATTTTTTAATTCTTTTATAAGTTCGTTTAAAAGAGATGTAATAGAAATTAATTTATCAAAAGGTATATTAATAGTAGCAAGTTTTGAAGAGTAATCCTTATTAAAATAATTATCAACCTCAAAATTAATACTCAAATCTCTGACAATTGCTAACATTCCATCAGCAATATCTTTATAATTCTTGCCTTCTCCGTAAATTATATCAGAAATATTTAAAATAGAAAGATAATTACCAATTGAAATAGCATTTAGTAATTCAAATAAAGTATTTTGAGAAATTCTACCAGATAATCTATCAATCTCTTCTAAAGTAACACTTTCCTGTGGTAAAGATATAACTTGGTCAAGCAAATTAATTGCATCTCTTAATCCACCATCAGAAATCTCAGCAATATATTCTAAAATTGATTTATCAACGATTTTTCCTTCCTGAGTAGCAATATATAGAAGTCTACTAACCAATTTTTCATTAGAAATCTTATTAAAGTCAAATCTCTGACACCTTGACAAAATAGTCAAAGGTATCTTATTAGGTTCAGTTGTAGCTAGAATAAAAATGACATGACTGGGTGGTTCTTCTAGTGTCTTTAATAACGCATTAAAAGCGCCTGTAGACAACATATGTACTTCGTCAATAATGTAAATTTTATACTTACAAAAACTTGGCAACAATTTAACATTATCCCTCAAAGTTCTAATCTCATCAACACCATTATTACTTGCAGCGTCTATTTCTATAATATCACTATCATTTATCTCTAAATTCTTACAAACTTCGCACTCACCACATATATCGCCGTTAAAATTAAGACAATTTACAGCATGAGCAAGAATTTTAGCTATACTCGTTTTACCAGTACCCCTTGGTCCAGTAAATAAATAAGCGTGGCTAACCTTATTATTTAATATAGAATTCTTCAAAATATCTACTACAACTTCCTGTCCAACCACACTTGCAAAATTAGATGGTCTGTATTTTCTATATAAAGCAGTGTATGCCATTTTATCGCCTCCAAACTACTTAATAATATAGCACATACTTGTGTATAAGTCAAGCAATTAATTACATTTGTTCGCTACATTTTAATTATTTTCTAAGAGTATCAAAAAAATCTGTTAACAGCCTAGAATACAGATCATTTGTACTGCTATTTAACTTAATAAAATGCGTTTTATTAACCACATTTTTTGTCTTATCACATAAATAATAAACATTTTCAACTCTAGCTTCCTTAATAACTTCACGACACATAGCACAAGGTTCCAAAGTAACATATAAATCACAGTCAGTTAATCTCCATGATTTTAACTTTTTTGTACCTTTTAAAATACATATTATTTCAGCATGACCTAGTAAACTATTATTTTTAAACCTTTTATTATAAGCTTTTGCTACTATCTTATTATCTTTAACTAAAATTGCTGCAACAGGTATGTCACCCTTCTTATAAGCTTTCATAGCTAATTTATATAAAATTTGTTGATAACTCTCATTCATTGATTTTCTCCTTTAAAAAAAGTGCACATGAATGATTAATGTTAAGGCTGCTATCTTCCGATTCTGACCTGGTTCCACGTCACCCATTGCACGAATACATTATAACATAAAAAGTGAAGTATTCAAAATAATAAAACACTATATGTTTCACGTGAAACATTGTTTTAATTATTATAAAGTGTTAATAATCATACCAACACGTTAAAATAATAATAATTTCTATATAAATAATTAATAATGTGTTTAAATCAACATACTAAAGATTAAATAATACAATTAACAATTAAATTATATTTTCAAAAAATATTTAATGTTCCACGTGGAACATTAAATTTAAACATTATTTTAAGATTTATGTAATAAAAATTTAATTATTTAAATTTTCATAAATACTCATCACTTAATGTATCTACTATTATTTTTAATAATTTAATTTTATTAATGTTTCACGTGGAACATTAATAAAGTATAGTGTGACTTAGGATTACATAAAAAAACATTTAAATTTATTAAATATATAAAAATAAATTAAAAGTTAGAATATGCAGACATTGATAAGTTTTATGTTCCACGTGAAACATAAAAATATAGATATTAATCACGTTATATTAATTAAAATAAAATATTTATAACATATTAATGCACATAGATAGATATTAATATAGTTTTATACGTATTTAAAATTAAATATTTTTTATTATAATGTTTCACGTGAAACATTATAATAACACAATACTTTAGGATTATAAAATCTAAAACTTAAAAAATATCAAATATTTAATAAAGTAAGGTTAGAAAATAAGCAAATTATCATATACAATGTTTCACGTGGAACATTGTATATAAATAACAAAATAACTTAAAGTTTAAATTCAAATAATATAAAAAAATATTTTATCTATTTATTAACTATTTAATAATCTAAAAAACAGCTGTAATTAATGTTCCACGTGGAACATTAATTAAATAGTTTAATATCATTATAATTAATATATTACTTCTATATGTTTCACGTGAAACATATAATAAACATATATTTTTTTAAATTTAATCATTTTTTTGTCACAAAAAAATGTGGATAACTCTAATTTAATACATTTTAACCAAATTAATACGTAACTAAAGAAATTACGAGTACAAAAAAACAATGTTTCACGTGAAACATTGTTTATATTTAAACATTATTCTTCAATTTTTGAATCAAAAACATCATCTGATAACTCTTCTTCTTCAGAATTTTTGTTAACAATTGAGACAGAAGACACAACGCTGTTCTCTTTTAAGTTGATAAGTCTAACACCTTGAGTTACTCTACCCATAGTTGAAACACTATTCATATCCAATCTAATAATAATACCTGAATTAGTAATAATCATAAGATCACAGTCATTATAAACCGACTTAAATCCAACGATTTCACCGTTCTTATCAGTAATATTTAACGTTTTAACACCCTTACTACCACGTTTAGTCTCTCTATACTCACTAACAGCAGTCTTCTTACCATAACCCTTAGAAGTAACAACTAATACCTCCTGAGAATCCTGAGCTACTTCAGTACCTACGCAAGTGTCATTAACTAAATTAATACCTCTTACACCTGCAGCGCTTCTTCCCATTATTCTAACTTCATTCTCATTAAACCTTACCATTCTGCCTTGGCTAGAACACATAAGAACAAAATCATCACCAGTAGACTTCTTAACAGAATTTAACTCGTCTCCTTCTCTTAAAGTAATAGCAATCTTACCTTTTTGACGAATATTATCAAATTCGCTAATTAAAGTTCTCTTAATAACACCTTCCTTAGTACCAAATATAAAGTACTTATAAGCATTTTCCTTTTCTACTTTAACAACTGCACTTACAGTTTCTCCCTTTTCAATTTGAATTAAGTTGATAATAGGTAGACCCTTGCTAGTTCTAGAAAATTCTGGAATTTCATAGCCTTTTAACCTATAAACCTTACCCTTATTTGTGAAGAAAAGTAAATAATCATGTGTGGATAAGTTAATCATTTGCTCTACAAAGTCCTCTTCATTAGTAGCCATTCCCTTAATTCCAACACCTCCACGATTTTGAGTCTTATAATTATCTGTAATCATTCTTTTTATATAATTTTTGTTACTGATAGTAACAATTACATCCTCTTCTGGTATCAAAGATTCATCCTCAATATAATCAATTGCTGTCATATCAATTGAAGTTCTTCTTTCATCACCAAATCTATTCTTAATATCTAACATTTCTCTCTTAATAATATCAAGAACTTTCTTCTCATCAGCTAAAATAGACCTCAATTCATCTATTAATTTTAACAATGTTGATAACTCTTCCTCTATTTTATTTCTTTCTAGTCCAGTTAATCTCTTTAACTTTAATTCAAGAATACTATCAGCTTGAACTACACTTAAACCAAATCTGTTAATAAGTTTAGTTCTAGCCTCATCATCATCCCCTGCATTCCTAATAATATTAACAACTTCATCAATATTATCAAGTGCTATTTTATAACCCTCTAAAATATGAACCCTGTTCTCACTCTTTGCAAGGTCAAACTTAGTTCTTCTATAAATAACTTCTTTTTGATGGTCAATATACTTACTAATAATACTTTTCAAAGGTAAAGTCTTAGGTGTCAAACCATCAAGCATCAAGAAAATAATACCATAATTGATTTGAAATTGTGTATGCTTATATAAATTGTTAAGAATTACCTGTGCATTAGCATCCTTCTTTAACGTAATAGTTATCTTTACTCCATCTTTTAAATCAGTATGGTAATCAGTTATTCCATCAATAATCTTATTGTGAACAAGTTCAGCAACCTTATTCTTTAACTCCATAGTATTAACACCATAAGGTACTTCAGTAATAACAATAGTAGGGTGACCCTTAATTTCTTCAATTGTAGCTTTACTTCTAATAGTAATACTGCCTCTTCCTGTTTCATAAGCTTGCTTAATACCAGAATTACCTAAAATAACACCACCAGTTGGAAAATCTGGTCCCTTAATATACTGCATTAGACCAATAGTATCAATATCAGGATTATCAATATAGGCAACACATCCATCAATAACTTCTCCTAAATTATGTGGTGGAATATTAGTAGCCATACCAACAGCAATACCCATTGAACCATTTACTAAAATATTAGGATATCTAGAAGGTAAAACCTTAGGTTCCTTCTTTGTAACATCAAAGTTGTCTTCCATATCTACAGTATTTTTATTAATGTCTCTTAATAACTCCAAACTAATTTTTGATAGTCTAGACTCAGTATAACGATACGCCGCAGCACTATCTCCCTCAATATTACCAAAGTTTCCATGTCCATCAACTAAAATATACCTTTGATTAAAATCTTGAGCCAGTCTTACCATTGCATCATATACAGAAGTATCACCATGTGGATGATAATGACCAATAACATAACCAACCGTAGTCGCGCATTTCTTATGAGGCTTATCTGGTGTATACCCACATTCATACATACTCCACAAAATTCTTCTATGAACAGGCTTTAAACCATCTCTTAAATCAGGTAAAGCACGTGCTTTAATAACACTCATTGAATAGTCAAGAAATGATGTTTCAACTTCATCAACGATATTATTAACTGAAAGTTTATCTCTTTCGTGAAACTCCCCACCAAAATAGTTAGAATTATCTTCATTTTTATTTTCAGTTTCATTACTCACTGGATCATTAGTTACTGTAGTATTTTCTTCTTCATTTTCTAACTCATTAGCTTTTTCAAGTAATCTATCTAAATCATCATTCATTTATAAAACCTCCTAAATATCCAAATTTTGTACAAATCCAGCATTTTCTTCAATAAACTTACGTCTAGGTTCAACATCTTCACCCATAAGTTTAGTAAATACTTGGTCTGCTAACATTGCATCTTCCACATTTATCTTACGAAGAACTCTCTTGTTGATGTCCATTGTTGTCTCATTTAACTCTTCAGCATCCATTTCTCCAAGTCCCTTCATTCTAGCAATTTCAGCACGATTTCTAATATTCTCTGGTAAAGAAGCTAAATATCTATCTTTTTCAGCCTCATCTAAACAATACTTTCTAGTCTTACCATGCATTACCCTAAACAAAGGTGGTTGAGCAGCATAAACGTGTCCCTCTTCCAAAATAGGTTTAAAATATCTATAAAATAATGTTAATAACAAAATTCTAATATGAGATCCATCTACATCGGCATCGGTCATTATAATAATCTTATGATATCTTAACTTGTCTAAATCAAAATCTTGTCCAATACCTGTCCCAAAAGCAGTTATAATTGTCTTAATTTCTTCATTGCCTAAAGCCTTATCAAGTCTTGTTTTTTCAACATTAAGAATCTTACCTCTTAAAGGCAAAATAGCTTGAGTCATTGAATCTCTTCCCTTTTTAGCACTACCACCTGCACTATCTCCCTCGACTATAAATAATTCACTTACAGTTGGGTCTTTACTCTTACAATCAGTTAACTTACCAAAGAAATTAGTAATTGTTAAATCACTCTTTCTAGTAGCTTCTCTTGCCTTTTTAGCAGCACTTCTAGCACGACTTGCCAGCATAGCTTTCTCAATAATTATCTTAGCGTCAGTAGGATGTTCCATTAAAAATCTCTCAAATCCTTCTGCAAAAACATTATCAGCTATCTTTCTAACTTCAGAGTTACCAAGTCTTCCCTTAGTTTGTCCTTCAAATTGAGGGTTAGGATGTTTACAAGAAATTATCATTGTTAACCCCTCTTTAACATCATCCTGAGTTAAACCTTCGTCTTTCTCCTTTAACATCTTAGTTTTTCTAGCATAATTGTTAATAACTCTAGTTAAAGCACGTCTAACACCCTCTTCATGTGTACCCCCGTCATGTGTATTAATGTTATTAACAAATGAATAAATATTATCATTATAACTATTATTATATTGCATTGCAACTTCAAAGAAAATACCATCTTGTTCTCCCTCTAAATGAATAATATCATCATGTATTGGTGTCTTATTTTGATTTAAAAACCTAACATACTCACTTATTCCACCTTCATAAAGAAACTTTTCTCCTTGAGTATCTTCTTCATCTCTATCATCTCTTAAAGTAAGTTGAAGTCCTCTATTTAAAAATGCAAGTTCTCTTACCCTTACTTTTAAAGTTTCATAGTCGAATATTTCAGTATCAAAGATTTCACTATCTGGTTTAAAAGTTACAGTTGTACCAGTTCTATTTGCCTCACAAGTACCAATTTCAGTTAAAGGTTGTACAGTCTTTCCACCATTTGCAAACTTACACTCATATATTTTGCCATCTTTATAAACTGTTACAGTAACTCTACTAGATAAAGCATTAACTACACTAGCACCAACTCCATGTAAACCACCACTTACTTTGTATCCTCCTCCGCCAAACTTTCCTCCAGCATGCAATACTGTATAAACAGTTTCAACAGTTGAAATTCCAGTTTTAGGGTGTTTTCCTACTGGTATACCACGTCCATCATCCTTAACAGTAATTGAATTATCTTTATTAATAATAATTTCAATATTCTTACAATATCCAGCTAATGCTTCATCTATTGAGTTATCAACGATTTCCCAAACTAAATGATGTAGACCCTTAACATCAGTAGTACCAATATACATCCCAGGACGTTTTCTAACAGCCTCCAAGCCTTCTAAGACCTGAATATCATTCTCATTATAATTATTATCGCTCATACTTTCCTCCTCCATTCAAATCAATAATCTTAGCTTTCTTAACTAAACTAGGTTTTACATTATTAACATCAGTTGTAGTAATAAACACCTGAATTTTAGTATTCAAATTACTTATAACATTGTTCTGATTAACTATATCAAGCTCACTAAACAAGTCATCTAAAAGTAATATAGGTTCCTCATAGTAGTCATTTGTTAACACTTCTAACTCTGCCATCTTAAAACAAAGTAATATCAACTTTTGTGTTCCCTCACTACTATAATCCTTCGCATTCAAATTGTTATGTAAAAAAACAATATCATCCCTATGAACTCCGGTTTTTGTTAAACCCAAGTTCATTTCATTATTTCTGTTTTTCTTTAACAATTTTAATTTTTCCTCTTTATTCTTTTCTAAAAACTGGCTTGAATACTTAACATAAAGCATATCATTCTTCTTAAATTTACTAAAAATCTTCTTAATATGCTTGTTAATCTTTTCAATATAATCACTTCTAATGTCACATATTTCTCCACCAATATCCGCGATTTTTTGATCAAGTATATCCAAGTAAAGACTATCCATATTAGAATTAATCATCATTCTCTTTAAATATTCATTTTTATTTTTTATTAAAACATTATAATCTTTTAATAACTTTACATAACTCTTATTAATTTGAGACAGAGCTACATTCAAATAGCTTCTCCTAACATTAGGACTTTCCTTAATAATTCTAAGCTCATCTGGAGAAAAAAGTATAACCTTATACTGAAATATATATTCACTTATTTTCTTCTTCAAATTGTTATTAATCTTAGTTTTCTTTCCCTTATCAGTCAAAGTATAATCTAGTTTCTTAATCTTGCCAGCGTTTTCTAACTCGATTTTAATCTTAAAAAATTCTTTCCCACCATTTATAAGAACATCTTCATCATTAGATTTAAATGTCCTAGCAGTACAAGCAACATAAATACTTTCTAAAATAGATGTTTTACCAATTCCGTTATTACCAATAATAATGTTAATATTATCTAAATCTTCAATTTTAAATTTCTTATAATTTCTAAAATTTGTTAGTTCAATCTTTCTGACCTGCATTTTAAAACCTCTTATAACATTCTAATCAAAAATAATAGGTATACCAGTACTCCTATACCTATTACAATTATACCATAAAAACAGGCCAATTTAAAAGCTTTTTTTATCTTTTTTTGCCATTTCTAACACTATATGAGGCGTGCAATCTAGCTGCTTTAGAATATTGACTATTAAAAGTGTAATAAGATACTGGCACTTTCATAGAATAACCATTATTAAATTTAACAATAGTCTCATTTTTTTCTTCACTTTTTTCATATGCAAGTATATTATTATAACTCATCCAAACAGTATCTTTATTTCTTGGAGAACTAATTGGAAAAAAGATAAGCCTAGAACTTTCTTCCACAACAACTGGAGCTTTATATCTAGCTTTAATAAACTTATACGTACTATTTAATCTAGTCTTATAGTTAATACCAAAGTACTCGCAACTATGCTCTATTACAGTAAGAGAAGTATCTTTAATAGGAATATTTCCATGTAACTCAATTGCCTCACATTTACCTTCATCAGTTGGTATCACAGCCAAAGTCTCGTCATTTATTTCATAATCCATAAATATCCCCCTTTCAAGACCAATATACTAACAAAACAGATTGTCGTATTTTGTCGAATTACGTCGATTAGAAAATAATATTCACAAAAAAAACCGAAAACGTTTAAATTTTCGATTTTATACTTAAATTTAGTAAGTTTTAATTGGTAAAATAAGTTGAAGTAAATCTCCATTATCATTTTCTTTAACAATAATTGGCTTAATCTCCCCATTAAAGTAAAGTGTAATACTCTTGCTATCAAAACTCTTAATAGCCTCCATCATATACTTAACACTAAATGAAATCTTAATATCTTCTCCCTTTAAAACTTCAATGTTCATAACTTCTTCAATTTTACCAATCTCTGGACTACTTGATGTTAATATAAGCTTATCTCCATGAGTTTCCAAGCTAACGATGTTCTTATCTTTTGCCTGAGCCAAGATACTAGCTCTATCCATAACACTATAAAACTCATTTGTATCCACTTTATAAATGATCTCATAATCATTAGGCACAAGTGAATCTGTATTAGGATAAGTTCCATTTAAAATACTAGACTGGAATAATAAATCTTCATACTTAAATAAAACTTTATTACTAAATGTATGTAACTCAATTGCCTTTGTATCATCATCTATTAACTTAACAAATTCATTAATATTTCTAGCAGGTATTACAATATTTACATTACTATCAGTATAATCATTAAACTTTACACATTTTTTAGCAAGTCTATAACTATCAGTCGCAACACACTCTAAAGTATTTCCAGCAATTTTAATGTTAATACCAGTAAGTAAAGGTTTACTTTCTTGTTGACTAGTAGCAAAAACAGTTTGATTAACAATATCCTTAAAATTTCCTGCAGTAAGCTTAATAGGATTACTTCCTACCTCTAATTTAATATTAGGAAATTCATTAACATCAAAACAATTCAAATTATATTTACTTGTCATAGTACTAATAATAGCTTTACAACCATCCACTTCTTCAATAACAATATCTTCATTAGGTAACTTTCTAATTATGTCTAGAATAAACTTACCATATATAACTACACTACCTGTACTACTAATTTCTTTTATCTTTGATTTATCAATAAATGTTTTAATAGTAATTTCATTATCAGTAGCCATCAAACTAAGTCCTTCATTACTAAGTTCAAATAAAATACCATTAATTATAGGAATAATATTTCTATTAGATAAAGCCCTCCCTACATTATTTAAATTTTCTAATAATACATCTTTATTAATTTTAAATTTCATAACATCTCCTCCATTTCTTATTTATTTAAATTAATAATTATAATATAGAAGTTGATAATGTTAATAACATGTCTAAGCCAAGTATTTATAGGACTTTCCTTATGTGTATAACTTTACATTATTAACATTTTATTCACTCATTTTAAGTTTCAACTCACTAATTATTTTTTCAAGCTCCCCATTATTCTTTATATCCTCATTTATCTTCTCATACGCATGAATTACAGTTGAATGGTCTCTTCCACCAAACTCCAGTCCAATTCTAGGGTATGTTTCATCGGTTAGTATTCTGCAAAGGTACATCGCTATCATTCTAGCATTAGCAATATCTTTACTTCTCTTTTTGCCCTTTAAATCATCAGGTGTTAATTTAAAGTACTGACTAACTATGTTAATAATTTTCCCAATACTATTAACAGTATATTGTCCCATGCCATTTACATATTCATCTAGCGCTTCCATAGCTGTCTCTAAAGTATAATTTTTAATGTTACAAATAGCTGAATATGCAGCCAGTCTAGTTATCATTCCTTCTAAATTTCTAACGTCACTTCCACAATTTGAAGCCATAAAATCGATTATTTCTTCACTTAAATCAATAGCTAAATCAGAAGTCTTTATCTTATTTTTTATTATCTTAACCTTAAGGTCAAACTCTGGAACACTTATAATAGCCTTGAGTCCCCAATTAAACCTAGTTCTTAATCTGTCAGCAAACATCTTTAAATCGTCAACACTTCTATCACTACATATGATAATCTGTTTTTCCTTATAATATAGAGAATTAAAAGTATTAGTAAACTCTTGCTGCGTCGCATTAGCGCTTCCTAAAAACTGAATATCATCTATCATTAATACATCAACATCCCTATATTTTTCTTTAAAAATGTCAATATAATTAAAGTTATCCTCTTTATTTCCACTATCTCTAGTGATACTTATAAACTCGTTCATAAATTCATCAGTAGTAATATAAAGTACTCTCAAATTAGTATTCTGAACAATATAATTTCCAATCGCATGCATTAAATGTGTTTTTCCAAGTCCACTTTTACCATATAAGAATAATGGATTATATAGTTTTCCCGGGTTCTGCGCAACTGATAAACAGCTACTAAATGCAAACCTATTTGAGTCACCTACCACGAAATTATCAAAAGTATATTTAGGATTTAAATTAGTTTTTCTTGCTTCTACAAAATTTTCAATAACACTATCGTCTAACCCTATCTTTTCAATATTATCAAGAGTATTCTCTTTATATTCGCCCTCTAAACAGAACACAATATTTAAGTTTTTCCCAGTAATATTAAGAAAAATCTCCTCAATAATATCCATATAATTGTTGATAATGTGGTTCTTATGCACAGAATAGGGAACAATTATAACAATGTCTTTATCATTAATTGTTAATAACTTAAGATTTATAAACCATGTATTAAAAGTAACATCAGAAACTTTATTTTTAAGCTCGTTTATAAAATCATTCCAAATTTTAACTTTGTCCATAACTCATCACCCCACAGTAAAGAACTTATCCACATACATTGTAACCCATTTTTTTCATTTTAGGAAGTATAAATTTTAAAAAAATGTTATCAACATGACTTATTAACAACTTATCAACACTATTTTTCACCATTTTACCTATGTTTGACACACTTATTAACATTATCAACATTTTTTAAATTCACACTGTTAATAAGTTTATCCACATGAAATGTTAATATGTGAATAAAATAAAAAGTTGACAAATAATATTCTATAGTTTATAATCTTATAAGTCAAGCAAAAAAAGTTGGGAGGAATAAAAAAATGAAATTAACACCGGTTGCAAAGAAAAACAACAAAGCAAAAAAACAAGGTTTTCTTTCTAGGAGTACAAATATTTTAAAATCTAGAAGACAAAAAGGAAGAAAAAACTTAATTAACAAATAACTACTTGAAATGAGTAGTTTTTTTCTTGTATAATATTCATGAAGGAGAAATTATGAATAAAGAATATATAATAAGGAAAAATGAAGAAATATCCTTGATAGTAAAAACAGGAAACAAAAAAGTAACTAAATTTTTTATAATATATTATATAAATAATGACGAAGCTAAAAATATGTACTGTATAAGTGTAAGCAAAAAACTGGGAAAAGCTTATGTAAGAAATAAAATAAAAAGAAGAGTAAAAGATATATTAATGAAAAATAGAATGGAATTTACAAAAAAGTATGTTATAATAGTAAGGAAAGAAGCAGTAACTTCTAAATATAAAGAACTAGAAGAGAATCTAGTAAACACAATAAAGGAGATAAATTAATGAAAAATATTAAAAAAGTATTAATCATAGTTTTAATGACTATGGTGTTAACAACAGGATGTACAAAAAGTTTTAGAAATGAAGAAACAAAGAAAGTTTATACAGAAAACATATTATGTAAGCCAACAGACGAAGAAGCTTTAAAAGCATACGCTGAAAATAAAAATGTTGACTTAGAAAAATTACCAGTTTGTGAAAACTTAAAAATTAACTCAGGTGGATATGAAGGATTATGGACAAACATATTTGTAAAACCACTAGCATGGTTAATAGTAAAAGTAGGTTTATTAGTTAAAAATTATGGTTTATCAATAATATTAATAGGAATAGCTTTAAGATTGCTTGTATTACCTCTTAGTAAACAAACAATGGATATGAGTACAAATATGCAAAAAGCAAACCCTGAACTTCAAAGACTAGAAAAAAAATATCTTAACAGAACAGACCGTGACTCATTAATGGCAAAAAATCAAGAGATGTTACTTATCTACAAAAAGTATAACATTAAACCAATGGCAGGGTGCCTTGTTAGTTTAATACAGTTACCATTATTCTTCGCCTTCTTAGAGGCAATTCAAAGGATACCTGCTATTCTAGAAGAAAGAATGTTAGGTTTCGACTTAGGACTAACTCCATGGGAAGCAATTAGAAGTGGTTCTTATATATATCTAATCATAGTTATTCTTATTGGGTTAACAACATACTTTTCATTTAAAAATGCAGGGATGACTAGCATGAGTGAAGAACAAGCAGCACAAACAAAGATGATGACTAGAATGATGACTGTATTTATAGTACTTATGTCTTTCACACTTAATGTAGGTATAGGAATTTACTGGATTTCATCAAGCGCATTTGCGATATTACAAAATATGATATTAAAAAGAATAAAAAGTAACTAAATAATTATGAAGTAAGGAAGTGGAATTATGGAAAAATATGTATACAAAGGAAAAGAAGAACAAGCAGTATTAAATGAAGCTCTTAAAGATTTAGGAGTAACTATAGACGAAGTACTAACAAAAACAAGTGAAGAAAAAGGTGGTCTTTTCAGTGGCAAAAAAGTAGTCATTGAAATAGTAAAACTAGAAGACATCGCATCTTTTGGAAAAAAAATTCTAGAAGATATTCTAAAAGGCTTCAACCTTGAAGGTAATATAGAAAAACAAATTAGAAACAAACAAATATCATATAGAATACATTCAAACAACAATGGAATACTTATTGGTAAAAACGGAAAAGTATTATCTTCAATTCAAACTTACTTAAAGCAAAGTATAAGTTCACAAACAGGAATGTATATAAACATTATATTAGATGTAGAAAACTATAAAGAAAAACAAAACTACTTCCTAGAAAGAGATGTTAAAAAAATAGCAAGACAAGTGACACTTACAAAAGTAGATGTTAAACTTGACCCAATGAATTCATTTCAAAGAAGAATAGTGCACAATGCTCTATCAAAATTTGATTATATAAAAACAGAAAGTATTGGTACTGAACCTAATAGATGTGTAGTTATTAAATATAAAGAAAAAAATGAAGAGTAAAATCTTTGTTTTTTTATATTAAAAACACGAAAATTTATTTCCCGGGAAATAAACAATTTACATATTCTTGATAAAGTGGTATAATCTACACACGAAAGGAAGTGTTTTTATGGAAAATGATACAATTGCCGCAATTGCCACAAGTATGGGAAGAAGTGCAGTAAATATAATCAAAATAAGTGGGCCTGAAAGTATTAGTATAGTTTCCAAAATATTTACAAAAGACTTGTCTAAGCTAGAACCTAACACAATCAACTATGGCTTTATCAAAGAAGACAATGAATTAATAGATGAAGTACTAGTTTCTTTATTCACTTCTCCTAATAGCCAAACCGGAGAAGATATTGTAGAAATAAACACACATGGTGGAATATCAGTTACAAACAAAGTTCTAGAATTAGTTTTGTCAAACGGTGCGAGACTTGCAGAACCTGGAGAGTTTTTAAAACGCGCATTTCTAAATGGAAAGAAAGATCTAATAGAAGCAGAAGCAATAAGTGACTTGATAAATGCAAAAACAGAAGAAGCAAGAAAAATGAGCTTAAAAGGTTTAAGCGGAGAACTATCCAAAAAAATAAAAACACTAAGAAACAAAATACTAAATATAATTGCAAATATTGAAGTAAACATAGATTACCCAGAATATGAAGACGCAATTATATACACAAATGAACTATTAAAAACGAATATAAACGAAATACAATCTGACTTAGAAAAACTTGTTAAAGAAAGTGAAAAAGGAACGCTTTTAAATAACGGAATAAACGTTGGGATTGTAGGAAAACCAAATGTTGGCAAAAGTAGCTTATTAAACTTACTAATAAACGAAGACAAAGCTATAGTAACAGATATAGAAGGAACAACAAGAGACATAGTTGAAGGAAACATAACAATAAATGGTGTTACACTAAACTTAATTGACACTGCAGGAATAAGAGAAACAAATAACGTTGTTGAAAAACTTGGTGTGGAAAAAAGTAAAGATATAATAAATAAAAGTGACTTAATAATAGCCTTATTTGACATCAGTAGACCATTCACATTAGAAGATGAAGCTATATTGTCCAGTATAAAAGCCAAAAAATCAATAATCATTTTAAACAAAACAGACTTACCTACAAAAATAGATTTAAACAAATTCACAAGTTATAATGTAATAAAAACCTCAGTGAAAGAAGACATAGGAAAAGACGAACTTCTTAATATGATTAAAGAACTATTTAGTTTAAATGAGATAGAAACAGGAGACTTCACTTACCTATCAAATGCAAGACAAATAAGTTTGATTAAAGAAGCACTAAAACTTTGTTTAGAAATAAAATATCAAAACGAACAAAATACCCCGGTAGACTTAATACAAATAGATTTACAAAACTTATGGGAAAAACTAGGAGAAATAACTGGTGATGCATACAAAGACGAATTACTAGATGAAATATTTAGCAAGTTCTGTCTAGGAAAATAGGAGGAAAACAAAATGTATGAAGTAATAGTTATTGGAGGCGGTCATGCTGGATGTGAAGCCTCTTTAGCCTGTGCTAGAATTGGACACAAAACTTTACTAATAACAGGTAATATTAAAAATATTGCAGATATGCCATGTAATCCATCAATAGGTGGCTCAGCAAAAGGTATAGTCGTAAGAGAAATAGACGCTTTAGGTGGCGAAATGGGAAGAAATGCGGATATTTCACATTTACAAATTAAAATGCTTAATAGTAAGAAAGGCCCAGGTGTAAGAAGCTTAAGATGTCAAGCAGACAAAACAACATATCCTGAAAATATGCTAAAAACTTTAAGTAGCACGCCTAATTTAACAATAAAAGAAGCATTAGTAAAAGAAATAATTACAGAGAATAATGAAATTAAAGGAATAATTACAGAAGACAACGAAAGAATTTACACAAAAAAACTAATAATTACGACAGGAACATACCTAAATGCTGATATATTAAGAGGACACAATAAACACAAAGGTGGTCCACACGGAGAAAAACCATCTTTATATCTAAGTGAAAGCTTACAAAAAAACGGAATAAAAGTAAGAAGACTAAAAACTGGAACACCACCAAGAGTGTTAAAGTCAACTATTAACTACGCTGAGTGTTCTATAGAAAACGGAGACGACGAACTACTAACATTTAGTAATTTCTATGCTCCCACTTATAAAGTTGAAGACCAAATTCCATGTTATCTAACCTACACTAACTTAACTACACACAAAATAATACTAGATAACTTAGACAAATGTGCCCTATATAGTGGCTTAATCGTAGGAATTGGCCCAAGATACTGTCCATCAATTGAAGACAAAGTTGTTAAATTTAGTGACAAAGAAAGACACCAAATCTTCTTAGAGCCTGAAAGACTAAACGGCGATGAAATATATGTAGGTGGTTTTTCAACTACAATGCCTGAAGAATTACAAGAAAAGCTAATTCACTCAATGGAAGGACTACACAATGCTAAAATAACGAAATATGGCTATGCTATAGAATATGATGCAATAGAAAGTACCCAACTTAATATGTCACTTGAAAGCAAAATTATAAAAGGACTTTATACAGCAGGCCAAATAAATGGAACAAGCGGTTACGAAGAAGCAGCAGCTCAAGGATTGATCGCCGGAATAAACGCTTCACTTGCACTTGAAAATAAAGAACCTCTAATCTTAAAAAGAAACGAAGCATATATAGGTGTATTAATAGATGATTTAATAAACAAAGGAATAACTGAACCATATAGACTACTTACAAGCCGTGCAGAGTTTCGTCTTCTTTTAAGACATGACAATGCTGATATAAGACTGACTGAAATAGGTAGACGTGTTGGTTTAATAAATGATGAAAAATATACTATATTTAAAAATAAAATACAAAAAATAGAAGAACTTAAAACACACTTACAAGAAACAAAAGTAGAAGCAACTGACAAAACTAATACATATTTAAAAGAAAAAAATTCTACTTTAATACCAGGGAAAACAGTAGCTTTAGACCTACTAAAAAGACCTGAACTTAACATTAAAGACATAGAATACTTGCTAGACGAAACATATGACGAAAAAGCAAGTGAACAAGTAGAAATAAACACTAAATATAAAGGTTACATAGAAAAAACAAATGTAGAAGTAGAAAAAATGTTAAATTTAGAAAAGAAAAAAATTCCTGAAGACATAGACTACTCTAAAGTAAGAAATATTGCAACAGAAGCAAGACAAAAGCTACAAACAGTTCGTCCTTTAACAATCGGACAAGCTTCCCGTATAAGTGGAGTTAATCCTTCAGACATAACGATGCTATTGGTTTACCTAAAAAAGGAGTATCCAAATGAATGTAAATGAATTTATTAAATATTTAAAAGAATTAAATATAGACATATCAGAAGAGAATCTTAGAAAATTTCAAGTTTATTCTAACTTACTAAAGGAATACAATAAAAAATTTAACCTAACTAGTATTACTGAAGATAAAGAGATTTACCTAAAACACTTCTATGACTCATTATGTCTTTTCAAAGTTAAAAAACTATTTGATAATTTAACATTACTAGATGTCGGCACTGGTGCAGGGTTTCCTGGAATACCTATTGCAATAGTAAACCCCAATATTGAAGTAACACTACTTGAATCAAACGCAAAAAAATGTGGATTTCTAAAAATAGTAAAAGACACGTTAAATTTAAAAAATATAAAAATAATAAACGCCCGTGCTGAAGACTATACACAAAAAACAAGAGAAAAATTTGATATAGTAACTTCCCGTGCAGTTGCTCACTTGCAAGTATTAGCTGAACTTGAAACACCAGCTTTAAAAGTAAATGGTTACTTTCTACCTTTAAAATCACACATCACCGAAGAACTAGAAAATAGTAATAAAACGCTAAATAACTTAAACTTAAAACTAGAAGAAGTAATAAATTATACTTTACCAATAGAATCTTCAAGTAGAACAATTCTAAAAATAAAAAAACAACACAAAACACCAGACATATATCCAAGAAATTATAACAAAATTTTAAAAGATTTAAAAGGATAAGTACAAAAACTTGTCCTTTTTAATATAAAACCCTTGAAAAAAAAGTAAAAATAAAGTAAAATAGTAATAGAATAAAAGATAAGGGGCTGATAGTATGAACCACGAAAATGAAATAGTTAATGTAAGAATAGATGAAATAATTCCAAATAGATTTCAACCAAGACTAGCATTTGACGAAAAAGAGTTAAATGACCTAGCTGATTCAATAAAATTGCATGGTATAATTCAACCATTAGTTTTAAGAAGAATTGGAGATAAATACGAGATAATTGCTGGAGAAAGAAGATATAAAGCCAGTGTTTTAGCAGGCTTAACTCAAGTACCAGCGGTAATAATGAACATAGATGACCAAAAAAGTGCAGAAGTTGCAGTAGTAGAAAACTTACAAAGAAAAGATTTAACAGCAATAGAAGAAGCACAAAGCTACAAAAAAATATTAGATATGGGTTATCTTACTCAAGAACAATTAGCAACTCGTATGGGAGTAGCTCAATCAACAATAGCAAATAAGCTACGTCTACTAAATTTATCTATTCCAGTTAAAGAAGCACTTCTACATAACAAAATATCTGAAAGACACGCAAGAAGCTTACTTAACATTCAAGATAATAACTTACAAATAAGTATGCTAAATAGAATAATAAATGAAAGATTAACAGTAAGACAAACAGATGAAGAAATAAATAAACTACTTGGAAAAACTACAAAAGACCAAATGAAAGCACCAGTAACAGAAGTAGAAAATCACCAATATGTAGATATAAACAAAGAAAAAGAAGCAAGTAAAGACATAATTAATCCATACGTACCTAAAGACATAGATGCTTTACTAAAACCTCAATCAAGTGAAGAAACTTCATTTAAAGAGCCAACTTTAAAAGAAGAAGTTTCATCTGTTAAAAAAGAACCACCAATAAAAGAAAGTACAGAAAAAATGATAAACCCATTCCAAGAAATAGAAACAGAACCTGAAATAATGGACTTTGATATAACAAACCAAACATTTGAAAATCCAGCTGTATCACCAATTAAAGACACAGAGGAAAATAGTATTATAGAAGAATATAGACAAAGCAAAGAAATGCCTTTACCACATGAAGAAACTTCTTCTGAATTAAAAAGCTTAAGTAAAGCAATAAATTCAGCAAGAGAAGAAGCAAGAAAAATAGAAAACATGGGCTTTAAAGTAGATACAGAAGAATTTGACTTTGAAGATATGTATCAAATAATAATAAAAATTCAAAAAGATTAGAAAATTTTACTCTAATCTTTTTTTAGTTTCTTACATAATTTGGTTCAGTCCCCTTAACAAAATATAACAAATCTTTAACAGATAAATCAGTAGTACTTCCATTTATCGGATTAACGATACTTCCAGTAACTCCCCTAGGAATATCATACCAATTTGTTTCTTTTCCTTCTAAATAACTCTCTATCCCCCTAGCCCATATTCTCTTAGGAATTTTACTACTGACATCAGATATATCCTTATTATTATCATAACCTATCCACACCATTACTAATGCATCAGGATTATACCCAACCACCCAATAATCAGTATCAGTTGTACCACTCTTAGCCGCATACTTTCTTGTTAAAAGGCCGCTAACACTCATCAAAGTTGGACTTGTATAATCAATATAATTATAACTATAAGTCCCCTTTAACATCTCATTTAAAATATAAACATTTCTCTTATCAAGTACTTGCTCTTCTATATAATCTCTTTCATATAAAACATTACCATCTAAATCAGTCACTTTCCTAATCAAAGTAGTATCATTTTTAACTCCATAATTTGCAAGAGTTCCAAAAGCATTACTAAAGTCTAACATTGTAAGTTCACTAGTCCCAAGAGCTAAACTAACATTATTAGGTAGTTTTTCCTTAATACCCATTATCTTCGCAGAACTTCTTAAAGCTTCAGTCCCTAAAAACAAATGCGTTTTAACAGCATAAATATTATCAGACAAAGCGAGTGCTTCAGCCATAGTAATAGCCTTATTAGCATATTTACTTGCATAATTATGTGGACTATAAGTATTATCACTATCTAACCTAAAAGTAGTTGCTTCACTTACAAAAGTAGATGTACTAGTCATTCCATTCTCAAGTCCAGCATAATATAAAATAGGCTTAAATGTAGACCCCACTTGTCTTTTAGCCTGAGTAACTCTATTAAACTGACTTTCATTATAATTAGTACCACCAATAATCGCAACAACTGCTCCATTCTTAGGATTTTTAATCATACTTGCCACTTGTAAACTATTTGACTCACTCATTTCTTCACTAACAATTTTTTCTAAGCTATCCTGAGCTTTACTATCTAAATAAGTATAAACTTTTAACCCACCAGTCTCAATCAAACTCTTTGGTATCTCGTCTATATTATTTAACTCACTCATAACTGCATCTTTATAATACATGGAACTAAGAATAAAATTACTACTCTTTTTCCCATAAAAAGTAAGTTCTTTATTAAAAGCATTCTCCATCTCTTCTTCAGTAATATGCTTATTTTTAACCATACTATTTAAAACAATCCACTGCCTATCTTTGGCGTTATCATAGTAATATATTGGATTGTAATAAGTTGGATTTTTAGGAATACCCACAATAATAGACGCTTCAGCTAGACTTAAGTCTTTAGCACTCTTATTAAAATAATACTGACTAGCCTCTTCAATTCCGTAATTTCCTGCTCCATAATTTATAGTATTCATATATCCTTCCAAAATCTGATCCTTAGTATAATGAACTTCTAACTCAAAGGTGAGATATGCTTCCTCTAACTTTCTCTCCCAAGTTTTATCAAAAGACAAAAACAAATTCTTAATATATTGCTGACTTATAGTACTAGCGCCTTCTTCTAAACTCTTACTCTTAATATCTTTATAAAGTGCCTTCAAAATTCTCATATAATCAAAACCATTATGAGAATAAAAATTCTTGTCTTCAGTATCAACTATACCATATTTAGCATACTCACTTATCTCACTTAAACTAACCCATGAATTAGTATGCGTACTTTGATAAAAAACTTCATCTTCACTATCTAACATAACTATTCTATTAGACTTATTAATATCCATCTTAGGTGTAATATAAGCGTAAACATAAAAACCAATGAGTACCATAAAAGCAAAGATAATTAAATAGACCAAAACTTTCCACATCAAATACATATAATACCTACATTTTTTCATAACCCGTCTCCTAAAATTATTATTAGTAAATCTAGAAAAATTATAAGTAAAAATTGGTTGTATTTATAAAAAAATGTGAATATAATAAAAAAGATTAACAAAAGTACTTGATTTATTATAAAATATCAGTATAATTTTAGTGGAAAAGGAGAGTTTAGTATGAAATTAAAAAGTGTTAATGAAAGTGATATTGAAACTATGTCATATGACGACATTGCATATGTAATTCTAAAAGAAAAAGGAAGTAAAATGAAACTTTTAGATTTATTTAACGAAGTATGTAATCAACTACACTTAAATGAAACAGAAGCTGATAAATATATTGGAGACTTCTTTAGTTTACTATCTACAGAAAAAAGATTTATTCAACTAGAAGGTGGATACTGGGATTTAAGAGAAAATCACACTGCAAAAATTGAACTAAGTGATTTAATGGATGAAGAAGACGAAGAAGAATTAGAAAATGAAGAATTAGAAATGGACCCAGCAGAAGAAGATATGTATATTGACGAAACAAAAGACATAGACGACGATACAAGTGATGACGAATACAAAGACTTAGTTGTAATAGATGACGATGAATCAGAGCTTTAGCTTATGTTAGATACTAAATACTAACAAAAGAAAGGAATGATTAAAAATGTTAGAAAGACTAAGTATAATAAATGAAAGATATAACTTCTTAACAGAAGAATTAACAAAACCAGAAGTATATAATGATTTCAAAAAAATGAAAGAATTAAATAAAGAAAAAACTTCACTAGAAGAAAGTGTTATGGCATACAAAAGTTACACTCAAATACTAAGAGACTTAGAAGCTGCTCATGAAATGACTCACGACCCAGAAATGGCAGAATTTGCGCATGAAGAAATAGGAGAGTTAACAAAACAAAAAGAAGAATTAGAAGAAAAAATAAAGATTTTATTACTTCCAAAAGACCCTAATGATGACAAAAACGTCATAATGGAAATTCGTGGAGCCGCAGGTGGAGACGAAGCTAATATTTTTGCAGGAGACTTATTTAGAATGTACTCAAAATATGCAGAAAAAATGGGATGGAAACTAGAAGTAACAAACGAAGTTCCAGGTGAAGCTGGAGGATACGCGGGAATTGAGTTTATCTTATCAGGCGACAGCGTGTACTCAAAATTAAAATTTGAAAGTGGTTCACACCGTGTACAAAGAGTACCAGCAACAGAAACCCAAGGAAGAGTGCACACATCAACTGCCACAGTTTTAGTAATGCCTGAACAAGAAGATATAGAAGTAGAGTTACTTGATAAAGACTTAAAAATAGATATATGCCGTGCTTCAGGTGCCGGTGGACAATGCGTAAATACAACCGATTCAGCTGTAAGAGTAACACATATTCCAACAGGTCTAATGGTATATTGCCAAGTTGAAAGAAGTCAAATCAAAAACAAAGAAAGAGCTTTAACTATCTTAAAATCAAGACTATACGATTTAAAACAACAAGAACAAGAAGCTGAACTTGGTGAAACTAGAAAAGCAAAAATTGGTACAGGAGATCGTTCTGAAAAAATAAGAACATATAACTATCCACAAAATAGACTTACTGACCATAGAATAAACTTCACAATAATGCACCTAGACAAAGTAATGGAAGGTAATCTAGACGAAGTTATAGATGCTCTTATAACTGCAGACCAAAAATTAAAAATGGGAATAACTGATGAAAATTAATGAACTTGATAAAAAAGAACTAATAAAGTTAAATAAATGGAACAAACTTACTATGAGTCTAGTAGAAAAAGACTATCCAGTACAATACATAATTGGATATGTAGACTTCTATGGATTAAAAATAAATGTTAATGAGTTTACTCTAATTCCAAGATACGAAACAGAATACTTAATAGAGCTTACTTTAAAAGAAATCAAGAAATTGAACCTTGCTAACCCAAAGATACTAGACTTATGTACAGGTTCAGGCGCTATTGGTTTAACTTTGAAAAGTCTCTTACCATCATCAGAAGTAACATTATCTGATATCTCAAAAGATGCATTAATGGTCGCAAACAAGAACAAAAACGAACTAAATCTAGATGTAAACATAATAGAAAGTGACCTATTCAAAAACATACCAGGAAAGTTTGATGTAATAATTAGTAACCCACCATATGTAATGACTAACGAAACACTACCTAAAGACGTTTTATATGAACCACACCTAGCCCTTTATAGTGGCACAAAAGGTATAGACCACATAGAAGAAATATTTAAAAATATAAAAAGTCACTTAAATAATAAATATCTAATTGCATTAGAAATAAACGAAAAATCAGAGCCTGACATAACAAATTTAATAAAAACATACTTTGAAAAAAACATTAATTATAAATTTATGAAAGATTTAGCAGGAAAAACAAGATATTTATTTATAACAAATGTATAAAATATTAACTAACCAGCCAATATTAATTAGAAAGGCTGGTTTTTAAATGAAAAAACTAATAATTATACTTGCTTTAATCTCACTAATATTTACTCTAACAAACAAAGAAGAAGACTACGTTATAATACCAAAAGACTCAATAAGATTTAGAATAATACCAAACTCAAATAGTTTAGAAGACTTGACTATGAAAGAAAAAGTAAAAACAAGCATATCCAGTGTAATAAGTGATATAGAAACTAGTACTGACATAAACGAAACAAGAAAAAACATAATATCAAGCGAAGACTTAATAAGTGAAAAAATAAGTACTCTTTTCAAAGAAAACAACTACGATAAATCATTCACTATTAAATATGGAATAAACTACTTTCCTGAAAAAATATATAAAGGTGTCAAATATGAAAGTGGTAATTATGAGTCTTTACTAATAAAAATAGGCGCTTCTTCTGGAGACAATTACTGGTGTGTACTCTTTCCCCCACTATGTATGATGGACGCTAAAGAAACTAATATGGATGATATAGAATACACATCATTCATTAAAGAAACAATAAATAAAATTTTTAAAAAGCATAATTAACAAAAAAACGCCTATAATTTAATAGGTGAATTTTTTTGCAAATATTAACACTCATATCAATAGGACTTTCCCTAAGCATAGACGCTTTTACCCTAAGCATGGCCTATGGTTTACTAAAAGTACCTAAAAAACAAATAATACTTACTTCCCTTTCAGTGGGAATATTTCACTTCTTGATGCCACTAATCGGTTTTGACATTAATACAAAACTAGACAAATATATAGACATAAACGAAAAATTAATACTTACTATTATACTTATACTAATCTTAATAGAAATGATTAAATCATTTAACGAAGAAAAAGAATACCACGAATTTAAACTAACTACAATACTTTCATTCTCACTACTAGTATCAATAGACGCTTTCACATTAGGTCTAGGCTTAGAATATATAACAAACAACATATGCCTTGCTTCACTTATTTTTATGTCATTAAGTAGTATATTTACATTTCTAGGATTTAACTTAGGTAAATACACTAGAACTAAATTTGAAAAATACTCTAAACTGATTTCAATAATAGTTTTACTATTAATAACTGTATACATAATTTGTAAACCATGAATCTAACTCTTGACAAAGAGAATAATAAATTTTATATTATATATGGAACATTCCATTTGGGAGGGATGAACGTGAGACTAAAAATAAAAGGTGGAAACACATTATCAGGTGAAATTAAAATAAGCGGTTCTAAAAACTCAGCAGTTGCACTTTTACCAGCTGCACTTCTTTGTAAAACAAAAAGCAAAATTTATAAAGTGCCAAAAATAAGAGATATTGAATACTTGCTAAAAATACTAGAAGTTTTATCATGTAAATACACTATAGACAAAGATGAAATAATAATAGACACAACTAACTTAAAAAATGCTCCAATACCTGAAGAACTATCAGAACAAATGAGAGCATCATACTACTTCATGGGAACATTACTAGCTAGATTTAAAAAAGTAGAAATATCTTTTCCAGGTGGTTGCCATATAGGTGCAAGACCCATTGACCTTCACATAAAAGGTTTTGAATGCTTAGGTGCAAAAGTAGAAATTATAAAAAACAAATACATCATAACCGCAGACAAACTAACTGGTTCAAGAATATACTTAGACATTGCAAGCGTAGGTGCAACTATAAACATAATGTTAGCCGCAACTCATGCAAGTGGCCAAACAATAATAGAAAATGCAGCCCGTGAACCTGAAATAGTGAATGTCGCATCATTCTTAATAAGTATGGGCTCAAAAATAACAGGTGCAGGAACAAGTACAATAGTAATTGATGGAGAAGAAAACCTAGATAATGGTGTAACTGAAGTTTTCCCCGATAGAATAGAAGCATCAACTTACATAATCATAGGTGCATTAGCTGGAAAAGACTTAAAAATAAAAGGCTTTATAAAAGACCATATAAATTCAGTATTAATAAAACTAAAAGATGCTGGAGTAGACTTTGATATAAAAGGAGACACTTTGACTATATCAAAATGTCCTAAATTACTACCAACAACAATAAAAACCCAAGTGTTTCCAGGTTTTCCAACAGATGTACAACAAGTTTTCACAGTATTACTAACTCAAGCCGAAGGCACATCTGAAATTATAGAAACAATATACGAGTCAAGATTTATGTCTGCTTCCTTATTAAACAAAATGGGTGCTAACACTTCTTCAGTTGGAAACACACTAACAATAACTGGTCCAACTCCACTAACAGCAACAGAACTATATATTCCTGATTTAAGAGGTGGAGCAGCCTTACTAACTGCAGGATTAATCGCACAAGGAGAAACAATACTTGATAACATTCCATTAATTCTAAGGGGATACGAAGACATTGTAGAAAAACTAACAAACGTAGGAGCAGAACTACAAATAATAAGTTAGTTCTATAACTAAAAAATAAGAGTAAAATATTACTAGGAGTGATTTATATCAAAAAGAAACTAGTAATATTTTTAATTGCAACAATTCCTATAATACTAATATATAATATGAAACGTACTACATCCTATTCTTATCTTTCAATTGGAGACGATTTAGCTAAAGGTCATACTCCTTTTGATACATACAACATCTCTTACACAGATATACTTTATGACTATCTGAAAATCCACCATAAAAACGTAACTTTAGACAAAAACTTCATAAAAGAAGATTTAAGAATAAAAGACTTAATAGAAATGATAAAAAACCCAAACTTGACAAGCAAAGAAACCCTTTCAAATGCCCTAAAAAATGCAGATTTAATAACACTATCAGTAGGAAGTGACGAATTATTTTCAAAATTAAGAAGTAGCTACAATATAAATAAAACAAATTACAAATATGCAGATTCTATGATAAACGAAATAAAAGAATTACTTAAAGAAATAAGAAAGATTACAAACAAAAGAATATACATTATTGGTTACTATAACCCTATAAAAGAAACAGAAGAAAACTCTTCATCCATCACTACTCTATTTAACTATTTAAACACATCTTTCATAAATATTGAAAAAGAATACAACATTAAATATATAAGAATAGACGAAGACTTTAGAAATAAAATAGAATTTCTACCAAATCAAGAAAATGCTTTTCCTTCTACCTTAGGTTACACATTCATTGCAAACAAAATAATAAAAGAAATAGAGAGCTAACTCTTTAAATAGCTCTCCAAAAATCCTTCTATATCTCCATCAAGTACCCTATCAACATCACTCACTTCATATCCAGTTCTAACGTCTTTTACTAAAGTATATGGACACATCACATAATTCCTAATTTGACTACCAAAATTAACATCCATCACACTACCCTTAAGTTCATTTAACTTTTTATCAATAGTCTCTTTCTCTAATAAATAAAGTTTACTCTTAAGTATCTCCATAGCTTTATCTTTATTTTTAATTTGACTTCTTTCATTTTGACAAGTAACAACTATACCTGTAGGAATATGAGTTATTCTAACAGCTGAGTCAGTTGTATTAACACTTTGTCCACCAGCTCCACTAGAGCGATACACATCAATTTTTAAGTCTTCTTCTCTAATATTAACTTCTATTTTAGTATCAATTTGAGGAGTAACTAACACACTGGCAAAAGATGTATGTCTTCTCTTATTACTATCAAAAGGGCTTATTCTAACTAATCTATGCACTCCAGTTTCTCCCTTCAAATAACCGAAAGCATTCTCCCCTTTTACATCTACAATAGCCCCCTTTATGCCTACTTCTTCCCCGTTTGCTTGACTAACTATAGTATACTTATATCCTTTTTTCTCAAAATATCTTAAATACATTCTAAGTAACATATTAGCCCAGTCATTACTCTCAGTTCCTCCTGCACCACTATGTATTTCAATGTATGCATTACACTTATCAAACTCTCCATTTAAAAGTATCTCTAACCTTAATTTTTTAATACTATCTTTAATACTATTAATGTCCTCACTAACCAAATTAGCTTCTTCTTCACTAATATCCAAATTTAAAAACTCTCTTGCTTCCCTAGCCTTCTTTAAAGTATTTTCAAACAAAGATACACTACTCTTTAAATTAGCTAACTCACTCATTACTTTATTAGAATTACTATTGTTCCAAAACTCTTCACTATTAACTAGATTATCTAACTCTTTAATCTTACTTACTTTATTATCGTAGTCAAAGTGACCTCCTTAAACTATCTAGTTCATTATTTAAATTCTCTACTTCACTAACAAGTTCTCTCTTTTCCATTACTTTTCCTCCATAATCTCTACTACACTACCATTACTTAACATAAACGCATTAGCTTCGTCTATATCAATATGCATTTCAAAGTTATAACTCTCTTTAGCTTTAACAATAACATTATCCATTATTCCCCCACGTTCACCATTTACTCTTACTTTAAGCACTTGCCCATCTTTTAACCCGTATTTTTCTAGTTCACTTGTCTTAGAGTGAATATGTCTATTAGCTAAAATACAAGAATTTTTCACGTTCACTTCTTTACTTTCAAAAACTAGTGTTACATCTTCTGCTCCATCAAAGTTTCCACTCATTCTAACAGGTGGGTTAATACCTAATTTAAACGCATCACTTCTTGCTATTTCAACTTGTGTTTTATTTCTAAGCGGTCCAATTACTTTAACATTGTCTATTCTCCCTTTATCAGTTTTAATACTCACTACTCTATTACTTACAAACTCTCCACCTTGACTAAGCTCTCTAACAATAGTTAACTCACTGTTACCAAATAATTTAACACATGTATCATAGTCTAAATGAATATGTCTATTACTTACTCCAATACTAACTTTCATAAAGCCACCTCTTTAATTATTTTATCAAAAAATCTTCTAAATTGAAAGCAAATACATAAACTTCTTACTAGGAGGATAAATTATGAATGGAAATTATTACAAAACACCAGACTTTGTACCATACCCAAACTTTGAAAGGGACACTGCTGAACTAGAGTTACCTATGGAGCAAAGTTACATTGAAAATATTTTAAGAAATAACAAAGGAAAAAAAGCTAAAGTGTATGTTAGCTTTCCTGATTCACTTAACTGGAAAGACAAAATTTTTGAAGGTATAATTGAACAAGCAGGAAGAGATCACATAATAATAAGTGACCCAAATACAGGAAAATGGTACATGATACTAATGATATATTTAGATTATGTAGAGTTTGACGAAAAAATAAATTACAAAAAGAGTGACTTAATTTAACACAGCAAACAAATTATGTCTTGCATAAAACACAAAAATGTAATATACTATTAAATGAAAGGAACGTTCAGTGATTGAATGCAAACCTTTTATTTAGTGTTTACATCTATCTTTACTATTACTAAAGATAGGTGTCTTTTTTTCTTACGTTTTTGTAAGAAAAAGATAACCCTTTTGACAAGGTACTTCAAAAAGTCTCTTATCACGTCATCACCTCCCTACCTTAGTTTCCCCTGAGAGAACTAAGGTGAAAAGGCAGTCACCCAATATAAACGCTCCTAAAAGCATTCTAACACGGATATATAAGTATGTCAAATAGGCTCAATTTTTAAAATTGGAGCCTGTTTTTGTCAAAACTTATAGGGTTTTTTTCAAAAAATGCTTTCAATTTTTAAAATTTGTAAGAAAAATTTCTATTAAAAAATGAAAAAAATTAATATTTTCTAAGAATAATCACGTTTCTATGAAAATTTAAAGATGTAAATAATAAATTTTTTATGCAAAAATATATAAAAAAGTGTTATAATTATCACATGATGAAAAGAATTAAAGAAGTATTATTAACAATTTGTTTATTTATTCCATGCATATTAAGTGCATTAGAAATTGAAGGACTATACTCTAAAAACGTAATAGTCTATAATAAAGACGAAAATAAAATAATTTATGAAAAAAATAGTGAAGACACAGTAAGTATAGCAAGTCTTACAAAAATAATGACTACCCTAGTCTCAATTGAAAACATTAAAGACTTAAATGAAAAAGTAACTATTACAGAAAAAATGTTGTCTTCTGTTCCTTGGGATGCTTCAGTAGCTGGTTTACAAGTTGGTGATGTTGTAACATATGAAGATTTATTATATGCGAGTATGCTCCCATCAGGCGCAGATGCTACTGACTCACTCGCTATAAGCTTAACTGGGTCAATAAGTAATTTTGTTGAAAAAATGAATGACCTAGCAAAAAAACTAAACTTAACTGGGTTAAAGTTTAGCAATACTACTGGCTATGACGCAGCAGGACACTATGGAACAGCAAAAGACATTCTAAAATTACTAGAGTACGCACTAGAAAATCCAACATTTAAAAAAATATATGAAACAAAAGAATACACATTGTCAAATGGATTAAAAGTTTCAAGCACAATTAACTATTATAATAAAAAATATAGTTATGACTTATCATTTATAAAAGGAAGTAAAACTGGATATACAGAAAATGCAGGATACTGTTTATCAACAGAAAGTGTAATAGATGGAGTAAACATTTTAACAGTAACATTAAACGCTCCAGACGATGGTAAAGCAAAAAACATAACTGACATAGACACAATAAAAAATGCATTAAACGAAAATATGCAAAAAGTAAACTTTGTAGAAGAAAACGAAGTACTTAAAAGTTTAGAAACAAAAAATGCTAAAGAAGATTATGTAAAGTTGAGAAGTCCAAAAACAGTAACAAGATATATTGAAAAACCATATGACACTTCAAAATTAAAAATTGAATATGATGGAGATCAAGTAATAAAATCAACTGTAAAAAAAGGCACTAAAGTTGGTACGTTCAAAATATATTATGATAACAAATTAATAGAAACATTTGATGCTACTACTAGTACTGACTTACACTTCAGCATATGGGCATATTTAAAAAATAACATATTGTACTACATAGGTTTAATAGTAATAATAGTACTTATTAAATTAACTTTAAAATCAAAACCAAAAAAGAAAAGAAAGAAAATCAGATTATAAGTCTTCGCTTTCTTTCTTTTTTTGTTCTATTTCTTTCATTTCATCAGTAAATCCTAATATATAATCTGCACTAACATTAAGGTATTTACAAATCTTTATTAAATATGTAATAGGCATAACATTCACCCCATTTTCATATCTAGCATATTGCTGTTGTTTAATACCCAAAGCATAAGCAATTTCCTTTTGCGGGATGTTTTTACAATTTCTAATCCATGATAATCTTTCAGTATAATACATATTTCCTCCTACTAACTATTAAACACAAAAATACAACACTTGTGTTGACTTTACAATAAATGTGTTGTAAGATTATATTATTAAAAGTAGGAGAGTGATTTATGAACAGTGTTGAGTTAAAAAAAATTGTTGGTAGAAATGTAAAAAAGTATAGGCTATTATATAATGCTTATAACAAAGAAAAGCTTACTCAAAAAGATCTTGCTAGTAAGATAGG
>DOEC01000019.1 GCA_003524085.1 Bacillota bacterium | reverse complement strand
GTATTTGTACAATTAAACTTATTAGTCTCAAGTACATAGTCTTCTTGTTTTTCAAGTGTGTTATAAAATGACGTTAAACTAGAAGAGATATTACCTTGTGTTGTTGTGCTAGCTTGATTAGATACTGCCTTTATTCCATCAACTGAGTTATAATATCCTAGTACTCTCCAAATATTCTTTGTTGTATCTGTATTTGTTGGGTATTGTAAGTAATTGTTTATTGCTTCTCCACCATATATATTATTAGTTGTTTCTTTTGATATAATAGTCTTAAGATCCTCTTTATAATCTACTATTCCATCATATATTTCTGTTAGTCTAGTATATCCTTCTTTTACTTCTGTTAAATCATTAGTACTATAACCTCCTGTAACAGTAAAGTCTACTGTTACATCAGTTGTTGCTGATATAACTACTTTTATAACTTTCTCGTAAGTCCCCACATTATTTTCATTTATCTTTCCTGTTGGTAACCATCCAGTATTACTTGCATATTTTACTGACCCAGTACCTCTAGACATTTTATAGTCTACTCCATATTTTGAGATAATCTTATTGAGACTTGTTATTTTTAGTAGTACTGTTGATGTTTTTCCACTTGTTAAAGATACACTTGTCCCATTTATAGTTTCACTTCCACCTGTTGAAGTTATTTCTATTCCATATGTTAAGTTACCTACTAACATCTCTGTACTTCTATATGAGTTTGTTGTAAATATAAATGTACCATATGACATTCCTAGTATAACTGTTAATGCTATACCTAAAACTAAAGATGTTCTTTTTATTCTTTTAAACATAATTACTCCTCCTCAAAGAATTTATTTATTGGTACATTTAGTACTTTGCTTATCATGTATAAATTATAAATACTTACTCCCATATCACTTTTCTCACTCTCTAAGGCACCTATAAGAGGTGTTCTTGCGCCTATTTTCTCTGCAAGCCCTTTTTGAGTTAGTTTTTCTTTGTTGTACGCGTTATATATAAGCCTATACTTTCTTACGTTTCTTCCAACAATTTTTTTTAATTCCTCATTTGTCATAAATTTCCTCTTTTCTACACACGAAAAATGGGTAGAATTATTCTATCCATTTTATTACACATGAAAAACTATTAAGATTAATTATTAGTCTTAGAATACATTCTTCCATACAAGTATTTGTTATGTCTTTCTTTTTCATGTTCATTCTCCTTTATAATTAATAGTTTGGGAATTTTTACTCTCTCTATTACGTATTAATAATATCAAAAAAATACTATTTTTCAAGTACTTTTTAATTATTTTTAATAACTATTTTATAACTCTATTATTTCTATATTGTCATCTTCTTCATTAGGTTTTAAATCTTTTACAAATTTCTTAGGTTTCTCTATTTCTTCTACTTTTACAGGCTCTACTTTTTCTATTTTTGTAGGTTTTTCTTCTTCATCTTTTAGTATTTTATCATATTTTATTTTAGTAGCTTTAAACGCTGATGGTCTAGGCATTTCATCAATTTCTCTTTTAAATACGTTATCTACTTTCGGTTCTTCAGTAGTTTTGTTTAACTCACTTAGTTCTTCTTCAGTAAGTAAGTTATATGTTTCTTTTTTTAGTTCTTCTTTTTCTATTTCTTCAGTGGGTCTATTATCTAATTTATCACTATAATTAAGTGCCGGTAAATATACTACTGGAAACAATATTAAACCAAATGCAAAAGATTTAGTTGTATGAAATACTATACTTAATCTATAAAGAATAATCATTATTATAAATACGTTAGTTACTGGGAAAAGTAATAGTATAAAGTTCCATCTATTTAAGTTAACTATATCTAGTAATATAAGTAAGTTATATAGGGGTATAAATAAAGTAATTATTTTTTTATTTGATACTTTAAATATATTGTTACAACTCACTATTACAAGAACTGAAAACAATAACGTAATGCATGCGAATATTCCCCATAAACGCATAAATTTAAATAAGTAATATATATTCATAACCCTACTCCTTTTATTCTATTAATAATAATACACTAAATTTTATATTTTATCAAGATTATTTGTTACTTTTTTGTTGTTTTTTAAATATAATATTATAGGTGAATGTTATGGCTAGTTTTAATTTAAGTAAAATTTTAGGTGGGTTAAATAGTACAATTGGTACTATTAACAAGGCTATTCCAATATATAAACAAGTAAGTCCAATTGTTAAGAATGTAAAGGATGCGTTTAATACAGTTAATTCTATAAAAGAAGCTAGTAAAGAAGCTACTATTAAAGAGGTTAAGGAATTAGAAAGACCTATAAGTAACTTTAAAAAGAAAACTACAGATAATAGAAAAGATAGTTTAGATACTTTGACATTTTTTCAGTAAATTAAAAACAGACTTTTATTCTGTCTGTTTAAATCCATCATTAATTAAGAATACTGCATATAATGGTATTGATTTAATCTTAGTTTCAGGGTTGTATCCAAAATCTTTAGTACTTATCCTAATAGCATATTTAGGTTTATATTTTTCCATGTATAATTTTAAACTTTTTGACTGAGTATTATCACTTGCTTTAACTTCAACAGGAATTACTCCATCATTAGTATAAAGGAGAAAATCTACTTCTGCAGTGGCAGTACTTTTCCAGTAATATAGTTCAAAACCATTTATTAGTAATTGATTAGCAACATAATTTTCAGCAATTGCACCTTTAAAAAGTGAAATGTTATCATTTACTATATCTTTAGTATTAAGGTTTATTTGACTACATAGTATTCCAACATCACTAAGATAATATTTAAATGTTTCATCATCAGTAAATGCTTTTAAAGGTATTTCCGGTAATGTAACATTATTACATTTAACTATTAAATTACTGGCGAGTAACCAATCAGTTGCTGTTTCGTATCTATCTTTTCTACCATCAGTTTCAACTTTAGAAAATTGAAATTTTTTTGAATTATTTAAAAGTTGTGAAGGCAAAGAGTTATATACTCTTTCAATTTTTAATGTTTCTTGTTCACTTGTTACATATTTTTTCATATCCTTATAATATGCACTTACTATATCTTTTAAAATTTTAGTATCATAATTAAAATAATCAAAATTAACATCTATAAGATTTTGAATTGCTTCAGGCATTCCACCAGTTAATAAGTAAGCACGGTAGTATTTTAACAGTTCTTCATGCATAGGAGAACCTAGGCTTTTATTTTTTTCATAATACGTTTTTAGTAAATCAACATATTTTTCCTTATTGTTAGCTATCAAAAATTCTTCAAAACTCATTGGATACATATCAAGCATCCACACTTTACCTACTGGAAAAGAGTTTTTTGACCTTTTAATTTTAAGGCCTAATAAGGAACCAGCACATACAATATTGACATTGTTATGTTCTTCACAGAAATATTTTAAAGAAGAAATTAATTCTCCACTTTCTTGTATCTCGTCAATAAATAAAACATTATTTTTATCTTCTATATCATATTCTAGCATGGTTTTTAGTAAATTATATTTTTCATCAGTGCTTATTGTTCTACTAAATATTTCAACAATGTTTGTATCATCAAGCAAGTTTATATAGCAAAAATGTTCAAATTCTTTATTACAAAATTCTTTTATTACATACGTTTTTCCACATTGTCTAACACCTAAAACCATCAGAGGTTTTCTATTATTTTTTCTGTTTTTCCATTCTAATAACTCATTATAAATTTTTCTTTTCATATCATATCACATCTTTCTTATTAAATATACCATATTTTAAGGAAAAAATCAAGGTGTATGACGAAAAATCAAAGGACTTTTTAGTCTAAACTGACGGAAAATCAAAGGACTTTTTGGTCTAAAGTGACAAAAAATCAAAGGACTTTATAAAAAACTAATATTTATAGTCCTTTAAAGTGTTAACTATATCTATTAGTTTTTCATTATTTGCAATATTCAAAATACTTGTATATTTTTTTATTAAATACTCATTTTTTTCTTTAAGTAATTCTTTATTTTTATGGTTTATTCCTACTAGTATTTGTTCTTTAGAGTAGTCTCTTTTAACATTATCAAATACTATTAAGTTATAAAATTTACCCTTTTCTTTTATTATTTCTTCTTCTAAAACATAATAATTTAATTTAGACATTTCTGTTCTTAGTATATCATTATTATTATTGGATATTGTAATTATTTTGTTAAATCTATAATTACTGTTTTTTAGTATATCTAAAATAGTATGCGCACCCATTCCACTTAATACTAAAGTATATTCTTCATTTAAAATAGTAGGTACTCCATTACTTACACTAAAAGTGATGTATTCTTTTTCAAGTGGTGTTAAGTTCTTTTTAGCGTTTTCTATAATATTAGGTCTTAAATCACTTGCTATACTATATATTTTTCTTTTAGCTAAAATCTTTGATAAAAGTGCTTGATCGCATCCAACATCAAGCACTTTTTCATTATCACTAATATAAGAAGATATTTTTTCTAACCTAGTCAATTAAGAAATCCTTTAATTTCTTAGCACGAGATGGATGCCTTAATTTTCTAAGTGCTTTTGCTTCTATTTGTCTTATTCTTTCTCTTGTTACACCAAATTTTTTTCCAACTTCTTCAAGTGTATGACAAGTTCCATCATAAAGTCCAAAACGAAGTTCTAGTACTTCTTCTTCTCTTTTTGTAAGAGTTTCTAACACACTTTTTAATTCTTCTTTAAGCATAGTATAGTCAGTGTATTCTTCAGGTCCCATTGTTCTTTCGTCTGCTAGGAAATCGCCTAAGTGTGAGTCGTCTTCCTCACCTATTGGAGTTTCTAAGCTTACTGGGTCTTGACTTATTCTTCTGATTTCAACTATTTTATCAATAGATAATCCCATTTTCTTAGCTAGTTCTTTATCAGTAGGTTCTCTATTTAAATCAAGTGCCATTTGTCTTTCTACTCTGGCAAGTTTATTAATAGTTTCAACCATATGAACAGGAACCCTTATAGTTCTAGCTTGGTCTGCAAGTGCTCTTGTTATGGCTTGTCTTATCCACCAAGTTGCGTATGTACTAAATTTATAACCTTTGTCATAATCAAACTTGTCTACTGCTTTCATTAAGCCAATATTTCCTTCTTGAATTAAATCAAGAAAAAGTAGTCCACGTCCTACATAACGTTTTGCAATACTAACAACAAGTCTTAGGTTACTTTCTGCAAGTATTTTTTTACTTTCTTCGTCACCTGAAGCTATTTTCTTACTAAGTTCTTGTTCTTCATCTAAGCTAAGTAAGCTAATCTTACCAATTTCTTTTAAGTACATTCTAACATTGTCGTTTACACTCATGTCTTTGCTTTCGTTAGCTAAGTGTTCAATATTTAATTCTGGGTCTTCTGTAAGAAGGGACGCATCAACGTCTGTTTCGTCTTCACTACGAATTTCAATATTGTTTTCATTAAGTGCATTATATAACTCATCTAAGTTATTGCTATTCATTTCTAAGTTAGTTGTTTTTTTTGCGATTGTTTCGTATGTTAAAAAGCCATCTTTTTTACCAGTTTCAATTAAATCTTTTAGTACATCTGTAAAAGTTAAAGTACTTTCTTTTACTACTTCTTTAGCAGTAGCATCACTACTATCTTCGTCTGTTATTTTGATACCTTCTTCTTTGATAGAATTATATAAATTATCTAATTCTTCATCTGTTAGTTCTAAAGTTAATGTTTTTTCTACTACTTGTTTTTCTGTTAATGAGCCACTTTTTTTACCCATTTTAATTAGTTCTTTAAGAGCTTTATTATACTCTTTGTTTTCACTTACCATTTTAGCACTTCCTTTTTCATATTCTCAATTTTAGTTGCAAGTCTCTTTTTTTCTTCTAAATCAATGGTGTTTTTTAAGTTTTCGGATAACTTATTTATTTCCATGTTTACCCTACATTCTTTAACCCTAGTTATATAGTCCTCTAATTCTTCCACCGTATATTCATCCCTTTGTGGATAACTCATAATTTCTTTCATGACTTTACTAAGGTCTTCACGCACACTAGTGTAACATATAAAGTCCGAATAGTCAAATGTTTTGTTGTTATTTTTGTAATTAATTATTGCATTTGCTAGTTTTTTTCTTTCAGGGTTATTTAAATACCCTAGATGGTTTTCATAATAGCTTATTACTTCTTCATTGTTAAGCATTAAATAAAGTATTCTAATTTCACTTGTATCGTACTTATTGTATCTTATTTTTTTAGGTACTTTTTTTATTTCTTTAACTACTTTTACGTTTTTATTAGTTATCTTACTTTTAATTATATCAGTGCTTACTCCAAACTCGTCACTCAACTCTTTTATTTTTAGTTCTCTTAATATATCATCGTCTATCCCGTTTATTACTTTTATGCTTTCGTTAATATAGGTACTTGCGTCTACACTTTTGGTTAAGTCTTTATTATTTTTTAAATAATTTAGTTCAAAATCTATAAAGTTTACACGTGAGTTGTAAGCATTTAGAAAAGCATCACGCCCTTCACTTTCTATTAGTTCATCAGTATCTTTATATTTACTAAATATTATTACTGTGGAATTTATCCCATTTTCCATTAAGGTTTTACCAATACTTATAGTAGCAAGTTTTCCAGCTTCATCTTGGTCTAAGTTTAATACAACACTTACTTTCTCTTTTTTTATGATTTCTAAATGTTCTTTAGTAAAACTTGTTCCCATTAAACTAACTATGTTATTTATTCCAACAGTGTGACATCTTATTACTTCCATCTGTCCTTCACTAATTATGATTTCTTTCTTTTTTCTTATTTCGTCTTTTGCATTACAGTAATTAAATAAGATACTTCCTTTTTTAAAGATTTCTGTTTCTTTTGTATTTATGTATTTAGGAGCATCAGAGTCATCATATTTTCTAGCACTAAAGCCTACAGGATTACCAAAGTTATCTCTTATTGTAAACATTATTCTATTTATAAATAAGTCTTTGTTGTTATTAGATATTCCTAGGCTTTCTAGTTTAGCAGAAGTGTATTTTTTACTAAGTATTTCAGTAAGTCCACCTTTTAAAGATAATCCTATATCAAAATAGTCTAATGTTTCTTTATCTAAGTGTCTGCTACTTAAGTATTCACGTGCTTTAGTTCCACTTGCAGTATTAAGGTTATTTTTGTAGTATAATAAGGCAGTGTTATATATTTCATAGTCTGTTTCATATTTATTATTAACTTTAGGTTTATCATATTTAAAGTCTAAGTTAACTCTTTTTGCTAGTATTTCTACTGCCTCTAGAAAACTAACACTAAGATAATCTTTTATAAAGGTTATAACATTACCAGTTTCACCACACACAAAGCATTTATATATTTGCTTTTCCCTACTAATACTCATAGATGGAGTATGATCATCATGAAATGGACATACACAAAAATAGTTTTTTCCTTTTTGTTCTAGGGAAAGATATTCAGATATTACATCAACTATGTCATTTTCTTCTCTTACTTTTTTAATTAGTGATTCGTCCACTTTCATTTTTAACCCTCCTATCTATAACCTCCAACTACGTATTTGTTTTCACTGACAACTATAAATGCGCGACTATCTATTTCAGTTACTATCTTTTTAAGTAAAGCCAGTCTTTTACTTGTAGTTGCTACAAATATCATATATTTATTACTTATTAAGTCTTTTCCTTTAACTCTGCTTACGCTTACTGCAAAGTTATTATTTATTAATGCGTCTACTACTTCTTTCTTTTGTTTTACTACAATATTAACGCTTATATTACTTGTCACGTATTTCTCACTTATATACATTCCTACCATAACGCCACATGCGTATCCTGCACTATAGGAAAGTGCGATTAAGAATGCATTTTCTACTGAAGACAAAGCTTCTCTTACAACTAAGAACCATACAAATACTTGAAAGAATGCAAATAACACTGCATATAATGTTTTGTCTTTAATAATAAAAACTGTTGATAAGGTTGACAATGATGTATCAACTATTCTAGCGAAAAACACTAGTAAACATAAAAAAACTACATTATCCATAATCACACCTCTTATTCATTTATTATTGTACCATAAATTCAGATAAAAAGTCTATTTTATTTTAAATTTTCACATATTTTTTTACTAAAAAAAGAATAAAAGACTAGCTTCTATTCATTATTCCCACATAAGTGTGATGTTTCCGTCTCCATTTGGATATATTTCGTTCATTTCTGTTATGAATGTAAGCGAGTACAAGTTTGGTAGTTCATTATATTTTTCAAACTTACTTACTTTAACATCGGCATAATACGCTTCAGCAACGTATACATATTTTTCATCCACTCCGACGATTAAAGCAGCGTGCCCGTCGCTTGCGATATAGTCTCCTGGCTTGTATGTGTTCTTTTTCATATATTCTTTTGTTATCTCATTATGTGTTCCATAATCGTATAATTCTCCATCAATTAATTCTTCGTTACCACTTCCAACGTCTTTTGAGTCAAATCCACCATTTAACATTGCCCATGTAACAAAACCACTACAGTCTAGTCCATTTATTCCCATTCTGTCCTCTGAGTATTCCATTAATGGGCAACCCCATATAGCTGGTCCACTTTTTGTACTTGAGGTTATATCTTCAAATTTACTTTCATGTAAATATAAGCCTACATGATAATATCTTCCTTCAGCATCAATATGGTCTTTTTTTCCCCAGTTTTCGAGTCTACCATTTTCATAAAAGTATCTAATTGCATATGGAAACTCCAAACTTAGAAATCTTGCTGCAGAGGCAACACCTGCACGTGTGCCAACGCCTGCTTCTTCTACACGTGAAGCTAATATTTTATCGAGTAAAATACTTTCTTCTAAAGTATACCTATTACAAGTAAGTCTTGTTTTCTTAGCCATTGTAGGACTTACTATTAAGTCTGTTACCATCACATTATATGTTTTAGAGTTACCATCTTTAAGAAAAGCAGTTACTTTTGTTGTTCCTTTTTTTAATCCATACATTTTGTTATCTTCTATTTTTAATACTTCAGCATCTTCTACTTTATAATATACTTCTTTATCAAACCCTTCTGGGTAATCAAACGTAAAGTTAAAGCTTTTTTTGCCACCAACAGCTAGATAATATGTATCTAAAACGTCCATTGTACTAGAGAAAGTTCCTAAGTACTCTCTTTTTATTTCAAATTCTTTAGTTAAAATATTGTCATCTTTTTTAATATAAATTTTGTGTTTTCCACTTGTTAAGTTTAGAGTACATTCTTCTATTTTTTTGTAGTTAGACCCGTCTACACTACAAAGAATTCCTGTTAAATCTTCACTATTATACTTAACTGTAACAGGGTACTCATTTTGGGCGTTTACCACGTTTTCATAAGTTATTTCAATTTTGTTTTTGTATAGTTTATTTACGTTTTCAAAAACCAACAACATAACTATAATACCTATTATAATTATACCCATTTCTATTAATATTCTTTTAATTTTATTCATAACTATTCCTCATTAATCCCACATATCAGTTATGTACCCATCACCATTTGGATACACATTATGCATATTTATTGTATAGGTAAGTTCTTTAGTGTCCACTATACCTTTGTATCTATCATATGTATATACTTCTAACTTTGGAAGTAAAGTTTCTGCCGTATATATATTTTTTTCATCTATTCCAATTATAAGTCCCGCGTGTCCATCAGTTCCAATGAAGTCTCCTACTTTATACTCTGTTGTTTTCATAAAATCATAAGTAAGAATATTGTGTACTCCAAGGTCTGATAGTTCGTCCGTTAGATAACTTGAGTCTCCAGCGCCTACGTCTCCTACGTCGAAGCCACCATTTAACATTGCCCATGTAACAAAACCACTACAGGTAAAACCATTCTTGTTCATTCTACTTATAAATCTGTCGTATACTAAGCAACCCCATATATTAGGTCCACCACTTGTTATTGCACTTTGGTCTAACTCTTTAAACTTATAAGAGTTTAAGTATAAACCTTTATGGTAATATCTTCCTTCAGCGTCCACTCTAGGTCTTGTACCATGGCTGTCTAGTCTACCATTTTCATTAAAGTATGGAATACTATATGGAAACTCCAAACTTAGAAATCTTGCAGCTGCCGCAACACCAGCACGTGTGCCGAAGCCTGCTTCTAACACTCTACTTTCTAGTATTTTATCTAGTAAAATGTTTTCTTCTAATGTATATCTATTACATGGCACGATTTGTTTTTCATTATTAATTACAGGGGGAACAATTAAATCTGTCACAACTACATTATATGTTTTAGAGTTACCATCTTTTAATGTTGCCGTTACTTTTGTAGTACCAGCACTTACTGCGTACATTATGTCATTTTCTACTTTTAAAATATTTTTGTCTTCTACCTTATATGTTACAGTTTTATCAAAATACTCAGGATAATCAAAAGTAAAATTGAAACTTTTCTTTCCGCCAACTGCTAGGTAATACGTGTCTATTACATCTATAGTGCTACTAAAAATTCCTAAGTAGTCCTTTTTAACTGTAAAATCTTTATAAGAAGTATCTTTTTCATTTGTAACATATGCTTTATAGTTTCCTTCTTTTAACAAGAAACTACACTTGCTTGTATAGTCTATATTATCTAGGCTACACTTTATATTATCTTTTCCATCATATGTAACATTTACTAAATATTCTTCGTTTTCATTAATCACATTTTCATAGTTTATTCTTATTTTATCTACGGTTATCTTGCCATAGTTAGCAATAAGTAAGTAAACAGCATATCCAATGATTAGAAAACTAAACACTAAACCAATCACACTTACCACTTTTTTCATACAACTACCTTATTATTTTATATATTTTTAATAGAAGTGGGAACATTACTTTTATCGGATAGTATATTATGCTTGTTGGTAAATCATATTCTCCTGCAAACTCTAGTACTATTCCGTTAAACTTTTCTTTGAAGTTTGTTAAATGGTCGTTCAAGTTTCCATCTATTCCACCTAAGTTACAATAGTTACAATTATTTTCTAATGAATACTTTATTATTTCAAATACTACACCAGTTGATACACGAAGTTTGTTTAATGTGTTTGAGTTTCCTGCATATAAGTATTCACTTGTTCTTACTCCTACATCGTTGTTTGGTAAAAACATTATAGAAGCACTTAATAACATAGTTTCTCCATTTTCTTTTATTAAAGAGTTTACTTCATTTATCTCTTCTATTTTACCATTATTATTTTTTAGAAATTCTAAGTACTTATTTAAGTTAATATAACCAAATACTAAATGAGCTTTTCCTTTATAGTTTTCCATCATCTTTGTAAAGTATTCTTCATTTCTTAAACTGATACCTTGTTTTTCTTCTGTTTCTTTAAGCATTTTAACAAGAAGTGGTACTTTTTTTATGTCGTCTGTTATTTCAAATGTAATACCGCGTTTTTCATGAAATGACCCGATGTAATACTTGAATTTACTTTTATAGGTATTTAGTAGTTCTTCTAAATTTAAGACTTTCCCGGTTTTATCACAAATGGGGGCTAGCATGTTATATTGCGGAGACATATTTTTACCCATTTCTTTATGAATACCTGTACACTTATATCCTAATTTTTCTAAGTTAGTATTCTTTATTTCAAAGTCTTTACTATAGTCAGGGCATACTTCTTCCCCTTTAAAACTATACTGTCTTCTTGCAAAATTCGGGTCAATTTTAACAACGTATGCTTTATTCTTTTTAGCTAATTTTTTAACAAACTTAGTCATAGCTTCTAAGTCTAAATAATTAGTAAAATCTAGCAAGTACCCACGTGGAATATAAAACATATTAATTCCTTTTATCATTTTTTTAACAAGAATTAAACATACTCCCACTAATGTATTGTCTTTATAAAGTCCACAGTGAAAGTGTCCCCAGTTATCTTTTATATTAGCCCAGTTATATGTTTGTGTAAGGCTAGACATACTATAATTACTTACAAAGTTATCATATTCAGTTTTGTTTAAATCACTTGTAAATGTGTACATTCATATACCCTCTTTCTATTACATATTATAACCTAAAGTGCCTATTTTTACAAGTAAATAATGTGCATTAGAAAAAGGGTATACACCCGATTTCTTAAAATGAACAGAAGTTTTTAGTTTTTCCTCTTAATAAACCAGTTCCAAATCTTCTACCTATGTCATAAATTTGAGTTAACATCTTTGTAATAGCATTTATTAAAGTTCCAGAAAAACTAATTCCACCGTAAACACTTAATAATTCTTCGTTACTCACTTTAAACACCTACTTTCCACATTTAATTGGGTTCATAACCCCTTCAAAAAATCCTAAGATAAACGTAAATATTACGCCTCCAATTCCCCAGAGACCCCAAGAAATTCCACCAGTAACATTTAACATTTCTTCTTTACTCAACTTTTGATTAACCATTAATTTTCACACTCCTTAAAATTATATTTTTATCAAATAATTCTTCTATACCATTTTTATGACTTACATAAATGATAGTTTTATCTTTAAAATAATCTAGTATATTTTTTACTATAGTTTTTTCTAGTTCAAAATCCACTTCACTTAACGCTTCATCAATAAAAATGTAATTTTTAGCTTTTAATAAACCTCTTGCAAGAATTATTCTTTGTCTTTCGCCACCACTTAAATTAAAACCATTCTCTTCTATAAAAGTATTTTCTTTTAGTCCTTTACTTTCTATTATTTCTTTTACATGAGTAAGCTCTAATATCTTAGAAAGTACGCTTTTGTCTACTTCTCTACCTAGAGTTATGTTATTTATTATAGTATCTGTAAACAACCTCTCATTTTGACCTATGTAATTAAAGTTGTTCCTAACTACTTGTGAATTCATATTCTTTAAGTCTATGTTGTCTATATAAATAGCTCCTTCATAACTAGTGAAATACTTTAGCAATATTTTTAAAAGAGTACTTTTTCCACTTGCAGTAGGTCCACTTAAAATTACTTTTTCTCCTTTCTTTATGTCAAATGATAAAGAATTAATTATTTTATGGTAAGTTCCATAGGTTAAATTATTCACTTTAATATCTCCGTTAATAGAATAGTAGTTACAGTTATCTTCTTTATATTTCAAAAAACTATTAACTTTTTCAATATTTTTAAGTCCATATTTAACTACTGGTAACTTACTTAAGTATTCTTTGACAGTTGTAACTAAATAGCTATAAAGTACATATAAAAGCATTACTTCTCCTATGGTAATAATATTGTTGTTTGAAAGTGAAATACCTATATAAAGTATCAATATATTACCTATTTCTAATAGAAACATCAAAATCATACTTGTTGTTGTATTGTATATATTTAATTTGTTTACTAATGTAAGCAAGTTTGTATAATAAGTATGAATTTTATTTTGAAATCTGTCTTTTAAATTTAAGTTGTATATTGTTTCTAGTGCTTCTATACTTTCAATAAGTAAAGAATTATATGCACCTTTTTCTTCTTGCGTAAGTCTTACATTTTTATCGTAAAACTTATATACAATTATAGTTATTATTAAGTAAATCATTAGAAGTGAAAGTGTAAAAAAGAATACCTTTTTACTAATAAATAACATTAAAAGTGTACTACCTAAAAACATCAAAACATTCACAAGTGAATTTAAAGCTAAGTCTAAAATCAGTTCTTTTAATGAATCTAAGTCATTAAATCTTGATATCATTTCTCCCGTGGTTCTATTTTTGTAGTAGCTATATGGAAGGAAAAATAATCTACAAATAATTTCGTCGTTTACAGCCTCGTCAACATTTTTATGTAGCTTAATAGATATTATTTTTCTTATGTAGTCTATTATATACTTTAATGTTATTACTAGTATGAACACCAAAGTATATTTTTTTATTAAGGTTGTATTATCTAGAAAGACTTTGTAAAATATTGAAGTTGCCAAACTTGTTAAGAAAACAAATAATGATAAGGCTAATATTAAAGCTAGACATTTTTTATTTTTGAAAACTGCACCTATTAATATTTTGAGTAAATGATTATCGTTTTTGACTACTGGTAATTCTTTTATTTTTGTGAGTTTAATATAAACACCAAGATACATTTTTTCTAACTCGTCATAGCTTACTTTTATAAGTCCTACTGCTGGGTCCATAATAGTTACTCTTTTGTTAGTAACTTTATAAACTACAACAAAGTGGTAAAAGTTCTTTTTCTTAACATGAAGTATTAATGGACTATCAAAGCACTTGAGTAAAATGTCTAATCTGGCTTTTCCTGCATAAGCATCAAAGCCAAGCTCTTTTACACCAGTAACAATATCATATGCATTTGTTCCCATATTTGATGTGTGGATAAGTTCTCTAATAGTTTCCAAATCTAAATTTCCATTATAGTATTTTATGATTGAAGAAACACACGCTGGAGCACAGTCTTTCATATCACATTGTAAGACAACAATTTTTTTGTTCATATTTTTCCCTCCTAATATATTTATTCGACAAAAAAAGCGAAAAGTCTTTTTTTATTTTGACTTTACGCGAAATTTTACGTTAAAATTTACACAAAAAGTGTCTAGTTAGCCTTTTTTTATAAAATATTTTTTATATTGACGAGTTTTTGAAAAATATACTTTCTTTAAATTAATGTACCTTATAAGGGACAAATCATCTTTATCAAATAGTGTATGATAAACTTCTTTTTTATTTTTTAACTCACTAATTTCTTCTAAGACTTTGGTGTTATTTATATACTTTTTTGTAACTATATATGGTACATTTAACCATAGTATTTTTTTAGTAGGATAAATAATATCTTTTCTTTTTTGGTATACTAAGTCATCAGTTAATAATTCAATTAAGTTTACTCCGCACTCGTTTAAAAAGTATGAGCTTCTTCCTTGTCTATAATTTATTTCAAAGCAATAGTACTTTTTATCAATTTCATTATACTTAAAATCAAAGTTAGAAAACCCTACATATTTTATGTTTTCTAAAAAATTTTTAACATCATTCATTACTTCTTTATACCCTACTTCACTTATTATTGCTGCATAGTTTCCTAAAACTTTAGGATGATATTCTTCTAAAACAGGTCTACCGATACCCATCATTCTTACTTTTCCATCAGTACTACTGTAAGCGTTTATCACAAGGTTATTAGTATCGTCTCCTTTAATAAATTCTTGCACGATTAGATTATCTTTATAGTTAGATTTATTAATGTTGTTTACTGTTTGTATAAGTTCAGTTTCACTCTTAATTAGAAAGACTTTCTTTTTATTAGGAAATTCTGCATGTAAATATTCACTTGAATTAGAATTGTTTGGTTTTAATATTAGTGGATATTTAAAGCGTATCTTTTTTAAAATATCTAATCTATCACTTTCTTTTATAATTACAGACTTAGGATATCTTAATTTGTATTTATCACATAAATTATAGAACTTATCTTTAGTTATAAAACTTTTTAGTAAGTTATAACTTATAAATTTATTTAAAAACAATCCACTTAATAAATCTTGATTTTTAACTACGTACTCCATATATGAGTCACTACACGGGATAAGTATAATGTTTTTAGTAGTCTTTTTTAAAGTTTCTCCTACATTTATTAGCGATTTAATGCATACACTTTCGGTGTCAAAGTTTTCAATTACTTTAATATCTACGATTTTTGAAAACATCGTTGGATATAAAATACGACTACAAAGTACTAATGGTTTTTCTTTATATGTTTTATAAATTACTCTACTCATGCCATAAGCGTTTTCGTCACTTCCTAAAATAACAAACTTTATACTCATAATTCCTCCATTTTTGCAATTTTTTCAAAAAAGTACTTGCATTTTAATAAAATGTGTTGTATACTTTATTTATCAGTTGACTCCGTAGCTCAGCAGGATAGAGCAACGGCCTTCTAAGCCGTCGGTCGGACGTTCGAATCGTCTCGGAGTCGCCACTAAGAATATAACTCTAGTTACTAGAGTTTTTTTATGTCTAATATTCTACAATTTCTTTATCATCTACATAAAATATTACTTTTTTAACATCATAGTTTTCCATAACACTTTTGCCAATTGTATACACAACTTCTTCTAGTATGTTTTTGTCATATATGGAGTCAAATATCTTATCGTTAAAAGTTAATTTCATTACTTCTTCTTCAACTTTATAATTTTTTAATTCAGTTTTATTGTTTAGATAACTATTTAAATTGCTTTGGTACATTACGCTAGATTTTAATTCATTTACTATTACGCTTATCTTTTCGTCATTATTATTGGTTATTTTAGTTACTGGAACATAATACGTTTCTCCAAAGTTATCTCCAACATAATAAATTGTTGTCTTTGTTAAGTTGTATAAACTATTAATATCATAATCTTTATTAATTCCATAACTTCTATCTAAAATGTTTGGTAGAAGTTTATTTGAATTTGGAAGTCTTTCTAACACTTTGCCATCTACCTTAATAATTACACTTGTTACTTCACTTTCACTAGTAAGGGTAAACACTATTGCTTCTATCATTTTTTCTTCAACCAATGCACTTACTCCTAATAGTTCTTTAGAAAAGTCTACAGTACACACTTTATCTTTAACATCAATAGATAAAACTTTTGTGTTTGCTGGTATTAGTCCTTTAAAATTTTTAATTTTATTTTCTTCACTATTAGTTATACTTTCTAATTTACATCTTAATTTGTCTATTAATGTGTCTGCATTTATTTCATGTAATACTTCACTGACGTAGTTGTTGTTATCTAACATATATATTTGTGAAAGTTTTTCCTCATCTATGTAATTTATATTCTTTTCAATTTTTAAATCTTTAGTAGGAAATAAATAGATTAAACCAATAACAAATAAAGCCGCACTTGTTACTGTGATTTTTCTAATGCCTATTTTACTTAACATACTTTATCACCCTAAAACATTATATTTTAGATGTATGAAAAAAAGAACAATTTTTGATTCTTATTGATTCTTATTGTTCTTTTTATTTAAACAATTATTAATGCGTTTTCTTCCTTTAAAAATTACATACTTCTTAAAGTTAGAGATTAGATTCATGACTTGCCTTTAATTGTCCACAGGCACCTTTTATACCTTTACCCATTTCTCTTCTCATTTGTACATTGATTTTATTTTTGACTAGTTCATCATAAAAAGCATTTATCTTTTCTTTAGAACTTCTTTTAAAATTACTACTTGTACTATTATAAGGTATTAGGTTTACATAAACCAGTTTCCCTTTTAAAAGGTTTGATAATTCTTTAGCATTTTCTATGCTATCATTTATTCCTTCTAGTAATATATATTCCATTGTTACTTTTCTATTGGTTTTAGAAATATAATAATCCACTGAAGACATTAACTCTTCCATTTTATATGCTTTACTAATAGGCATTAGACTCTCTCTAATTGTTTGGTTTGGAGCATGCAAACTTATTGCTAAATTGACTTGAGTATCTAAATCTGCAAACTCTTTAATTTTTGGTACTATACCACAAGTGCTTACTGTAATTCTTCTAGAACCTAAATCAATTCCTTTAGGACAGTTTAAAATTTTAATAGATTTTACTAAATTATCAAAGTTATCGAATGGCTCGCCTATTCCCATTACAACTATGTTATCTACTTTAATGTTTTCTAGTTTTTCTATAGTTAAAACTTCTAATATAATTTCAGAAGTGGATAGGTTTCTTACTTTTTTTAATTTACCACTTTCACAAAAAGCGCAAGCCATGTTGCAGCCAATTTGTGTACTTATACATATACTATTTCCATAGTTGTGTTTCATAAGTACCACTTCAATACTAGAGTCTTTTACTTCAAGTAAGTACTTATTTGTATCTATACTTTTTAATTCTTCTAAAACATTTAAGTATTTTAGTTCATAGTTATTATTTAAAAATGCTTTTAGTTCTTTACTGATATTAGTTATTTCGTCAAAAGAAGTAACTCTTTTTTTATATATTCCTTCAAAAACTTGAGTAGCATTAAATTTTTTGAAGCCATTATCTACTAAAATACTTTCAAGTTCTTCAAGTGTTAAATCAAATATACTATTCATTTGTAAGCACAGCCTTTATTCTTCTTACACCAGCACTTGATGCTTCTTCTTTAGTTATTTTGAAGTGTCCTAATTCGCTTGTGTTTTTAACATGTGGTCCACCACATAATTCTTTAGATACATTTCCTATACTATAAACTGTAACAATATCTGGGTATTTTTCTATAAACATGCATTCAGCACCTGAATTAATCGCTTCAGACTTACTCATTTCTTTTACAGTTACATCTAACCCTTCTTTAATCCACTCATTTACTAAGTCTTCAGTTTTTTGTTTCTCTTCATCAGTTAATTTGTGATCACAAGAGAAATCAAAACGCATTCTTTCGTCAGTTATGTTACTACCTTTTTGGTGAACATTTTTATCAACTACTACTTTTAATGCAGCATTAAGTAAGTGGGTTGCAGTATGGTATTTTGTTTCTATTTCTGAGTTTCCAGCAAGTCCACCTTTGAATTTACCAGCACTTGCAGTTCTAGATAATTCTTGATGTTTTTTAAATCTTTCTTTAAAGCCTAGAGTATCAACTTTTATCTTTGCGTCACGTGCTAGTTCTTCTGTTAGTTCAATTGGAAAACCATATGTATCATATAAATGGAATGCTGTTTCAGCGTCTATATCTTTATTACTTACTTTATTAAATTCTCTTAAACCTTTTTCTAGAGTTCTATTAAATTTTTCTTTTTCATTTTTTAGTACTTCTAATACAACACTTTCGTTTTCTGTTAGTTCACTATAGTATTTTTTATATTTGTTAATTATAAGTTTAGCTATTCTTTGTTCCCAGTCACTACTTATATCTATTTCTAGTTTTTTAGCATGACGTATAGCACGTCTTATAAGTCTTCTTAAAATGTAACCTTGGTCAGTATTACTTGGTTTAATACTAGCAGGGTCAGCACTTATAAATACAGCAGTACGAATGTGGTCAGCGATAATTCTCATACTTTCTTCATTTCCTATGTATGGTTTTTTAGCTATATCACTAATTAAATCTATTACATCTTTCCATACACTTGAAGTGTAGTTGTCTAGTACTCCTTCTAAAACAGCAGTTGCTCTTTCATAACCCATTCCAGTATCAACATTCTTTTTAGGTAGTTCAGTAACGTTACCATTTTCATCTTTATAAAATTCCATAAAGACATTGTTCCAAATTTCAACCCATCTATCATCTTCTGGGTCAAACACTTCAGGTATTTCGTCATTACTTCTAAAATAGAATATTTCTGTATCAGGACCACATGGACCAGAAGTACCAGCTATCCAGAAATTGTCTTCTACAGTTCTTGCAATTCTTTTTTCAGGAATTCCTAAACTAAGCCATTTATTATGACTTACTTCATCAAATGGAATATTTTTGTCCCCTGCATAAACTGTTACAGCAAGTCTTTCAATAGGTATATTTAATACTTTAGTTAAAAACTCAAAACTATAACTAATACTTTCATTTTTAAAGTAATCTCCTAAACTCCAGTTACCTAACATCTCAAAGAATGTATGATGTGTTGTATCTCCAATCGCGTCTAAATCATTAGTTCTAACGCATTTTTGATAGTCAACTAGTCTTGTTCCATATGGATGTGGTTGTCCCATTAAATAAGGTATTAATGGTTGCATTCCAGCAGTGTTAAATAGTACACTTGGGTCATTTTCAGGCACTACTGGTGCACTTGGTATTTGCTTATGTCCTTTGCTTACAAAATAATTAATATATAAATCTTTTAAATTCATTTTTCTTCACTCCTTCTTTTATAATTTAATTGCCATTTTATTTCATATAAGATACTCACTTGTACTTCTTCACATACTTCATTTTTCTTAAATATAACTTTGTATGAACTTGTGCAACAAGTTGCTGCATAAGTTCATCATCTTTATATTCTTATTTCATATAAGGTACTTACTTGTAATTCTTCACAAACTTTATTTTTTTCTCTTTCTATTTCCTCTAAACTTTTACCTGCTACTACGATTTTGGTGTTTACACCAAAATAGGAATTTATGCTATTATTCCTTTGAGAACAAGCAATTTGTGGTTTTTCTATAACAACAGAAAAGTATCTACATGGTAAATTAATATTAGTTTTAAATTTCATTTAACTTACTTTCTAACTCTTCTATCGATCCATCATTATTTATTACATAATCATATTCTTTATAATTATCAAGTGCAGTTTCAGTAATATGTTGTTTTTCTGTTTCAGTCAAAATATTCATATCTTTTCTAGTAATATGTACACTTACTACATTACTAAACACTTTCTTTATATCTTCTATCTCTTCAGGAAATCTTGCATCTCCTATTATTATGACATCAAAGAATTTACTATAAACTTTTATGTCCTCTATTGTTCTATTAATAAAGAATTTATTATCTATTGTATTTCTTATAATGTCTGTTCCTAAAACTTGTAATAAAGTTCTAGGCTTTGTCTCGTCATTGCCGTCCCAGTCACTTATTCTTTTAGCATACTCTTTTATATAACTTGCATAAAATAAACAAATTACTTTCTTACCAAGACTTTCATACTTCTTTTTTATTATTTGCATAGAAGTATCTTTACCACTTCTTGCTTTACCTGATAGTATTATTATCTTTGCTTCTTCTGTTCTCAATTCCATAAATTCACTCTCCTTAAATAAGCTCTGTTACCATTATATAACACAAACATACTTTTGTAAATACCTATTTTAATTTTTTTGTATATAAATATTCTTCAATATGTATTTGGTCTATTAAAACTAGCTCTTTTAACTCTTTAAAAAGCATCATGAATGGAATATAAAAATAGTTATATGCTGAACCACTTGTTCTTATTCTAACAGTAGTTCTATTTTTAGGATGAAATAAATCTTGTTTTTCAGTGTCACCCTTATCAAAAGTAATTTTAATTATGTCGGTACACTTTGATATTTCAAAAGAAGGGCCTATATCATGCGGATAATCATCACACTTCCATACTATCTTACCATTATTAACTAAGCTAGTATAATAGTTTTGCTTTCTTTTAAATTCAAGACTTTTTTTAGTTTTCTTTAAATAATCTTCATAACTAATAAATTCATTATCAAAATGCCCTAAAAACTCACTCATGTAATAATCAAAACTGCTTTGGTTAAACACGTCAGCACTAATAATAGTTTCATATAATTTTGAAAACAACTCATAAATTTGATAGTCTTCTTTTGTTATGACAAACTCACTTGTATCTTCTACTATAAAATACAAGTCTAAATTAGGTGCATACTCTATAGTTAGTTTTTTCTTATCATTTAAAATAGTAATATATCCGTAACCATTGTTAAAACTTTTTTCTAACTCCATAAAACCTCCCTTCAAATAAAAAAGATGGCACATAAGGAGTGCAACAAATGCACGGTACCATCCTATTATTTACTTAATTACATATAACGGTGTTATCCGGCCAAGATTAATGGCACTTAAAGAATAGCTTCAGAATAAACTTCTTACTCTTTTCCACCAACCAAGAGTTCTCTATTTAGAATATCTAATCTTACTTATTTCTTTTTTAACATTTTCTTCTTTTGCATATCCAAAGAATTCATATTTTTCATCAAAGAATATATATAAACTCTTTAACATTGCAACAACAGGTGTTGCAATAATCATTCCCATTATACCAAAGAAATGTCCAAAAATCAATAATGATATAACTATTGTAACTGGGTGTAAGTCTAGTTTTTTTCCGATTACTATCGGATGTAAGAAGTTACTTTCAAGTGCTTGTGCAACTATGATAAATATTAAAACCAATAAACCAGTTACTGGACTTTGACTAAACCCTACAAGTATTGCAGGTATTCCACCAATGTAAGGACCAATATACGGAATAATGTTAGTAAATGCACAGAAGAATGCAAAAAACACAGGTGCATTAAGTCCAATTAAGCTGAATCCTATAATAGAAACAACGAATAATATTAAAGTATCTATAAATGTTCCATTAATGAAACTATATACAATTCCACCTAGTTCACTAAATATTCTTTCAGTATCAGCCTTAAACTTCTTAGGTACAATATTTAAAATATGTTTACTAAAGTTATTAAAGTTAAATAATAGATAGAAACCTATTACTACACCTATTGCAAATTTACCTATTCCACTTGCTAAATCTTGTACTATAGTTATAACCTTAGTAGGCATATCTGTACTTATACTCTTTGAAAAATCATTAACATAATTTATAAAATCAACTTTAACACTAGACATATCTATATTAGTACTATCAGTAATTCTTAAGAATACTTTATCTACTATTTCTTCACCATTTTTAAGTAAGTCAGGTATCATTTTAGCAATATCATTAAGTTGAGTTATTAAACTTGGTATAATTGCTAAACAAAATAAATAAATTGCTACAAAGAATAATAAGAATACTAAGACAGTTGATAAACTTCTTTTCATTCCATGACTTGTTAATTTGTTAACTAGTGGATTTAGAAGCCATGCAATAATAAAACCAATAAAGAAAGGACTTATTACACTTAAAATTGTACCAATTATTGGAAATATATTAAGTGTTCTTAGTAGAAATATTATTCCTCCAATTAATGCTATTACCATTACAAAATAGCTCAATTTTAATATTTTATTGCCTGTATCAATTACTTCGTTTAATTCATCAACGTTAATTTTTTCTTTTTTCATTTTTTCACCTCTCTTAAGTAAATTTTACCAAATTATATGCCTAAAATAAAGAAAAATGTAAACAAAGTTTACACATTATTTAAAGCAACTTTAATGTTTAGTTGCTTTTTAGAAATTGATTAGCTGTTTTAGTAAGAGTTTTCTTTTCTTTTTTCATAGCCTTCATTATATCTTTTCCATATTTACTAGCTACAATTCCAACTCCTACTCCACCTAGCATATACATCATATTTTTCATTTTCACACCTCTAGTTATATGTTAACCAAAGTATTTTATTTTATACTAAAAAATGTTTTTAAAGAAGTTAATCTATTACTTCCTTGAATTTCTTTTATACTATAGTTTAAACTATCAATACTACCAATTATAATTAAACTTTTTTTTGCCCTTGTGACAGCTGTATAAACAAGCTTATTATATAGCATTCTTTTCATATTGCTTGGAATGACAAGTATAACATTATCGTATTCGCTACCTTGACTTTTATGTACACTTACTGCATAAGATAAAGTAAACTCGTCAAACTTTCCCTTTGTATATGTGACAGTATTTGTGTTGTATGTTATTTGCACAAGTGGGGTTTTACCGTTTACTATTCTTTTAATATATCCGACATCTCCATTATAGATATTACTATCTACATCGTTTACTAGTTGAAGTACTTTATCTCCTTCCCTATATAAAGTATTATTTAAAATTATTTCAGTTTTTCCAAGTGTTTCAGGATTAAAGATATCTTGCATAATTTTATTAATATTATCTATTCCGTTTTCTCCTTTATACATTGGAATTAAAACTTGAAAGTTATCAATATCAATATCTTTTTCTTTTGCTTTTTCACATATACTTGTCAAGTAACTTTTAATTTGCATATCATTTGTATTAATAAATCTAAAATCCTCGTGACTTTCTGGAACTTCTGTAAATTCAACTTGATCTTTTATTAAATTTGCAAGAGGAATTATGTATGAGTCACTTTTAGTTCTATATATTTCTTTAAGATATATTTTAGCTGTGCTTTTAACAGAAAGCAAGTCTTTTAGTAAGTTACCTGGTGCGATACTTGGTAATTGGTTAGCATCTCCAACTAAAATAATTTTCACATTAGGCATTAATGCTTCTATTAAACTATTAAATAAGAATATATCTACCATGCTTGATTCATCTACAATTATAAGTTTTGTATCACTAGGATTAAATCTATTAACATTAAATTCTTTAGTTTCTTTGTTCCATTTTAAAAATTTATGTATTGTACTAGATTTTCTACCAACACTTTCAGTTATTCTTTTAGCTGCCCTTCCAGTAGGCGCAAGTAAGGTTATGTCGTTAACTGTAACACGTGGATTCATTTTTTCATAGATATCAACAATAGCCTTTATAATTGTGGTTTTACCTGTTCCTGGACCACCTGATATAATAAAGAAATTATTTATTGAAGCCCCGCTTATTGCATTTTTTTGTTCTTCATTAAAAATTATGCTATTTTCTTTTTCGTATTTTTCTATATACTTTAGTATCTGTTCTTTATCAAGTAAATCACTTGTTTTATCTATAGACATTATAAAGTCTGCAATATTTTCTTCAGTTTCATAGAAATTATTTAATGTAATAAGTGTGTCTACTTCTACAATTTCTCCCATGTCTATTAGTTCATCTAAAGTATTAAGAAACAAACTAGTTGTAATAGTACTATCAAAAAATTTAGACATTTCTAAATATAAGCTTTCTTTATCAATTAAAGTATTACCAGTACTATAGCAGAGATTCTTAATACAATATTTAGTTAAAGCGTTTAATCTTAATTTGTCAGTTTCTTCGTGTAAAGATAAAAATACTTTATCTAGTTTTAAGAAATTTATGTCTTCATTTAGTAAATAGATATTGTTTTCAATTATTTCAAAACTTCTATCTTTATATTTGTTGATTATTTTAAGACATTCTTCTGTGGTAAACCCCAGCTTATTAAAAGCAACTATTAAAGTTTGGTCTTTATCATATTCTAGCATTTTTCTAGTTAATTCACGAGCTTTTTTTTCATTCATTCCTTTTACTTTAGATAGAAGTGGATTACCACTTTTAATTATGTTAATTGTGTCATCCTTAAATGTATCAACAATATTTTTAGCAGTTTTAATACCTATTCCTTTAAATAAATCACTACTTAAATACGATACTATTCCGTCTAAGGTTGATGGAGTTACACTTTCATAGCTAGTTACATTAAACTGTATACCAAACCTTGGATGATTTACAAAAGAACCAATAAACATATAAGTTAACTCATTATTAAGTGGCATAAAGTTTCCAGTAAAAGTTATAGTTTTATTTAAGTATGGTTTATATTCCTCTAGTCCAATTTCTTTAACTCTAAAAAGTCCAACCTTGTAGCCAGTTGAACTTTCAAAAAGCATTCTAACAATATTTCCTTTTATATAATTTTCTTTCATAAAAATACTATAACACATTTAATTAAAAAATAAAAGAGACAAAAAGAAAAAGATTACTTAATTTGTAACCTTAGAATATTCTTTACACTTTTCTTCAAGTAATTTATAGTCGCAACATCTGTCACTTACATTTGTAGGCAAAATATTTTTTACTCTTAGTTTATATAACCTTTTTGACTTACTTATAATTAAATTTTTATGTAAATTAACTACACCTAATCTGCCATTATCAATTTTAGCTAAGTCCAAAGTATTTTTAGGATGCTTATGTTTTGGTTTTGGACTAGATAAAGGTGCGTAATACTCATGTCCTTCAACTGCAAATAGTACTCCTATAAAAGGCCTTAAATCTTTTACTCCAGCATTAAAACACTCTTTTATCAAACTATCTTAAATAATCACAGTAGTCGCTATCAATTTTTACTATTTTAAAACTACTATTCACTGTTCAACACTCCTTTCTTATAAAATTAAAGGTTAGAGTAAGCTCTCTAACCACTGCTTTTTTAGCTGCACATTTTAGCCACCACTTAGGCAAGGCTGGCTTCACCTACTTTATTAGCTGCACATTTTAGTCACCACTTAGACAAGGCTGGCTTCACCTACTTTATTAGCTGCACATTTTAGCCACCACTTAGGCAAGGCTGGCTTCACCTACTTTTTGCTAATGCAGTTTTAAACTGCATATATAATATAACATAATATATAAGTTTTGTCTAGTATTTTGTTCATTTAGAAAACTTTTTATATTATGTTGTTACAAAAAAGATTAGACATTATCTAATCTTAAAATGAGTCAATATTAATTTTTAAATTTTTAACTCCATCATTGTAAGCTTTTGCTTGAATAAGAGTCTTAATACTATTAGCCACTACTCCTTGCCTACCTATTACACGTGGCATATCGCTTTCACTAACAAGTATTTCAAGAATATTACCTTCTTCAGTTTCAAACTTCTTTACTTTAACTAAATCAGATTCCTTAGCAATATTAGATACTAGGTATTCAGCAAATTGTTCAATACTCATTACTTACTCATCTTTGAATCATGAAATTTCTTCATAATTCCAGCCTTACTTAATAGATTTTTAACAGTATCAGTAGGCATAGCACCATTATTTAACCATTTTAATGCTACTTCTTCATTGATATTGATTTTAGAGTCTTCTAGTGGACTATAAGTACCAACTAATTCTATAAAAGAACCATCTCTTCTATCATGACTATCAGCAGCTACTATTCTGTAAAAAGGTTTCTTTTTAGAACCCATTCTTTTTAATCTTAATTTTACCATAATATTTTCCTCCTCTTTCTGTTAATATAATACCACTAAATAAAAAGGATGTCAACCTTTTTTGGTTAACACCCAGTTGAAGTTTCTTGTATTGTGTATGGTGTGCTTGCTGAGCCATCTCCACTAGAGTATTTCACACATGATTTTAGTGATAGGACTGGACGCACGGCGCCAGTGTAGTCCACACCGTTGCTGCCCAAGAAGCCAGGATTGGACGAACCACCCACGAAGAACACGTAAGGGTAGCTGTCACGCCAATCGACAGGAGACAACAACCACCACCAGGTTGAGCCTGTAGAACTTCCGTTTGCACTATTTTTATAATACCATGTTGGTGCGTTTGTCCATATTAGTCCTCCTGCAAATGATATTTCATCTGGTGTCATTAGTGCTATTGGATGGTCAAGTTTTCCGTTTCCAGTACTTTTGTCTGCTGTAAATTTGTCTTCTGTTGTTGTACAGTCATAACTTGGTGTTTTATTTGTATCTAGTCTTGTGTATGCTCCATAATAAAATCTTGAATTCCCTGTATTATATCCACCTGCTGGATTACTTCTATCATTACAGTATACTGCTGTTGTACTTAAGTATTTTGTATAACCTTTTGCTTCTAAGTTGCTTGCATACCATGTATCTATTGTTGTTTTTATTGTACTGCTATTAGTGTTTTTTCTGTTATTTACTAGTGATCCGCTTGTTCCATACATATATCCTACATACATTGGGTCATAAGATGTTTTATTAAATGCTGTATTTGGGTTTATGAATGCGTCAGTTGCAGTTGTACTTGTTCCATGATATAGTAGTCTTACTCCACCATCTGAGTTTGTTCTTATTATTCTCCAATATAAGTCTTGATTACTTTCATTCTTTCCAAACTTTACCCAG
>DOEC01000018.1 GCA_003524085.1 Bacillota bacterium | reverse complement strand
TAACTCAGTTGATGGAATAAAGGTAGTATCTAATCAAGCTAGCACAACAGTACAGAGTAATATAACAAGTAGTTTAACAAGTTTTTATAACACATTAGAAAAACAAGAAGACTTTATACTTGAAACAAATAAGTTTAATTGTACAAATACTACATGTACAACAAGTAACTATTCAAACATAGGAATACTATCAACAAGTGAATATAATATGTTAGGTGGAGTAAATTCATACTTAGCAAGTAATGAAAGTTATTTTGCTTTAGACAATTCTACAATAAAGAATATCACATCAAGTGGAATAACAGATACAACAACATCTACAACAAGTGGTTTAAGACCAGTAATATACTTACAAAATGATGTTAAAGTAACAGGAAGTGGAACAGGAAGTGACCCATACAGATTATCAGATAAGGGAGACGTAATATTTGCAAGTGCAACATTAAATGGAACAGCATTAGAAACATTTCCAAAAGAAAGTGATCCATACATACCAAAAACAGTTACATGTACAAATGGAAGTGTAGGACAGTGGAATACAGAAAAACAGAAAATAGAACTAACAACAGTAAACCTACCAACAAGTTGTGTAGTTGATTTCACTGAAGGTTATACAGTTACATTAAATGTAGCAAATGGAACAGTTACAGCACCTGTAAGTAAAATTGTTGGTAGAGAAGGTAAAGCCGAGTTTACTATTACACCTTATGAAGGATACGTTAATAAAATATTAACTGATAGTTGTAATGGAACATTTAGTGATAATAAGTACATAATTGAAGATATAACTTCAAGTAAAACTTGTAATTTAACACTTACATCTGAAGAGTACACACTTGCTTTAAATGTCACTAATGGAACTAGTGATAGTACAAGTGTAAAAGTTAGAAATGGAGAAGAAGCAATATTTAATTTGACGCCATCTACAGGGTATACTACTAAAGAAGCAACTATAACTTGTGATGGAAGTGCGTCTGGAAATATATCAAATAATGTTTTGACTTTTACAAGTATTGATAGTAATCAAACTTGTAGTGTAAATATTACTAAGAGCGAATGGAATAAATATAATTTAAAAACTAAATTAATATACATATGGAATAAATACAATGTTGTGACCAGCCCATCTATTTCTTATTCAACAACAAGCGGCACTTTTGTTACAAATACAGTTTGGAGTTTATCAGGGACAACTCCAGAAAACTCAGTAAGTGGAAGTACTTTTGATCGTTCATCAGCATGGGCTTGTTCAAATGTTGGTACTGGATGGTATACGTATGGTGGAGATACAGTAGCATATTATATAACAAGTTGCCTTGCTGCTCAAAAAAAGTTCAGTTACAGTAAGACGGCAACTATTTCATCAGGGTCTAGTTATTCAAAAGGTTCAACATCCTATGGTACTGTTACAAGTACATCTAGTGGAACTTATCCAACTAATGGTAAAAGCGGAAGTTACTGGTATGTATCAGCTGGTTCTACATCACAGACATTAGACGAACCTGGAACTTTAAGCGGTACTATAGTAGCTGATTATGGAACATATCCTGAGAATGGTAAGAGTGAAAATTATTGGTATATTAGAAAGTAACACTTTGGTGTTCTTTTCTTTTGAAAGTTTTTGTGGACAAATTAGGGAAGTTGTGGTAGAATACTTGTGAGAAGAGAAATCTTCCTTGCTTCATGTGAAGCCAATAGACCATAAGGAGGTGAAATGAAATGAATAAATATGAAATCATGTTCATTGTAAAAGCTGATATCGCTGAAGAAGAAGTAGCTAACGTAGTTAAGTCTTTTGAAAGTATTATTACTGATATGGGTGGTAAAATCTTAAATAGTAAAGATTTAGGTCAAAAGAAGTTAGCTTATGAAATTGAAAAACAAGTAAGAGGTTATTATCATTTACTTAATGTTGAATGTGAAAGTAAGGCTGTTAAAGAGTTTGATAGAAAAGCTTTAATAGACGAAAGAATTTTAAGACATTTAATCATTAAGGAGGAAGAGTAGTATTATGAATAAAGTAGTACTTGTAGGAAGATTAACAAAAGACCCTGAAATTAGAGCATTTACTAATGGTAATTCTGTTGCTAATTTCACTGTTGCTGTTAATAGAACATTTAAGAATAGAGAAGGTGTTGTTGAAGCTGACTTTATACCTGTACAAGTTACCGGACCTCAGGTTAATGTTGTTCAAAAGTATGTAACTAAAGGTAGTCAAATAGGTATTGATGGAAGAATTCAAATTAGAAGTTATGATGCTCAAGATGGAAGTAAGAGATATATTACTGAAGTTATAGCTGATAGAATTGAGTTAATGGGTTCTAGAAGAGATAATAACGAGAGTAGTCCAGTTAATGCTTATGTTGATACAACAAGTTCTGTTTATATGGATCAACCAAGTCCTGAAACAGGAGTAGATGTTAGTAATGACGACCCTTTTAAAGATTTTGGTAGTGAAGTATCACTTAGTGATGATGATTTACCATTTTAGTAAAGGAGGAATAAATAATGAAAGAATTTTATCCTAGAAAAAAGAAGATATGTCAAATGTGTGCTGGAAAAAGCGTTGATTATAAAGATGTACCTATTATAACTAAGTACATTAATGATAAAGGTAAGATTTTACCTAGAAGAATGACTGGTGCTTGTGCATTACATCAAAGACATATAGCTAGAGAAGTTAAAAGAGCTAGATTTATGGGATTAATTCCATTTGTAAAGTAACACTAATGTGTTATTTTTTTTGTATAAAAAAAGACTAATCGTTGTCTTTTATAATACCGATTAGTCTTATAAGTTGTAATATTTCGGCAAGTGTGCTTGCAACGTATGTTAAAGCTGCAGCTGTTAGCATATTTTTTGATAAGTTTTCTGTTCTATCTGTTGTTAAGTTAAGACTTTTTAGTTCTTTTATTGCTCTTTTTGATGCGTTTATTTCTACTGGTAAAGTTATTATTTGAAATAATACGCCAGCACCTACTGCGAATATTCCAAAGTATACTAAGTTCATGTATTCAAGTAGAAAACCTAAAAATATTACTATGTATGATATTCTATCTAAAAAGCTTACTACTGGGAATATTGCGTGCCTTATTTTTAAGAATGTGTATCCTTCTTTATCTTGTATAGCGTGTCCTACTTCATGTGCTGCAACTGATGCGCTTGCAACTGAGTTACCATGATATATATCTTTAGATAACTTTATTACTTTTCTAGTTGGGTCATAATGATCAGTTAGTGTTCCATTTGTTTCAACCACTAGTATGTTGTTTAAACCATTTTTATCAAGTATGTTTCTAGCTACATCATATCCTGTAGTGTCACTTCTAAATTCAATGTTAGATGTTTTTTTATAAGTTACTGTTATATATAACTGTGATATAAGAGGTAAACTTATTATAAGTATTATTAATAATAATTCCATATTTTCACTTCCTTGATAACATTATATCATAAATTTTGTGTTACTTCATTAAAGTTCACTAAGTTTTCATTTATTAAGTTGTTTATGTTTTTAGCATTTTCTTCTAAATAGTTAGATTTTTCTATTATTTTTTCTATTTGTTCATTTGTTAGATTTTTATTTTGTTTAGTTATTATTTTCTTTATTGTGTTTTTGGAAAGTGGATTGAATGAGAGAATGTTTTTATTTGTTTGTTTTTCTATGAAACCAATTTTAGACTTATTTGATTCTTTTGTTGTTTTAATTATTATAGTATTTTCAAAATTAATTGTCTCATTATTGTTAAGAGTTAGTTTTCCAGTGCTTGTAATGGTGTTAAATAGGGCTTTTATAGTAGGGTGGGTATAGTTATAGTCTTCTAATAGAATTATCGAAACAGGGTGGTGTTTTAGGCTTTCAAATGGTGTGTTTTTTTCGTTATATCCAACATATCCTGCTGATGAACCAATTAGTTTTGTAATACTAGTGCTTGTTATGTAGTCTTTCATATTTAATGTTATTAGATGTGTTTTTAAGTAGTTAGATAGTGTATTTACTAAGTAAGTTTTTCCTGTTTTAACAGGACCATTAAGTGATATAGTGAGTGGTAAGTTACTAGTACTTTTTGTGAAAGAAATTAATTTATTTGTAATGTTATCTATTATATGATCTTGATCAAATATATTTTGTTTTAGGTACTTATTTAAATCTATAAAATAGTCAGGGTTAGATAGTTCAAATATATTTGAGTTTGTTTTTGTTTCTAGTACTTCTTTTAAAATTGTTTTTGTTACTATGTTTTTTTTGTTTTTATTAGTATTTTCTTTTAGTTTATTTTCAAGGGTAGTTATTTCTTTTTTTAGAGTTAATGCTTTTGTTAAGTTGTTTTCTAATATACATTTATTTTTCTTTTCAGTAAGAACTGATATTTTATTTTTAATTTTATAATTTGTTGTCTTTTTTTCCATAAGAGATGTTACAGCTGATATTTCGTCTAGTATGTCTATTGATTTATCTGGATTATGTTTATTTTTTATGTATTTGTTTGATAGTTTTGCAGTTAATTCAATAATGTTATTTGGTATTTTAACGTTGTGGTATTTTTCGTAATTAGGTTTTATTTTTTTTAGAATGTATAGTGTTTCTTCATAATTAGTTTCATTTATTAAAAGTGGCTCAAATCTTCTATCTAAAGCTTTGTCTTTTTCTATGGAGTTAGTGTATTCTTTTAGTGTAGTTGCGCCTATAAGTGAGAGTTTTCCTCTTGCTAGGGCGGGTTTTAATATGTTTGAAGCATCAATTGCCCCTTCAGCTCCACCTGCACCTACTAGAGTGTGAATTTCATCTATAAATAGTATTAAGTTATCGTTTTTTTCAAACTCGTTAATTAGTTTGGTTAATTTTTCTTCAAATTCTCCACGATATTTAGTACCAGCTATCACTGAAGATAAGTTTACTTCATATATGGTTTTTCCTTTAAGGAAATTAGGCACTTGGTTTTTAGTAATACGTCTAGCTAGTTCTTCAACTACTGAGGTTTTACCAACACCAGCTTCTCCTAGTAGAAGTGGATTGTTTTTGTTTTTTCTTTTTAGTACTTCTATAACTCTTGTTATTTCCTTTTCTCTTCCTATAACTGGGTCAAATTCATTATTTAATGCTAGTTTGTTTAAATTTCTACCAATTGTTTTTAATATACTGTTACTTGAAATTGTGTTAGTTGTTAATATACTTTTTTTTAGACTTTCTATGTCTATGTTAGTTTTTATTAGAGCTTTATAACATAATGTGTCTTTGTTAGATAATATTTCGTTAAATAATAAATTTAGAGTTATTTCGTCATCTATATTTTCTAAAGACAGTATTACACTTTCAATAGAACTTAACAGTTCTTTACTATAAAATAAATATTTATTAGATTGTTCTTTTGGTAAGTAAGATTTTATTTCTTCTAGTTTTATTTTGTATTTCTCTAGTATTTTTGATAATGAATTGTAATTAGATAGCATACTCATTATAAAATGAATAGAATTAATATTAGAACTATTAAGACTTTCAGCAATTAATTCACTACTCTTTAATATTCTTTTTAATTCTTCTGTATAGTTATTCATATACACCTCTTTCATAATATATGATATATTGAGTGTTTTTATAAAATAATATACAAAAAAAGAACTTTTTTGTTAAAGTTCTAATTTTATATATGAGATTTAACTATTACTAGAAGTATTATTACAATAAATATTACAAGAAGTAATTCAAGTACTAGTTTCCAACTCTTCTTTAGCCAGTCTTTGTAGTTGATGTCTAAGCTTGTTAAACCTAAAATCAATAATGTTGAAGTAGGGGCTACGAAAAGTGTTAAACCATATATTGCTTGCATTATAATACTTATTAATAATGTGTAGTCAGCATATGCAACTGATAAGAATGTTCCTACTGTAGATGCTACATATAGGTAGTCTATATTTATAGCTGTTGCAATTATCATGCCTAGTGATCCAAATATTAAGTGTATTATTTCTTGTAACCAAGTTATGTTAACTAGTTTAGCAAGTCCAAAACCACAAGTGTTAGTAATGAAATTTAATATAGTAACAATGTATCCATGGTAGAATGCAATAAATACTACACAGTAAGCAAAACCAACTAATGCTGCAGATTTTAGGCTTTTCTTAATACCTTTTGCGTATGCTTCTAGTGAGTCGTCTAGTTTAATGTTATATACTAGGCTTATTATAAATGTAGAAAGTATTAGAATAAATGTATAACTATCAATAGTCCATTTTCCTAATTGTTCTGTTCCTGAAAATAAGTATTTTAGTATAGTAACATCTTTGATTGTGAATTCTTGGATATTTTTATGTAAGTCTGTGAAGAAAGTAATTCCAAAAACACCTTCCCAATCAGTGTAACCAATGATAAGTAATACTAGTAATAAACCAAATATTACATATAATGGCCAACTAGGTTTTTTACTTTGAGTTTTTTCTCCTAGATAAGCATATTCTTCTTTATCACTATTTTTGTTAAGTACTTTTCTTGCGTGTTTTAGTGTGAAAGCAATAAATACAACAAAGCATATTACTAGTAAAGCTATTTTAGTAAGTAGTCCGTTTTTATAAGTTAGACTAAGTACTTGGTTAGTATAACCAGCTAAGTATGCACTGTAAGTTGAACCTATCATACCAATAAGTGGAGACATGAATGCAACTAGGTAAGCTGTCATTTTGTCGTAACCCATTAGTAATATGATACTGATTATTGCTGGTATAAATATAAATAATAATATATCTAAACCGAACACACTACTAAGTAGTACGGATATTAGTGATACTATAATTAAGAATAGTTCTTCTTTTCCTTTCATAGATTTTGCAATTTTTTCTAGACAGTTTCTGTATTTTCCAGTAATTCCAAGTACGCCATAGAAGCCACCTACTGCTAGTATAAATAATACTGTTTTAGCAGATGCTTGAGGGCCAGCCCATGGGTATTCAAATAATTGATGTAATGAAACTCTTGCTAAATCAGAAGAAATAACTTCTGTTCCACTTACTCTTGAAGTTGGAATTATCCATGATAATACGACTAGTACTAAGAACATAATTGCAATTGATTTGAACAATGTGTTCTTTTTCTTCATAATTTTTACCTCCTACTTAATTATACACTATAAATGTAAAGTTTTACAAGTAAATATCAAAAATTTCATTTAAAATGTTATAATTGTGTGTTGAGAAAAAAAGAGAAATATTACTTCTCTTTTGTTTCAGGTTTCATTAATGGGAATAAGATTACGTCTCTAATTGACTCGTTTTCAGTGAAGAACATTACTAGTCTATCTATTCCGTATCCAATACCTCCAGCTGGTGGCATACCATATTCTAAGGCTTCAACGAAGTCCATATCTATGTCGTTTGCTTCTTCGTTACCTAAATCTTGTTCTTTTAATTGAGCTATAAATCTTTCTAATTGGTCAATTGGGTCATTTAATTCAGTGTAAGCGTTAGCCATTTCTTTTCCACCAATAAATAATTCAAATCTTTGTACAAATCTAGGGTCTTTTGGGTCTTTTTTTGTAAGTGGGCTTATTTCTATTGGGTGATTACATAAGAATGTTGGCTGTATAAGTGTTTCTTCAACGTATTTTTCAAAGAATTTGTTAACAATATGACCGAATACTTTCTCATGTGGTTCAAGTTCTATATCGTGTTCTTCTGCGAGTTTAATCATTTCTTCATTTGTATAGTTTTTACTGAAATCTATTCCAGTTTGTTCTTTAATTGCTTCAGTCATTGTTATTCTTTTGAAGTTACCTTCTAAACTAATTTCATGACCTCTCCAGTTAAATGTAGTTTTATTAAATACTTTGCTTGCTATTTCTTTAAGTAAGCTTTCTGTCATTTCCATCATTCCATCTAAGTCACTATATGCTAGGTATGCTTCCATTGATGTAAATTCTGGATTGTGAGTTAAGTCCATTCCTTCATTTCTAAATAGTCTACCGATTTCATAAACTGCATCCATTCCACCTACAAGTAGTCTTTTTAAGTGAAGTTCTAGTGCAATTCTTAGGTACATATCTAGGTCTTGAGCATTGTGGTGCGTTACGAAAGGTCTAGCTGAAGCACCTGTTAGTAGAGTAGTTAGTACTGGAGTTTCTACTTCAGTAAATCCACGATTATCCATGAAGTTTTGAATGCATCTTATAATTCTTGGTCTTAAGAAAGCAACTCTTTTTGATTCTTCATTCATTATTAAATCAACGTATCTTCTTCTATATCTTTCTTCTTTATCTTGTAATCCATGGAATTTTTCTGGAAGTGGTTTTAATGCTTTTACTAAGTGAGTATATTTTAAACATTTTATAGTAACTTCTCCAGTCATAGTTTTCATTATTTTACCTTCAACACCAACGATGTCTCCAATGTCTGCAGTTTTAAATAAAGTATAGTCTTCCTCTCCAATGTCATTTATTGAGATATAAATTTGAATTTTGCCTGACTTGTCTTGAATTGAAAAAAATGATGCTTTTCCCATTTTTCTTATGAACATAATTCTTCCTGCCACTTTAGCGTGCTCATCCATACTTTCTAATTCTTCATGAGTTATGTCTTTATATTTTTCTTTGATGTCATTTGCAAGTGAGTCTCTATCAAACCTATCACCGAATGGATCAAGTCCAAGACTTCTTAATTTTTCTAGTTTTTCCCTTCTAACTAATTCTTGTTCTGTAAAATTTCTTTCCATTATTTTTCCTCCTTCTTTTAAATAAAAAAGTTAATGACTAAAGGGGCATAGTAAGATACCTGCGGTTCCACCCTTCTTAATCATTAACTGATTATCTCTTATTTATAACGGAATATATCCGGGCTTGTTAGCCACTTAGAAGTTTTTATTCACATTAGGCTTGTTACTAGTTTCCATCATCCTAGCTTTCTATTAACAGTATATAATGCTACTCGTCTTCTTCATCGATTTACGTGGTTATTGTACTATATTAATTACGGTTTGTCAATAGTAAGTTATGTTAAAACTCACTCCGGAAAAAGGGCGAATTTGTCAAAAATTCGGAATGGAGGAAATTATGAAGTGTTACATAATAGATATAATGAGAATAAGAGTATGGTGTGTGAACATTTAAAGAGCATTATAAGTAAGTGTAATTTGAGTGGTCAGTGGTCAATTGATGTTATGCAAAATGGAAGTGAATTTTATATTATAGATATTCAAAAGCCTGTGAATTCTACATATTATAATGAAACAGTTAAAGAAGATTTAAGAAAACCTAATAGTGAGTGTTGGGTGCCTGATTTGGGTAGCAAAAAAGATAGAAGAATATTAAAAAAAATTAAAGCATGAACGAAAGTTTTCATGCTTTTGTATCACTAATTTAGTTGTCCAGGAAGTACTAGTTTTTCTTTTGGTGGGAAGTTTTTATCAAAGTCACTCACTTCTTCTTCGGTAACATTAAATATTTCAAGGTCAGAATATATTCCTTCGTATTTAGTGATGTTCTTTTCATTAAGTACTTTCACCATAAAGAATGGAGATTCTTCATTTTCTAGTCCTTCATAATATATGTTATATGTGCTAGACAAAACAAAACCATACTTTTTATAGTAGTCTGGGTTTCCAGTTATAAGTACTAAGTCATAGTTTAGTTTTTTAGCAATTTCTAGTGTGTAATTTATTAAAGTTTCTCCATAACCCATGTGTTGATAATTAGGGTCTATACTAACTGGTCCAAATATAAATACATCTAATACTTTGTTATCTTTAGTTTTTATGTAACCAAGTGAATAAAATATACTTCCTATTATTTTGTTATCTTTTTCTATGACATAGTCTAGTTCTTTTATAAATCTAGAATTATTTCTTAATTTATTAACAACTAAGTGTTCAATGCATCCTGGTCTATATTTATTCCAAAACGCATCTCTTGTTAAGTTTTTTACTATTTTGTAGTCTTTTTCTTCTTCTAATCTTATTTTCATTTTTTTCTCCAATATTAATATTTTATAAGTTTTATATTAATATCAGATCCAATTCACGTTTCATCCAATTCTCCTTATTTGTTTACATTATTTTTTAATTCATTTATTATAGCTATAAATTCTTCTTCTGTTTTAGCTTGACATATTTTAGTTTTAATTTCTTTAGTACCAGGTATTCCTTTTAGGTACCATAGTGCATGTGTTCTAATTTCTAGTAGGGCTGTTTTTGTATTGGTGTATTTTTTAAGTAAGCTAAAGTGCTTTATTATCATGTTTATTTTTTCTAAGTCAGTTGGTTTATCGATGATGCGATTATTTTCTACATATTCTATGCATTCTTTGATAAACCAAGGGTTACCAAGAGTGGCACGCCCGATCATTACTGCATCACATTTTGTTTCTTCAAGCATTCTTTTAGCGTCATATATTGTAGATATATCACCATTACCGATTACTGGAATACTTACACTTTCTTTAACTTGTTTTATGATGTTCCAGTCAGCTTTGCCTGAATATCCTTGACTTCTAGTTCTTGCATGAATAGCAATTGCTGAAGCACCAGCTTGTTCTATTTTTTTTGCAACTTCTACTGCGTTAATGTGATCACTATCCCATCCACTTCTTATTTTTACTGTGATAGGAGTGTTGGTGTTTTTTACAACTTCGGAAACTATTTCATAAATTTTATCTGGGTCTTTTAGTAGGGCACTTCCTGCTTGACTTTTTATTGCAACTTTAGGAACAGGACAACCCATGTTTATGTCTATTATATCTGGGTGAAAGTTTTCTTCAATGTATCTTGCTGCACTTACGAAATAAGTAATATCACTTCCAAATATTTGAATGCTAATAGGGCGCTCGGTATCTTCAAAGTTAATTAAATCTATTGTTTTCTTTCCATTATATTTAATACCTAGAGTGCTTATCATTTCAGAGTATATTAAACCAGCACCAAACTCTTTTATGATTTGTCTATAACTAATGTTAGACACTCCTGCCATAGGCGCAAATACAATTCTATTACTAATTTTTACATTTTTAATATTCCATGTCATGACTTAATTTTAACAGATTATTAGCTTTTTGTCTATAAAAGTTATTTAAGGTTTTTGAAATAAAAAATACATAAGTTTAAAAGCCTATGTAAATTATTGTTTATTATGACAAAAATAAAAATCAATATGTAATTGAAATATTAATTTTTATTTTCTAATTTTTCTAAATCTTTAATGCTTTCTAAATAATGAAGTTCAACTTCAGGGGGTTTAAAGCAATTCTTTCATTATATTTATCATATTCTTTTTTAAACTCTTAAATAAATTGTATCAAATTATAGAGAAAAAGTCATTAGTTTGTCGTTTATTTATAATATAATTTTATTGGTTATTCATAGTTATTTAAACCTTGTTCTAATGTGATTATATAAAAAAAGAAGCAATTTCAACAATTACTTCTTATTAAGCTATTCGCTTTCTTTAGTATCTTCTGCTAAAGTGTATGTGCAGTTTAAGTCTTGTGTAACATTTTTAATTGTTAATATGTTTGTTGCAGTGTTTAGTTCACTTTCAACTGTTACTCCATCACATGTTAGTTTAGCTCCAGTGTATTTGTATCCTTCGTTTTTACTTAATGGGAAGGCAGCAGAACCATTGTTGTCTACTGATAAAGGTGATTTAACATTAACTAATGCTCCACCTATAACTTTTAGGTTAACTTGATGTTTGTTTTGTTTAAATTGTACTACACATTTTGTATCGTTATTTAAATTTTTTATTGAAAGTATGTTACTCACTTGGTCAAATTCTCCAACTTGATTGTTAGTACAGTTAACTGTATCAAATATGTAATTTTCAAGTGGTGTTGTTTCAAATGTTACTGTGTCTCCAAAATTAGCTGTTTTTTTAGTTTCTTTAGCTTCTCCCATTGAAACTTGGATTTCAACTTCATAACCTCTTAAAACAAATGGTATAGTACAAATGCTATCTTTGTTAACATTAGAAATTGTTAAGTCTTTTGTTTCTTCATTGTATACAGCGTTTACTTCGTTAGTGCATTTTAAGTTTGTGTCTATTTTGTATCCTTCTGTTGGAATTACGTTTGTTATTTTTGAGTTATTTCTTTCTATTAAGAATTTTTGTGTGTTAGTGTTGTTTGGAAGTAATCCATTAGTAGTGTTAACTGTTACTTCATGGAAATTCTTTAAAAAGTATAATCTACAAGTTGTGTCTGCAGTTAATTCTGGAGTAAAAGACCATTGTTCATTATTCCAAGAACCAGTTACTTCATTAGTGCAAGTGTATTTATCATAAGTGTATAAATCTTTTTTATCCATTACACCTTCAAATTCTGGGTTTTCTACTTGAATTGTATCTTGTTTGACCATTTCATTAACTTCTTCACCATCTAAATAGTATTTGTAAGTTACTTTGAAGTCTTTCGGGTCTTTTTTACTATTTGTGTTACTATTTATTCCACTTTTTTTGGCCATTAGACCAACAATTCCTCCAGCTAAACATATAGTTATTAAAAATAAAAGTATATATACAAGTGCGTTTGATTTCTTTTTCATATTTAATTCCTCCAATTTTTACTCTTCTTTTCTATTATAATTTTATTATTTTATTTTGTGTTTGTCAACTAAAGTTTTGTATAAAAGGGTAAAATTAGCTAAAATACATATTTTTTCGCGAGATTTAGGTAAAAAATGTTATTTTATGCTTGATTTTTTTATATATTTTATTGTATAATTATTCTTGGTACATTTTTATTAATTATCTTTGTGTGTGGATGTGGGAAGTCCTATATATAAGGATAGAAATATTAAGAAGGAGAATTTATATGAAAACATTTATGTTAAGAAAAGAAGATGTTTCTACTAATTGGTATTTGATTGATGCTGAGGGTGAAACTTTAGGTAAAGTAGCAGCTAAGGCAGCACATATCTTACGTGGAAAACATAAAGTAACTTTTACACCTCATGTTAATTGTGGTGATGCAGTTATTATAGTAAATGCTGGTAAAGTTAATTTAACTGGCGACAAATTAAATAAGAAAGTATATTATAATCATAGTGGATTTCCAGGTGGATTAAGAGAAAGAACTGCTAAGGTTATGAAAGAACAATATCCAGTTGAAATGGTTGAAAGAGCTGTTAAAGGAATGCTTCCTAAGAATAGACTTGGTAGACAAATGTATAAGAAGTTATTTGTTTATGAAGGAATGAATCATAATCATGAAGCTCAAAAGCCTGAAAAGATTAATTTATAGGAGGAATTATGGCAGATAAGAAAGTTTATACAGCTACAGGAAGAAGAAAAAGAAGTGTAGCTCAAGTTAGAATGACTAGTGGTAAAGGTAGTATTATCGTTAATGGTGTTGATGTTAATGAATATATGCCTTATGATACTTTAGTAATGGATTTAAAACAACCACTTGTACTTACAGGAACTGATGGTCAATATGATATTGAAGTTACTGTTAAAGGTGGAGGATTTAATGGACAAACTGGTGCTATTAGATTAGGTATTGCTAGAGCTTTACTTGAAGTTGATAGTGAAGGTTATAGACCTACTTTAAAAGGTGCTGGTATGGTAACTAGAGATGCTAGAATTAAAGAACGTAAGAAATATGGTCTTAAGAAAGCTAGACGTGCTCCACAATTCAGTAAGAGATAG
>DOEC01000017.1:38914-48628 GCA_003524085.1 Bacillota bacterium | reverse complement strand
AGATTAATTATTAGTCTTAATATACCCCCCCCCTACTAGGTTTTACAGCATATTTTGTTTTCATGTGTATCTCTCCTTTGTTTTTTAAAACTTGAGATTTTGTTACTCTCGCTATTACATTATAATAATATCAAAAAAGGAAGTTATAGTCAAGTACAATTTTAAATATTTTTTATTGATATATTTTATAAGTCACAATGCTTAGAATTTTAAGTTACTAAGTCCATTCAATTATGTATAAACTTAGTTTTTTATTACTTCTTCTTATAAAATTTCTTTAAAAACTTAATCTTCTCTTTATTATCAAAATCAAATTCATAGATAAGTCTTTTAAAGTTAAATGAGCTTTTTAATTTAATAAGTTTACTCTTTAGTTTATCTTTATTATTTAGTCCAATTTTCTTTATAAGTTGATACCTATATTTAACTTCAAATGCTTCAATTATAGTTATAACCCCATCAATACACATTGCTGTAAATAGTAAATACACTATAATCTTTAATAAAAGTGGGTCACATATACTTATCATATAAACTTTAAGTGGTAAATAAAAGTAAAATATTAGAATACCTAAGACGCCAAATAATAGTGAATTTTCTAGGCAAATTCTACCATTTAAGTTAAACTTTTTAAAACTATAGTCCCACCATTTCATATCAAATATCATTTCTAATATAACACTTACTAAGTATTCAGTAAAGCTTGCTACTAGTACGCTTACTAAATATATGATGAACATATTTTCAGGAACATGACTAACTATACTTATAATTAATAAGCCACCTAAACCATATAATGGACACCATGGACCATAAAGAGCTTTACCACTTTTTCTTTTGTTTAAGCTGCAATAAATAACTTCACTTATAAAACCAATAATACTAAAAAATACAAAATCCATTAGTATATTCATAAATTCACACCCTTTTAAAATTCTTTTAGTTTAAATTGTAATTTATTAAATTTATTTAATTCGCTATTATATTCATTAACTAATCTTTCCATATATGGAAGTAATATGTTATCAAACTCTACTTCTTTTGTTAAACCTGTTATGTATGGCATGTTACTGTACCCTCTAGTTCTATCTGGTTCAAGTGGAAACCAATAAGTTTCTTTATATTTGATTTCTAATTTATCTCCTTTTGTTAAGCTAGAAATATATTCATATATAAAAGATAAATCTAATTTGTTATTTAATACTTCTATTAATAGTTTATCAAATAAAGTAATATATTTTGATGTGTTATAACCCACTACAATTCTTACTTTACTAGCATTGCTCTTATATAAACTATATAATCTATCGTTATAAAACTTTTTAATAGCTTTTATCTTTAATGATATGTTTGTACTAGTACCTAACTCCATACTAGCATCACTTATAAGATTAACTAAGTTTTTATTATAATTATCTATACAAGCACTAGCTGATGTAAAAGTATAGTCTTTTAAACCTACTTTCATAACATTAACTCTATGGTTTCTTAAAAAGAAATCAACCACTTCTTCTTTCTCTTTATTATCAGCATTAAAAGTAACTTCTTCTTTCTTATTAATAACTGTTACATCATTTTCTACTAATAACTTCCTATAATTATTTTTACTTAATACCTCATTCATACTTATTACCTCACACTTTAATTATATATTTATTTATACTTAAAGTAAAGAAGTTTTACACTTTTACTTGATATACTTGTAAATTTAATATATAATTTAATTATGAGAAAGATAAGAGATATAATATATACAATTTTATTAATTTTAGTCATATTATTAGTTTATAGAAATATAGATACTATAAGCGAATTTTTTACTGATTTACTTGTTAGCAATGAAAAAGTTACTATAAAAGAAGCAAATAACTTTAAGAGAAAATATAATTATGTTAATTTTAACTATAACATTAATTACATTCCTTATACTAAAGACGATATTATTAATATTTATTTTAATGTGTTAAATAATGGTTGGAAAGAATTTGCTTTCTATTGTCCTAAGGAATATAAAACATGTATGGATGATGTTGAAACTGTTGGTAATGACAATACACTTATGAGTAACATTAATAATTATGTTAGTCCATTTAATAGTTTTGAAAATATTAAAACCACCATTTCTAGTACAAGAGAGATTAAGATAAATGTTACACCTAAATATGACGATGAGATGATTAAAGTTTTAGATAATAAGGTAAATAAAGTTATTACTGAGTTAAATGTTCAAGAACTAAGTAATAGAGAAAAAATTGAGAAAGTACATGATTATATTTTGAGTAATACTGTATATGATAGTGAAAGTGATAATTTAGATACTACTAGTGCTTATGGCTCGTTAATTCTAGGTCATGCAGTTTGTAGTGGGTACTCTGATGCGATGGCACTTTTTCTTGATAAATTTAATATTCCTAATTTAAAAATAAGCAGTGCTAATCATGTGTGGAATTTAGTTTATTTAGATAATAATTGGTTACATCTTGACCTTACCTTACTTGGGATGACATAGAAAATAATAGATATAGAGATAATTACTTTTTAATAACAAAAGAAAAACTCTTTAGTTTAGATACTAAAGAGCATAACTTTGATAACTCATTTTTTGTTGAGGGGTCCTAAACATCTTAGGATCCTTTCTATTGTGTAATTAAAATGTTTGTAGTCAACACTATAGGACGCACTTTCCATAAATTGTGTTCTAAACCATGTCATTTGTCTTTTTGCATAATGTCTAGTATTTCTTTTTATTAGTGTTTTACATTCTTCTAAAGTTATTTCATTTTTTAAATACTGTAGTGTTTCTTTATATCCAATTATTGTTTTAAGTTTTGGATATCTTTTATATTTTTTGACTTCTTCTACTAGACCACTTTTAAACATCTTATCTACTCTTTTATTAATTCTATCATATAACTCTTCTCTTTCTGGGCATAACTCTACATAGTCAATATCATATAAAGGAAGATTTTTACCACAGTTATTACAAATTCGCTCTTTAGATGCAAATACACGAGTGAATATTCTTTCAAGTCTACGTCTATTATTAACGTGCACTTCAGTAAAAGGCTCAAATTGTGTTGCTTTCATTTTTAAGTATCCATTACCAAAATTTTCACATTCAGGATAAAATTCTGGGTCTTCTTCAGGAAATCTATAGTCAAATAAAAGTGCTTTTATATATAGTCCTGAGCCACCTACTACAACAACATTCTTTCCTTGGTCTAACAACTCGTCTAGTATCTTTCTGCCATCTCTTTGATAATCTCTTACTGTATAGTTACTTCTTAAATCAAGAAAATCTATCAAATGATGTTTTATACCTTTCATTTCTTCTTTAGTTACTTTGGCAGTACCTATATTAAGATGCTTGTACATTTGCTCTTTGTCTGCATTTATTATTTCAGCGTTGAACTTCTTAGCTATTTCAATACTCACTTTAGTTTTACCACTACAAGTTGGACCCATAACTAGAAATACTCTTGCCTTTTGATTATTTCTTTTTTCAAAGTAAATATCTTCTTCCTCTTCGTAAGCGTCATAACTTCTATAATATGCTTCATCTTTTACCGGATCACTTGCTTTCTTCTTTTTAAATAAATTAAACATGATAACACCACCTAATTAAATAATATATTTAAATTATATACGAAAAGTATTGTATTTTCAAGTGGTTAGAGTTGTTTTTTGCTTGGCTATACTGTAATGTTCTTTATAACACACAAAAACACCGTACAAATATTGAAATGACAATTTAATTATATCAAAGTTTACTCACTTGGTTAACTATATTTTCACATTGTTTGCTTGTTTCACCTATTACTATATGGTATAATTAGTACCAGAGTAATACCTCGTAGTTAGGTGTTCTTACCACAGTCCGAAAATTATTATTAATTTAGGAATGGAGGTGGTGTCCGATGGAAAGGAATAATAATGAGTTACCTAGTAGCTTTAATTATCATTTTAGTTTTAATAATAAAACTACTTATGATATAAGTCATAAGTTTTTCAGGGGATTAAATCAAAAGAACACCGTATCAACTACTGAGACGGTGTTCACCAAACATTTATTGGACTGAGTGAACACCTAACATCCCAAAGCTAGGTACTACTCTTTTTGTTTGTCCATTAATATTATATGTCATTTAAGACAATTTAATTATAACAAATTTTACTAATTAAATCAAGTACTTTATTTTATACATCATTCTTTTATGGATTTACCCTTTTAAATAATTTTTCTAATTCATATTTGGTATATTTTATAATAGTTGGTCTTCCATGAGGGCAAGTATAAGGAAATTCACACTTAAATAATCTTTTTAATAGTGTTTCTTGTTCAAGTGGCCCAATGAAGGTGTTTGCTTTTACACTCATTTTGCAAGATAAGTTTATTGCTAGTTGTTCGTTAAATTTAACTCTGTCAAACTTTTTATCCATGCTTACAATAAGGTCAAATACTCTTCTTAAACTTTCTTCTTCATAGCCTTCTTTAAAGTACGTAGGGTGTTCATACACTCTTATTGTGTTTACGCCAAACTCACTAAATTTAATACCTAAACTAAGTATAAAGTCTTTTTCTCTTTCTATAATCATATATTCATTTTTAGTAAATTCTATTGTAATAGGAAATAACATACTAGTAGTACTAACAGTGTCTTCTTTTAATGCATTTAGAAGTTTTTCATAATTTATTCTTTCATTAGCTGCGTGTATGTCTATCATGTAAACACAACTTTCATCTGTTGCAAATAAATACGTTCCCATAGCAAGTCCAATTGGATGAAGTAAACTTGGTTTTTCTTCTTCTAAATTAGTATCTAGTACAGTTTCATATCCAGTGGTGTCTTCATTCATAAAGAAATTCATTTTATTTTCTTCTATTACTTGCTTTTCTACACTAGGAGTATTTACTACTAAGTCTTCGTTTACAGAGTAGTCTACATGAGAAGAGTATTCATTACTAACATAGTTATCTGTTTCGTCATATGCTTTAAATATATTGTTTATATTCATTAACCTGTCTCTTATGGTACTAAAAAGTATATCTTCTAGTGTATCCATTTTACTAAATTTAATATCTTGTTTAGTAGGATGGATATTAACATCTACTATAGTTGGGTCTACTAATATGTTTATTACTACTATAGGGTACTTGTCTACAGCTAGGTAAGTATGGTATGCGTCTTTTATGACTTTATTTACATAGCTATTATTTACAATTCTTCCGTTTACTAAGATAATCATATCTTTTTTTGTACTCTTAACTATATTTATATTACTAACATATCCGTTAATGTCATAGTCGTTGTTACTTCCTTCAATGTAAACCATGTTTTTACTTACGTTGTATCCATATATTTCGTGAATTGTTTTAAGTAAGTCATTACTTCCACTTGTGCTAATCATGTCTTTATTATCACTATTAAGTTTAAAGCTAACTCCTGGGTGGCTTAAGGCAAGCTTTTCTATTAAATTAACTACCCCATTTAATTCTGTATAATAACTTTTTAAAAATTTAAGTCTAGCTGGAGTATTATAAAATAAGTTTTTTACAATTACTTTAGTTCCTTTGGTCATTGTGCCTTCTGTTTTAGAAAGAAGTTTGCCACCTTTTATATTAACTAAAGTACTATCTATTCCATTACTAGTGTCCAAAAGTACTTCACTTACACTCGCAATTGAAGGAAGAGCTTCTCCCCTAAAGCCTAGAGTATTAATAAAGAACAAATCATTTTCGTTTTTTATCTTACTAGTCGCGTGTGGTGTAAAAGCAAGCACTGCGTCACTTTTGTCCATTCCTTTACCATTATCTATTACTTTAATTTCTTTTATTCCAGCATCCACTAGGCTTACTTCAATATTAGTACTGCCTGCGTCAAGAGAGTTTTCTACAAGTTCTTTTACAACACTGCTAACTTTTTCTACAACTTCACCAGCTGCGATTTTGTTAGATAAGTTTTCATCCATTACTTTTATTAGTCCCATAATTACCTCTATATCATTTTATTTCTAACACTAATCATTTTTTTATTTAAAGTGTACATTGTTAAATTAGCATACCCTACTACTTTTATGTATCCAAGGCCTTCTAAAATAATATCTTTATCACTCACTTTAACATCAAGTTTATCTTTATCTTTTAGAAGTTTATTTCTAATACTTCTCATTTTATTAAGTTTAATCTCATTTTTAAAGTAAAACACTAAATTAACGTCTTCATTACTATTGTTTTCTATTCTAAGTATATCTCCTAGAATTATCATGAAGTCCTTTTTTATAGTGTATACTTTAGGTTTGATAACACTTTTGGGTAGCAATTTCTTATATATATCAACATCTATAAAGTTATATGAAGAGTTTTCACTTACAAATCCAGGAGTATCTATTAGTGTAAGTTTGTCATTTAATTTAATATTAATACATTCTAGCGTTGTGTTAGGTAAACTGCTTGTAGTAATATTACCACTTTTACCATTAAGTGTAAGTAACTTGTTAATAAATGTAGACTTGCCACTAGAAGTATAGCCTATTACATAGACACTTTTTTCATTATTTTTAATAAGTTCATTATATACCTCAGTTACTCCATTATTTTTTAAAGCACTTATTACAAACACATCTTTTATTAATGTTAGGTTACTTATGTATTCTTTTAATTTACTATTTTTAACACTTTTTGGTAGTAAATCTTTTTTAGTTAGTACTAAATATACTTTGTTAGAAAGTGAGTCTATCACACTAAGAGTTTCTTTACTAATAGTTAGAGTATCTACTAAATAGACTACACTTTTTTTAGAGTCATTTATCATTTTAATAAGAGAAGTTTTATCTTTAGGATTATCTGTTACATAAGCTTCTCCATAGTATTTTATTTTAAAACATCTTTCACATAGTGTAGCTTTTTCATAGACTTTAGGGTTAATGTAACCTTCTTTGTTTTTGTCTAAAGTTTGTAATTTACTACCACATCCTATACATACTTTATTCATACATTTGCCTCTTTTTAAATAGTTCTTCTTTATCCATTATTTTAAATAATATCTTTTCAAAAAATCTATTTATATAAGTTATTTTTCTATCTTTTTTAGACATAGGATTAACTAAAATACTAGTCATGCCCATTTTATTAGCACCCCATATATCAGTGATTAATTGGTCTCCTATACAAGCTATTTTATTTGCGTCAAGATGATATACTTTCATTATTTTTTTGTATCCACTTGTTAAAGGCTTTTTAGCATTAGCGCATGAATCTATTTCTAAAGCGTTTCTAAAAGGAAGTACCCTAGATTTGTTTGAGTTACTCATAAGTATTACATTAAAACCCATCTCTTTTAGTTTATCAATTAATTCTTTAGCTTCACTTCTAGGAATACTTTCACTATAAGTTGCAATTGTATTATCTAAATCAAATATTATTAATTTAATTCCAACATTTTTTAATTTTTCATAGTCAACTCTATAAATACTTTGATAAAACATATCAGGTACAAACTTATCTATCATAACTCCTCCTTAATAGTCAAGTTTCTCACTAAACTCAAACTCTACATCTAATATTCTAACTGTGTCCCCACTTTTGGCACCCATAGTTTTTAACTCATCATCAACACCCATGTTCTTTAGTTTTCTTGCAAATTTAAGTAGTGCTTCATCACTATTAAATCTTGTTTTCTTAAGTAAATTTTCTAGTTTTTCTCCAGATAATACCCAAGTGTGATCATCTATTCTTGTAATGTTATATGGTTTTTCGTTTTTAAATTCATATAATACATAGCTTTCAAACTCTTCATCGTTATACATACTTTCTTCATTAGTAGAAATAACAAGTTCTCCTAGACGACTTTTTAATTCTTCTATTCCAAGATGCGTAACTGCGCTTGTTTCTAGTACTTCTACATCAGGGAAGGCTTTTTTAAAGTTTTCTAGATTTTCCTTACTACCAAAGATATCCATTTTATTAGCTATTACTATGCTTTTCTTATTATATAGTTTTTCACTATATTTTTTTACTTCATTTAATAAAATTTGATATTCACTTACTAAGTCTCTTCCTTCTATACATGAAGCGTCTATTACATAAGCAACAATTTTACAGCGACTTGCGTGTTTTAAGAATTTATCACCTAAACCAACGCCATTAGAAGCTCCTTCTATAATACCTGGAAGGTCAGCTACTACATAGCTAGTACTCTTAGTTGATACTACACCTAAGTTTGGTGTTAATGTTGTAAAATGGTAGTCTGCAATTTTTGGTTTAGATGCACTTATAGCACTGATTAAGCTACTTTTTCCTACACTTGGAAAGCCTACTAGTCCAACATCAGCTAGAAGTTTTAACTCAAGCTTTAACTTTCTTTCTTCTCCAGCCATCCCGTGCTCACTTATCTTAGGCGCTTTATCTTTATTACTCTTAAATGATGCGTTACCTCTTCCACCTTTTCCACCTTTAGCTACTACACATTTTTCTCCTTGTTTAGTCAAGTCTCCTATAATTAAATTAGTTTCAATATCGGTAATAGTTGTACCTACAGGAACTTTAATAAAGGTATCACTTCCACTTGCACCAGTTCTAAGTGCACCACTTCCGTTATTTCCTTTTTCTCCTTTGATTTTCTTTTGATATCTTAAATCAATAAGAGTTTTAAGGCCTTCTTCGGCAACAAAAACAATGTCTCCACCTTTTCCACCGTTGCCACCATCTGGTCCACCCATTTCAACAAATTTCTCGTGTCTAAAACTAGTACACCCATCTCCTCCGTGTCCACCTATAACAGTTATAACTACTTCATCTATAAACATAAACATCACTCATTTCTTCCCTAAAATTATACCATAAAAACACAAAACAATAAAGAAAAAAGAACCCAATTTCTTGAATTCTTTATCTTGTACTTTATTTAGTCCCTAATTCATTACATATGGATCACTTTGTGTACCACTTCCGGTTACTGTTACATCAGCTTTTAGTGCCATAACTGGACTAAAAAAGCCAGAGAGAGTGACGATGCCGTCACCGTTGTTCATGTACCCCATAGTTCCAACAGAAAACGCAAAGCTAGCATTAGAGGAATGCGGGCTTATTAACCATTGCCAAGTTGAACTTCCTTGGTATAACCAGTTGTTATCGTGGCATGCTGCTGGTTCAGCATAATTTTTCGGTTCTATTGTTCTTGCGCAGTCACTTGAAAGTACTGCATATCCATAGTCACTTGGATACATTAGTCCTACACTTCCTGTAAATGTTGTTGTACTATTATAACTTGTACTTGATGTTTTTCCTGCTGTTCCTTTACTATTTAACATTCTCTCCATATCATATAAATCTTGTGATGTATAACTTGTAATATCATCATCTGCACCTCCTAAGTACATTTTATAGTTTACTGTGTTTTTATAATTTGTTAGGCTGTATATACTAGATAATGTTGTATATAATGTTACTTTTGGCCAGTGGTTTGTATTATTTGAGTTATATTTAGCCTTTTCATATCCAACCTTTCTTACTCTTATTACTTCTTCTCCGTTTACTCCATCTGGAAATAACCCTATTATTCTCCATAATTCATTTGAGCCATTTTTAACCATATAAATGTAGTTATTAGGATTAGTTCCTTCATATCTATATCCATTTTCATTTACTGCATTAGCTTTTATTAGTGTTGCTAATGAAGGATCTTCTGTTCCCTCAGTTATAAATAGTGTTCCACT
>DOEC01000017.1:38148-38593 GCA_003524085.1 Bacillota bacterium | reverse complement strand
ATATCTTTAAACTCAGTCATATTGTATCCATTATTTGTACTAGTTATCTTGTATTGTAAATATCCTTCTGTTACAAAAGTATTTAACAAGTCTTTTATTACTATATTGTATTTGTATTCTGTCTTAGTATCATTTTTAATAGTAAATGTTTTAGTTGCACTCCAGCCTGGTTCTATATCAGTTTCTGTTAATGCTCCATCACTATCTGTAAATACTATTTGTAAGTTAGCGCTTGTTACACTTACATCTTTTCCCTTTCCTATTATTTGTGTTGTAAACCATGCTAGTGATACACTAAGTACTACTACAAGTAAGCTTACTATTACAAGTGTTAATTTTTTCTTTTGCATATTTAATGCTCTCCTTTCTTTTTAAGACATGAAAAAATGGGTAGACTTATTCTATCTATTTAATTGCACATGAAAACTATAGTTATTTATACTAT
>DOEC01000017.1:0-37884 GCA_003524085.1 Bacillota bacterium | reverse complement strand
TGTACTAAAGAGTTAACTTTCATATACTTCACTTCCTATCTTTATTTACAAAATAATCTTATCATTTTTTAGTAAATCTTGTCAATAGAAAAAATAGTGAAAATACACTATTTTAACATTAATTAAGAAATTCAATTTGATATTTTTAAGTTTGACCTATTTCTAGTATTTCATTATGACTACCCGTAGCTACAAATACTATAATAAGTTCATTCTTTATTTTTTTGTGTTATTGATCGTCTTTCTCCAAATCTTCCATAAAGCTTTTAACATCATCATAAATTTTATAGTTGCCTTCATGATTTTCTATTTTTCTTAACTCTTCAGCTGCTTCTCTCATATCTTTTTCAGCTTCCAACTTAAGTTCAAATGGAATACCTTTTTCTTTTATTACCTTCTTTAAAAATATATTAATTGCCGTAGTCATATTAAGACCTAACTTTACAAATATTTCGTTAGACTCATTTTTTACATTTGTAGGAACGTTTACATTTATAATTAATGTCAACACGCTATATACATATTCTTTTATATTATATATATTATACTTTATGTTGTACATATATTTATTAGAATAACAAGTTTAATTTGTTTCAAAAAGAAAAGAAGAAGTTATTTTTCTTCTTCTGTTTCTTCTTCGCTATCTATATTCATTGCTCCGTCATCTATTAGTAAGTCGTCATTTGTTTCAGACATAAAAGTTTCTTCTAGTACTTCTGTTGGGTCATCGCTTAGGAATTCTTTTTGAAGTTCTATTTCAATGTCCTTATATTGTCTAGCACCAGTACCTGCAGGTATTAGTTTACCTAGGATAACGTTTTCTTTTAGTCCGTTTAAATGATCTATCTTACCTCTTACAGCAGCGTCTGTTAGAATTCTTGTAGTTTCTTGGAATGAAGCTGCACTTAAGAATGAATCAGTTTCTAAGCTTGCTTTAGTAATACCAAGCATTACAGCTTTACCAGTTGCAGGAACCTTTCCTTCAAGGATGTAAGGTTTATTTCTTTCTCCAAATTCTCTAATTGAAACAGTAGTACCTTCTACAAAGTCAGTGTCTCCTGCATCAACTATTCTCATTTTTGAAATCATTCTTCTTACAACAGTTTCTATATGCTTGTCACTTACATCAACACCTTGTGATTTATATACCTTTTGAACTTCTCTTAAGATATATTCTTCAACAGTAGTTGGGTCAGTTACTGCAAGTAATTCTTTTGGACTTATATTTCCTTCTGTTAATGCCTGACCTGCTTCTACAATAGAACCTTTTTCAACTCTTAATTTAGCGTTATATAGAGTTACGTGTTCTCTTACTTCTACGTCGTTTGTAATATAAATTTTGAATTTACCTTTATCTTCTTGTATTTTAGTTACTTTACCGCTTATTTCAGCAATAGTAGCTTTAGCTTTTGGAATTCTAGCTTCAAATAGTTCTTCTACACGAGGAAGACCTTGAGTTATATCATCAGCTCCGGCAACACCACCAGTATGGAATGTACGCATTGTAAGTTGTGTACCAGGTTCACCGATACTTTGTGCGGCCATTATACCAACAGCTTCACCAACTTCAACAACGTTTCCAGTTGCAAGGTTTCTACCGTAACATTTTTGACATAATCCATTGTGTGTCTTACAAGTAAGTACACTTCTTATTTCTATCTTTTCAATTCCAGCTTTAATTATCTTCTTAGCTATTTGTTCAGTAATTAACTCTCCTTTATCTATAATTAATTCTTTAGTTTCAGGGTTAACTACTTTTTGGTTAGTAAATCTACCTACTATTCTTTCTTCAAAGCTTTCTAGTACACTACCAGACTTATCGTCTACGAATGCACTTACTTCAAGTCCTTGAATAGTACCACAGTCTTCTTCTTTTATGATTAAATCTTGTACAACATCAACAAGTCTACGAGTTAAGTAACCAGCGTCAGCTGTTTTTAGTGCAGTGTCGGCTGTACCTTTTCTAGAACCGTGTGAACTTAAGAAGAATTCTTGAACGTCTAGTCCTTCTTTAAATGATGTTGTAATAGGTATTTCTACTTCTTCACCATCTGGTTTTGCCATGATACCACGCATACCACTAAGTTGTCCTAATTGGTTATCATTACCACGGGCTTTAGATGTGAATATCATTGCTAGTGGGTTAGAGTCTCTTGTCTTAGCCATCTCAGCAATAACTGCTTTTTGAACATCTTTTGTAGCAGCTAGCCATAAGTCAACTACTTTTCTATGTCTTTCTTCGTCAGTTATTAAACCACGATTATATTGTTTATTTACTTTATCTACTGTTGCTTGAGTATTAGCTATGATACTTTGTTTAGCTTCACTAACTGGGATATCACTTAAACTGAATGTGATACCTGATAGAGTACTATATTTAAATCCTTGATTTTTTAATTTATCTAGGAATATACTAGTTTCAGTAGTTTTAAATCTCTTAAATATTTGCGCTATTAGTTTTTCTAAGTCTTTCTTAACAAAGCCATTAACTACTGGCAATTCTTTAACAGCACTAACTAAGTCTGTTCCTTTTTCTAAGAAGAATTTATCTGGTGTCATACCTTCAAAATTGTCTTTAGATGCTTCATTTACATATGGAAATGCATCTGGTAATATTTCGTTAAAGATTATTTTACCAGGAGTTGTAACTAAGTATTTTTCCATGTTATCGTCTGTCCAAACTTTGTGTTTAAAGCTTTTTGCAGGAACACATACTCTTGTGTGAAGTGTTATATTTCTTCTTTCGTAATCCATTAGTATTTCGTTTGAGTTTTTATAAGCTTTACCTTCGTGTTCAAGTCCAGCTATTTCAAGAGTTAAGTAGTAGTTACCTAGTACCATATCTTGTCCTGGAGTAACGATTGGGCTTCCGTCTTTAGGAGAAAGAATATTATTTGCACCTAACATTAGTAGTCTTGCTTCTGCTTGACTTTCTTCACTAAGTGGAACGTGTACTGCCATTTGGTCTCCATCGAAGTCTGCATTAAATGCTGTACACACTAGTGGGTGTAGTCTCATTGCTTTACCACCAACTAGTTTAGGTTCGAATGCTTGGATACCTAATCTATGAAGTGTTGGCGCACGGTTTAACATTACTGGATGTTCTTGAATTACGTCTTCTACGATATCCCAAATTCTTTCATCTTGTGCATCTATTAATTTTTTAGCTCCTTTAATATTGTGAGCTAGTTCTCTTTCTACTATTTCATGAATAACATGTGGTTTAAATAGTTCTAGAGCCATTTCTTTTGGTATACCACACTCGTACATTTTAAGTGTTGGACCAACAGCGATAACGCTACGGCCTGAATAGTCTACACGTTTACCAAGTAGGTTTTGTCTAAATCTTCCTTGTTTACCTTTAAGCATTGAGCTTAAACTCTTTAATGGACGATTTCCTACACCGCTTACGCTTCTTCCACGTCTACCATTATCTATTAAAGCATCAACTGCTTCTTGTAACATACGTTTTTCATTTTGTACGATTATTGTAGGTGCTCCAAGTTCTAGTAATTTCTTTAAACGGTTATTTCTATTTATAATTCTTCTATATAAGTCGTTTAAGTCACTTGTTGTAAATCTTCCACCAGGAAGTTGTAACATTGGTCTTAATTCTGGAGGTAATACTGGAAGTACGTCTAGTATCATCCATTCAGGACGGTTACCACTTTCAATAAAACTTTCTATACAGTCAAGTCTTTTAACAAGTCTTAATTTCTTTTGTCCTTGACTACTTTCTATTTCTTTCTTTAGATCTTCCTTTTCTTTTTCAAGGTCAACTTCACAAAGTAAAGTTTTAATTGCTTCTGCACCCATTCCTACTTTAAATGAGTTACCATATTTTTCATAATATGCACGGTATTCTTTGTCACTTAAGATTTGTTTTTTCTCAAGTGGAGCTTTTCCTGGATCAAGTACTATATAGCTAACAAAATAAATTACTTCTTCTATATCTCTTGGGCTTTTATCTAGTACTAGTCCTATTTTAGGTGGAACTCCTTTAGTATACCAGATGTGTGCAACTGGAGTTGCAAGTTCAATGTGTCCCATTCTTTCACGTCTTACGTTAGAACGAGTAACTTCAACTCCACATCTATCACACACTACATTTTTGTATCTTAATCTTTTATATTTACCGCAAGCACATTCAAAGTCTTTTGTTGGACCAAAAATTTTCTCGCAGAATAAGCCATCTCTTTCTGGACGAAGTGTTCTATAGTTTATTGTTTCAGGTTTCTTAACTTCTCCATAACTCCATGAACGTATTTTATCAGGACTTGCTATACCTATTCTAATTCCTTCAAACATATTTACATCCATCATTTTTAGTCACCCTCTTCCATATCTTCTTCATAATCTTCGTCACTTAAATCATCAAGTTCAAAGTCTTCACTCTCTTCATCATCATCGTAGTAGTCTTCTACTTCATCTTCTAAACTTGTTGTAAACTCTTCCGTATCTTTAGAAGTATCTACTTCTTCAATTGATACTGGAATATCTTCTTTTTCTTCAATGCTTTCTAGTTCTTTTAAGTCTTTCATTCCATCTTTAGTAAGTATACTTATATCTAAACCTAATGCTTGGAATTCTTTCATTAATACTCTAAAGCTTTCTGGTACTCCTGCTTGGTCAACAGCTTTACCTTTTACAAGTTGTTCGTATACTTTAACACGGCCTACAACGTCGTCTGACTTAATTGTTAGAACTTCTTGTAAGATATGTGCAGCACCATATGCATATAATGCCCATACTTCCATTTCACCAAATCTTTGACCACCAAATTGTGCTTTACCACCTAGAGGTTGTTGTGTTACTAAACTGTAAGGTCCTGTACTTCTTGCATGCATCTTATCATCTACCATGTGGTTAAGTTTAATCATGTACATGACTCCAACGTTTACACGTTTATGGAACTTTTCACCAGTACGTCCGTCATATAACCATGTCTTGTAGTCAGGGTCTAGTCCTGCTTCTTTAGTCATATCTATTATATCTTGTTCTGTTGCACTATCAAACACTGGAGTTGCAATATGTACACCTAGTGTTTTAGCAGCCATACCTAGGTGAACTTCTAATATTTGTCCTAGGTTCATACGTGATGGAACACCTAGTGGGTTTAGGATAACATCTACAGTTCTACCATCTGGTAAGTAAGGCATATCTTCTTCTGGTAATACTAAACTTACTACACCCTTGTTACCATGACGTCCACTCATCTTGTCTCCAACCTGCATTTTTCTTTTCTTTATTAAGTATATTCTTATAATTTTAATTACACCTGCTGGTAACTCATCAGAATTGTCTTTTGTGAATACTTGTACATCATGTACTATACCGCTAGAGCCATGTGGAACTCTTAAAGAAGTGTCTCTTACTTCACGAGTTTTTTCTCCGAATATTGCATGTAATAATTTTTCTTCACTAGTTAATTCTTGAACTCCTTTTGGAGTGATTTTACCAACTAGAATGTCGTTTTCTTTAACTTCAGTACCAATTCTAATGATACCTTCTTCGTTTAAGTTCTTTCTAGCTTCTTCACTAACGTTTGGAATGTCTCTTGTAAATTCTTCAGGTCCAAGCTTTGTGTCTCTTGCTTCTACTTCAAGCATTTCAACGTGTACACTTGTTAGTACGTCGTCTTTTACTATTCTCTCGTTTAATATAACAGCATCTTCATAGTTGTAACCATTATAAGTCATAAATGCTACAGTTAAGTTTTTACCTAAAGACATTTCTCCATCATTTGTACTAGGTCCATCTGCAATGATGTCTCCAGCTTTAACTTTATCACCTACATGTGCGATTGGTCTTTGAGTATAGCATGTTTCAGCGTTACTTCTTTCAAATGTCATTAGTGGGTATTCAGCTTTTTCTTTACTATTTTTTACTACTATTCTTTTAGCATCAACATAGTCTACTACACCATCTATTTTTGTTTTAACAACAGCACTTGAGTCTTTTGCAGCATAGTATTCAACACCAGTTGCAACGATAGGAGCTTCTGTTTTCATTAGAGGTACAGCTTGACGCTGCATGTTAGCACCCATTAGTGCACGGTTAGCATCGTCGTGTTCCAAGAATGGTATACAGCTTGTTGTAATTGAAACTATTTGACTAGGACTTACATCACTAAAGTCAACTTTTGTTTTTTCAACCATTAAGTTATCTCTATTAAATCTAACTGGAACCATTTCTTCTATTATTGTATTATCTTCACTTACTTTAATTGTAGCTGGACAAATGTAATAGTTTTCTTCTTCGTCTGCTGTCATGTATACTATTTCATCTGTTAATTTAGCGTCTACTACTTTTCTATATGGAGTCATTATGAAACCATATTCGTTTAGTTTTGCGTATCCTGCTAAACTTGTGATAAGTCCAATATTTTGTCCTTCTGGAGTTTCTACTGGACATATTCTACCATAGTGACTAGAGTTTACGTCACGAACTTCCATACCAGCACGATCTCTTGATAAACCACCTGGCCCTAGGGCACTTAGTTTACGTTTATCATATAATTCTGCTAATGGGTTAATTTGATCCATAAATTTAGATAGTTGGCTGCTTCCAAAGAATTCTTTTAGTGCAGCTGTAACTGGTCTAATATTGATTAATGTCTTAGGAGTTACAGAGTCTATTTCTTGAGTAGTCATTCTTTCACGAATAACTCTTTCCATTCTAGCTATACCTACTCTAAATTGATTTTGAATTAACTCTCCACCTTGTCTAACACGTCTATTGGCTAAGTGATCTATTTCATCATAATTTCCTACTCCATAATGTAAGTTAATGTAATATGAAATTGATGCATAGATGTCACTTATTGTTAGACGTTTAGTATCTATACTTTGATCATTACCTATAACTTTAAGTAATTTATCACTTCCATCGTTTGCATACACAAGTACTTCTTGTACTTTATTATAAGTATCTAATTCTTCATTGATTTTAACTTCATGAACACCATATCCATTTTCAAAGATAGGCTTTAATTCTTCTAATTTTTCTTTAGTTACAACTTCACCTTTTTTGATGTATGTAACACCATCTACTACTATATCTTCACCAATACGGTTATTAAGTAGTCTATCCATTACATTTAGTTTTCTATTAAATTTATATCTACCTACTTTTGCTAAATCATATCTAAATTTATCAAAGAATCTTGTAATTAATTGGTTCTTAGAAGAATCAAGTGTTGCAGGTTCACCTGGTCTTAATTTTTCATAAATTTCAATTAATGCTTCATCTGTATTCTTAGTTGAGTCTTTTTCTAAAGTATTAACAAGTATTTCATCTTCACCGAATACTTTTAGAATATCATCGTCACTTGATAAACCTAATGCACGCAAGAAAGTTGTTATAGTTACTTTTCTTGTTCTATCTATTCTTACATAGAAAATATTTCTTGCATCAAGTTCATACTCTAACCATGTACCTTTACTTGGAATTACCTCGTTAGTAATAATGTTTCTACCATTTTTATCTATTTCACGTTTGAAATAAATAGATGGAGAACGTACAAGTTGACAGTTTATAACTCTTTCTACCCCGTTAACGATGAAACTTGCATTTTCAGTCATTAATGGAATGTCACCTAAATATACTTCTTGTTCTTTAACTTCGCCTGTCTCATTAATAAATAATCTTGCTTTTACTTTTAATGGTGCAGCATAAGTGACACGTCTTTCTTTGGATTCAATTACACTATATCTAGGTTCTTCTAAAGTGTATTCACCAAATTCAAGCGATAAACTTCCACTGAAACTCTCCACTGGAAAAATATCGTCAAATACCTCTCTTATCCCTTCATCTAAAAATTTTTGAAACGAATCTTTTTGAATTTCAAGCAAGTTTGAAAGTTCAAATTTGTTTCTTAATTGTGAGAAATTTCTTCTTTCTCTTTTTGTACCGAATTTTTCAACTTTATAAGCCAAAATTAGTCACCCCAATCCCTTAGATTTAAAACACATAGAGTCAAGAAACTACATGTATCGCAATATATAATTTTACTTGATTTTTGTAAAGAAGTCAACTACTTAAAGTCAATTTCTTAAAGTTTTGCACTATAAATATAGAAACCTTTATTTTTTTCTAATAGTTCTATTTTATATGTTTCACTTAACACCTTAGTTATACTTTTTGCACCTTGGTCTTTTCTTATCACATAATAAAGTGTACCATCTATATTTAAATGTTCTTTTGCACCTAAAAGTATTTCTAAAACTTTGTCTTTGCCTGCCCTGATGGGAGGATTTGTTATAATTATATCATACTTTTCTGTAACGGATTTGTAAGCGTCTGATAAAAAACATTCAGCATTCACTTTCATATTTTTTATATTCATTTGTGTTAAATGTAAAGCTCTTTTGTTAACGTCTACCATATCTACTGTACTGTCTAATATTTTAGACAAAACTATTCCGATAAAACCATAACCACATCCAACATCTAGTATTTTTTTGCCAGTACTTTCTATTTCTAGGACTTTTTCTAGTAAAGATTTACTTCCATAGTCAATTTTGTCTTTAGAAAAAACTCCTAAATCACTAGTAAATACAAAAGGAGTATCTTTGTAGACATACTTTACACTCCTAAAATCACTTTTTAAGCTTTCGTTATTTGTAAAATAATGTTCCATAAATACTCCCTTCTTATTAACGCAAAAAAGCCTTTTTAATAGTAAAGGCTGTAATTTTTTGCTTACTTTAATTCTATAGTAGCGCCAACTTCTTCAAATTTAGCTTTTAAATCATTAGCTTCATCCATAGAAACGTTTTCTTTGATATTACCACCATTATCAGCTAAGTCTTTAGCTTCTTTTAATCCTAAACCAGTGATTTCTCTAACTAGTTTGATTACTTGTAACTTTTGTCCTCCAGCATTAGCTAGAACTACAGTCTTAGTTACATCTCCTTCGTCTTCAGCGCTTGCAGCAGGTTGAGCAGCTACAGCAACAGCACTTGGATCTACTCCAAATTCTTCTTTCATCATATCAACTAATTCTTTAACTTCAAGAATAGTTTTTTCTTTAATTGCTTCGATAATATCTTTGTTTTCAATTTTTGCCATTATTCATTTCCTCCATTCTCTAATTTTTCGGCATATAAGTTAAGTGCAATACTTAAATTTCTTACGTGTTCAATTAAGCCACCAGCAAACATTGTAAGAAGTCCTTCATAACTTGGAATACTTGCATATTCACCAATAGTTTTTGTATCAGCAAATTCACCATTAATATAACCAGCTTTAATTGTTAAGTTTTCATTTTTCTTAGCAGCTTCGCTAACTATTTTAATAGGCTCGATGATATCTTTACTAAAGATGTAAGCATTAGGTCCAGTCATGTAGTCATCTAACTTAATGTCTTTTTCTTTAAAAGCTATACTAGCTAAAGTATTTTTGTATACTTTTAAATCGCTGCCAGTACTTTTTAAACTTTGTCTAAGATTATTAAGTTCAAGCACACTCATTCCTTGGTAGTCTACTAATAAAACTGTACTAGCAGTATCTAACTTAGAATTGATTTCACTTACGAGGTCTTTTTTAACTTTTAGATTTTTTTCGCTTGCCATTTTTTCCTCCTTATAATATTAATAAAAGTTTTCCGCACAAGGAAAACTTCTTAAAAGATTAGTCTTCCTCGGTAGGATTTATTTGTATACCTACGGTCTACGGTGAACTCATGAATAGTATTTTACTACAAAAAGTTAATTTTGTAAATACTATTTAAATAAATTTGTGTCAATTTTAACTCCAGGACCCATTGTTGAAGAAATACTTATATTCTTAACGAATGAACCTTTAACACCTGTAGGCTTATTTTTAATTACTTCATTGATGAAACTAACTAAGTTTTCAGTTAATTTATCTTCATCAAAACTAACTTTACCAACAAGTGCGTGTACGTTACCATTAGAATCGGCTCTATATTCTACCATACCTTTTCTAATGTTAGCAATTGCATCACTTACGTTTGTAGTAACAGTTCCAGTTTTAGGGTTTGGCATTAAACCTTTAGGTCCTAAAATTTTACCAATTTTACCTAAACTAACCATCATTTCAGGTGTTGCAACCATTACATCAAAATCAAACCAGTTCTCTTTAACTATTTTTTCAATGATGTCGTCGTCTCCAACGAAGTCAGCACCAGCATTTTTAGCTTCTTCAGCTTTAGTCTTAGTTACAACTAAAACTCTTTTAGTTTTACCAGTACCATTTGGAAGTGTGAATGAACTTCTTACTTGTTGATCACTTTTTGTAGTATCAACATTTAAATTCATAGCAACTTCTACTGTTTCATCAAATTTTCTTTTAGAAAGAGATTTAACTAATTTAACCGCTTCTTCTGGTGTGTATAATTTGTTTTTGTCTACACTCTTTGAAGCTTCCACATATAAGCGTCCACGACGTTTCATAATTTTACCTCCTTTATGTGGTATTTGGATTCTTTATCTTACTCGACTTTTTTATTACTTATTATTCTTCTACGCTTTCAGCTTTTTGTTCAGTACTTTCTACTTCTGGAACTTCAGCATCAGCATTAGCTTTAGCTTCAGCTTCCATTTCAGCAAATTCAGCATCTAATTTAGCCATTTCAGCTTCAGCTTCTTTTGCTTCTTCAGCTTGTTCTTCAAGTTCTACATCATTAAGTCCTTTAACAGCAATACCCATGTTTCTAGCAGTACCTGCAACTATTTTCATAGCTTGTTCAATATCATTTGTATTTAAGTCTGGTAGCTTAATTTCAGCAACTTGTTTTAACTGATCTTTTGTAATTGTAGCAACTATATCATTAGCGCCTTTAACTCCACCTTTTTGAACACCAGCAACTTTTAAAAGTAAACTAGCAGCAGGTGGTGTCTTTAATACGAAGTCAAAACTTCTGTCATCGTAAACACTAACTTCACATGGGATTATATCTCCCATTTTGTCTCTAGTTGCATCGTTGTATCTTGTACAAAATTCTTGTAAGTTAATTCCTAGAGGTCCAAATATTGTACCAACTGGTGGAGCTGGTGTAGCCTTTCCAGCAGGAATTTGAATTTTTACAACTTTAGTAACTTTCTTTGCCACGAAAAACACCTCCTATAAAATTTAATATTCTAGTTAATTTTCGCGAGTGGTCCACAAGCAATCCAAAACTCTTCCACTTCTTTAGTTACATAATAAATATATAACTCAAGGTAAATAATATCACAAAATGCTTGTTTTTTCAAGTGCCTTTTTAATATAATTATGGCAAAGTTGCGTTTTTTTTGTAGTTTTAATGCTAAAAGTTGAGATTTTACTACATTTTAAATAAATCTTTTACTGACTCGTTACAATTTGTAATATAAAATTAAAGCTTTTGAATTTGAAAGTCAATGAGTGTAATTTTTACCCAAGTAAATATTTTAACATTCTAGTATTGTCTTCTTTTCCTAGTTCATCTATAAGTTTTATAGAGCAATATTCATTATAATAGTAATTCATTTTAACCCTCCTAAATATTCACTAACTTGCTCGTCACTTGTTATGTAGTTTCTTACTAATATTCCATCATTATTTATGTATTTAATAAGCCACTTGTTATTTTCTCTAACTAAAAGTATCCCTGTTGTCTTATTGTGAAAGTCTTTTTTTAGATTAACATCAACGTAATTCATGTAAGTTTCTATTTGTCCTATGTGTTCTTTCTTGAGTTCTGTTACTTTTATCTCTACTACTACAAATGAATTAGATATGTAATTAAATAGTAATATATCTATATAGTTATAATTTGAACCTATTTTAATTTTATATTGGCTTTCTATGTAAGAATACCCTTCACCTAATGACTTACAAAATAAAGTTGGGTTTTCGTCTATCCATTTCTGTACCATCTTTTCAGTAAGTCTTTCTTTATATTCTAAACCTTCCAATACTATCGGGTCTGGTATTTTATCCCTTACTGAAACTTCTTCCTGTTTTACTAATTTTTCTTTAATTTTACTATCAAGTCTTTCATACTCTTTTGATTTTAATTTTAAATCTAACTCTCTTGTAATTAAATTCATTTTACCAATACATTTAACATAATAGAATATTGCATTAATATCGTCTAATTTCAACAATTTTGTAATACATGTCCACGAAATATTTTGAAACTTGAATTCGGCAATCAGTGATTGCCGTTTTTGGCAAAAAGAATAAAACGTTCTCATATCAGTTAAAGACCTAACCGAATATCCTTTACCAAGTTCACTAGTAAGCCTCTTAGAATACTCTTTAATAAGTCCGTTACCATACTTAGCCCTTTCTTCTCCACCTTGTGCTTCAACTAGAAGTTTACCTACATTGTAATAACTCTCTAAGTCTTTTTGATTACTTTTGTATTCTCTTACTTTCCTTCCGATCGCATTATCTACTAGAATACTCTTAATTTCATTATAGTAATTCATTTTATTTTCTCTCCTTTCCTTTCGTAATAAATTTATACATTATCATTACCGATTTTAAACGACTAAATTTTCACATTTGCATTCAGTATTTCATTTTTTTGTTGACATTAGTGTTATAAAGTGATTAAATTATCTATAGGGAACGCAACTGCGAAGCTATATTCGTACTTGAGTTCTCTTTTTTTATAAACTTAACATTTTGTTTAACTAATGTTTCCCTAAATTTGTGCATGATTTTTTGTTCATATATTTTTTCTATCTTTTTAGAGCTTAAATTGTCTTTAATATATTTATTTAAATTTGGCTGAGTTCTATTGTAACCATATATTGTTTTAATTCTATTAATGTCTATCATCATGTTGTTAACGCTAGTTGTTGTTTCTGCTTCTATTGGAATAATGATATTATTGTTATGTATGTCTTTTATCATTGTTAAAATCAAAAATTCATTGTTTTTATTTTTATTCCTAAATATAACTCTAGGGTTATCTAAACTAGAAATTACTTTAATATATAATTCTTTTCCCAAACCATGATAATGGTCACTTTTATTTATCGATAAACCCAATTTAGTAGCTTCTTGTTCTGTCAAAATATTCTTTCTTACGTGAGATGGATTTTCATACATCGGTAAATTTTTCACTCCATTATCAACTAATACATCTGGCGTGTTATTTCTTAATCTCACAGGATTTCTTTCATATATGTTTTTTAGAACATCGTCTATTCTATCAGCCAAAGACTTTTCCATGATATAACTAGTCATTCTATCCTCTCCTTTCTTCCTAAATTTACCATATATAAAAAACACTGTCAAATTTACAGATTTTAAAAATTGTTATACATTTTTGAACCTTATTAACTACAAATGTAATAAATTAAATACAATTTCAGATATTAATTGTTACCAATTTTTAAAATCTGTTAAAAAAGATTTCATAAAAAAAAGAATAAAACTAGTCTTATTCTTTCTTATCAACACTTAAAACGCTTAAAAATGCTTCTTGAGGTACTTCAACACTACCAACTTGTTTCATACGTTTTTTACCTTCTTTTTGCTTTTCAAGTAGTTTTCTCTTTCTACTTACGTCTCCCCCGTAACATTTAGCAAGTACATCTTTCTTCATAGCGCTTATTGTTTCCCTTGCAATAACCCTTGTACCAATACTAGCTTGAATAGGAACACTAAACATCTGTCTTGGAATAATCTTTTTTAAATTTTCAACAACAGTCTTACCGCGATTATAAGCGTCATCCTTGTGTACGATTACACTTAATGCATCCACTACAACTCCATTCAAAAGAATATCTAATTTAACAAGTTTACTCTCCCTGTTACCAATAAACTCATAATCAAATGAAGCATAACCTTTAGTAAAACTTTTTAATTTATTAAAGAAGTCATACACTATTTCTGATAAAGGAAGTTCATATATTACGTCCACCCTTTTTTCGTCTATATAATTAACACTTTTATAAATACCTCTTTTGTCTTGACATAACTCCATTACTGAACCAACATACTCATTTGGTACAAATATATCTGTTTTAACAAAAGGTTCTTTAACACATTTAATCTTACTTTGTTCAGGCATTTTACTTGGACTATCAATATTAAGTGTTTCACCATTTGTTAACTCTACTTCATAAATAACGCTTGGACTTGTTGCAATTAATTCTATATTAAATTCTCTTTCAATTCTCTCTTCTACGATTTCCATGTGTAAAAGTCCTAGAAAACCGCATCTAAAACCGAAACCTAAAGCATCAGATTTTTCAGGTTCAAAAGTAAGTGCTGCATCATTTAGTTTTAGTTTCATTAAAGCTTCTTTTAAGTTATTATATTTACTACTATCTATTGGAAATATTCCACTAAATACCATTGGTTTCATAGGTTTATAACCAGGTAAAGCTTCTAACTCATCGCCTTCATGTATAATAGTGTCTCCCACTCTTACGTCTTCTATACTCTTAATACTCGCTGTAATATATCCAACTTCTCCGCAACTTAAACTATCTCTTGGACTATCTTTTGGAGTTGTTTTACCTAAAGATGTTACTTCATACACGGCACCTGTACTAATCATTTTAATTTTATCTTTTAATTTAACAGTTCCATCCACTACTCTTATTAAAGCAACTATGCCTTTGTAACTATCAAAGTATGAATCAAATATTAAAGCTCTTAATTTATCGTCAGTGCCTTTTGGTGCTGGAATTCTTTTAACTATTGCATCCATAAGTTCTTTTACACCTTCACCGGTTTTTCCACTTACACAAAGTATTTCATCTTTTTCAAAACCTATTGTTTTAACAAGTTCGTCTTTTACTTTCTCAGGGTCTGCATTAGGTAAATCTATTTTATTTATAACTGGAATAATCGTTAAATCATTATCAAGCGCTAAATACAGATTAGCTAAAGTTTGGGCTTCAATTCCTTGAGTTGCATCCACTACAAGTATTGCTCCTTCACAAGCAGCTAAGCTTCTACTTACTTCATAACTAAAGTCTACGTGTCCTGGTGTATCTATTAAATGTAAAGTGTAACCTTTATACTTAAGTTCAACTGCATTTAGTTTAATAGTGATGCCTCTTTCTCTTTCAATATCCATATTGTCTAAAAGTTGTTCTTTTCTTTCTCTTTCAGTTACATTACCACACACGTCAAGTATTCTATCTGCTAAAGTACTTTTACCATGATCTATATGAGCAATTATACTAAAATTTCTAATTTTACTTTTATCCATAACTTTCACATCCGATTTAAAGTATATCATAATTACCAATTTTTTTAAAGAGAATTTTTATAGAAACTCTTGACATTCATAAAAAAATAAGGTATGATTTAGTAGTCAGCGAAATTAATGGAGTGATACTCAAGAGGCTGAAGAGGCGCCCCTGCTAAGGGTGTAGGTCGGGAAACTGGCGCGAGAGTTCAAATCTCTCTCACTCCGCCATTAAGAAATTAAGGTTCCGTATGGAACTTTTTTTATTTATATTCATATAATTTATAAGGTGATAAAATGGACAGAAAACTATTAGAATTATCTTTAGAATATAAGTATCTTTATATAGATAATAACGTTTTAAAAAGTGAAATCTTTATTAATGATTTAATAGATTATTTAAAAAGTAATTTAAATAATATTATAGTTAATGAATACCACACAGCGAGTTATTTTAGTTTTAAATACAATAATACTTATGTGGGAGTTAATATAAGTGATGGGTTAGTTTTATATTTTGACCCATTTGTAGAATCAGATATAGCAGAAATATTTAACAATATCTGCGGGAATATTCTAGCAAGTTATGATTTATATGATAAATATGATAAAATAAATTACAAAGTGCTACTATGGAATTTAAATGAAAACAAAATAGATAATATCAAATCAAGATATTTTAAATTTCAAACTGTAACTAACTATAAAACGTATACAAAAAAGCTTAAGAAGTGATTTTCTTAAGCTTTTTGTTAGACTACTACATTAATCTCCCGATTATAATCTAACTATGGTAAAGATATCTCCTTACCATTAATATTCTACTCATAATTTTAAAAATTATACATACTTTTATATAGGTGATATTTTGAAGAATTTAGTAAAGCAATACGCTTTAAAATTAACTAGTGAAGATGTAATTAGGTACGGGATTAAAGAAGGAGTTCAAATAACTACTAATGAGGCAGATATATTTGTAAGTACTGTTAAAGAAAATATTGACTACATACTTAATGGGCACGCTAAAGAAGTGTTAGAAAGTAAAAAAGGAGCGTTTAGTGAAAGAGTATACCTTAAACTAAATGAATTATTAGAAAAATACTCTAAATTTATTTAGTATTAATGTAGTCTTTAAACTCTTTATTTCTAATCATTTCTATTTCATACTTGTAAGGTGCATATGCATCTTTTTCATTTCTATTTATCCAAGGGGTCTCGAGTATTTTAGGAATATCATCTAGTCTCTTGTTATAAATTACATTTATTAAATTTTCAAATCCAATAGTGCCATAGCCTAAGTTAGCATGCCTATCTTTATGACTTCCAATTGGGTTCATGCTATCATTTACATGAATGCATTTAATTTTATCAATTCCAATAGTCTTATCAAAAACATCCAAAAACTCATCAAACTTACTTATATCAATACCTGCATCGTTCATGTGACATGTGTCTAAACAAACAAAAACTTTTTCTTTAATGTTTTCATCTAATAAATCAAATATACCTTTTAAGTCACTTATACTTGTACCTACTTCTGTACCTTTTCCACTCATAAACTCTAATAGTAAGTTAACCCCCTCAATATCTTTTAGTGCTATATTTAAACCATTAGCAATATTTTTAATTCCAGTTTCTCTATCAAGAGTAGTATAACTTCCTGGGTGAAGAACAATATTTCTTATATCAAGTTCTATACACCTATTTAGTTCTTGTCTTAAGAAATTAATGTAAAACTCATACTTTTCTTCACTACTATTATTAGCAAGATTTATTATGAACGGAGCGTGTACAATACATTTTGTTTTATCTAGATTATATTCTAGCATTTTTTCGTGTGCCTTTCTAGTAAGTTCTTTATCAATAGGAAACCTTAGTGTACTTTGGTTACTTCCTGTATAAAACATAAATATATTAGCACCATAACTAATGCTTTCATTAACTACCCCCAATAGCCCCTTATCCTTTAAATAACTTGTATGACTTCCAATATATAACATAATTTTTACCTCCAATAGTGTAATTATATCAAAAATCTGTTGACTAAACCAGTATTTTGTGGTAAATTATTAGAGAAGTTTAAGGAGGCAAGAAGAATGGCAAAAAATGTATCAGATAGAAAAAATATGAGTGCTAACAATAGACCTTTCAGTTTAAAGGCTACTAAGAAGACTCAAAAAGTTAATTTACAAACAGTTAAAATTGATGGTAAAAAAGTTAGATTAACTACAAAAGAAATCAGAAGTTTAGAAAAATAAATCACTTAACACAGTGGTTTTTTTGTGTTATAATTTTAGTAGATGGAGGACTCATGAATAATAAGAAGAAATTTCTTGCTTTAGTTTTTGCTTTAATATTTGTGTTATCAGTTAATAATAAAATTGATACACTACATAAAGAAAAAGAAACTCTAAAAAAAGAAGAAACTATGACACTTAAAAAGAGAAAATTTTAGTTTTTCTCTTTTTGTTTGATAATAAAGATTCTTTAATTCTTCACTATGTAATAAAAAAAAGAGCTTTTATGCTCTACTTGAATATTTACCATCACTAGTAGTAATAATTATTTCTTCTCCAGCTTCAATGAATAAAGGAACTTTAACAGTATATCCTGTTTCTAATGTAGCATCTTTTTGAGCTCCACTTGTAGTGTTTCCTTTAACTGCTTGTTCAGTTTCAACAACTTTATAGCTAATTTTATCTGGGAAAGTTACTCCTACAATTTCTCCATTGTAATTCATTACATTAACTACTAATCCTTCTTTTAAGAATTTAGCATTATCGCCTAGTTTGCTCTTATTTATTTCTATTTGATCATAAGTATTATTATCCATAAATACATAAGAGTCTCCTTGACTATATAAATAACTTAAATCATTTTTTACAACATTTGCTTTTTCAAGTTTAATACCAGCGTTGAAAGTAATTTCTTGTGTAGTTTGTGTTCTTAAATTTTTTAATTTAGTCTTAACAAATGCACTACCTTTACCAGGTTTTACATGTTGGAACTCAACTACTTGATATATATTACCTTCATAACTAATAGTCATTCCATTTTTAATATCATTTACATTAAACATAATTAACTAGCCTTTCTTTCTTTGTGGGAAGTTGTTTTATTACATCTTGGACAAAACTTCTTTATCTCAAGTTTTCCTTCAGTATTTTTCTTATTTTTACTTGTTAAATAGTTAATTTCTTTACATTCTGTACATTGAAGAGCTACTCCTTCTCTATTTTCTTTCTTTGCCATTCTTCTTGCCTCCTTTTTTTTACATTAAAAATTATAACAAATATTTACACTCTTTACAAGACTTTTTACTCTTATTTCCTTAATATTTTAGTATTTATTACATTATTTATAGTATTTTTATCTTCTTCCATTCCAATAAGTAGTCTATCGTATGCATTTATGTTTTGTATATTTATGTCTTTAAAAGTGTATCCATGTCTTTTAATTAAAGTTAAAAATCTATTATATGGTGTACTAACTAAATCACCTTCCTGGTAGTAATCTTTTATAATATGATAAATCATTGTGTCTAAGAAACTATCAAAATCTTTAAAGTATTCCTTTCCTAGCATGTGATATATTTCTATCAAATATTTATAAGCATACCCATCTGCCATTTTTTCAATTGGAAACATATCATGATTTTTCATGTATAAACTGTAAGACTTTAAAGCTACGTATAATTCACTTTGTGTTTTTAGATTTAGCTTGTTAAGAAGTTTGACTATTAATTTATCTATATTGTTGTTCATTAAAACGTATCCTTCTTTTACTTTTAGACACTCTAGATATACTTTTTTAATTTCGTTCATTTCTAAGTTAAACTGATATACATGAGTAAGTTCATGTAGTAGAGAAATAGTTCTATAGATGTTCCTTGTAAATAAAGTATCATTAAGAATACCATATTTGTCTAAAGAGTTTTGATAACTTACACTGATTATTTCTGGGTGTATAGATATTTCATTATCAAAGGTGTCAGCTTCAGTTAAAAGGTTTGTTTTTTTAAATAGTATAGGGTTTAAATTTTCAAAGTATTTACTTTGTTTTAACACGCTTGTTAGTTTTTCTATGAATGCTCTATTAAAGATGCTGGCATTATTCATTTGCTCACAAAATAACTCTAACACTTCTTTATCTAACATATACGTCCCCCCTCAACTAAATTAATTGTACCATAAAATGCACTTTTTGTCAAATAATAAAAGAGACCTTAAGTCCTTATCTTTATAAGTCTAGAATAGTCATGGTTAACAGTACTCATAAGTTTATTTATCTCTTCGTTAATTTTAGAAATATCAGATAACTCTCCTATCATAAGCCTATCAATATTTGGTAAAGTATCAAAGTTATACTCTTTAAACTTGCTTGTTATATGAGCTTTTTTATAAAATTTGTATAAAGGACTAACTAACACACCATTTTTGTAAGTGTATTGTCCCAATATGCTTTTGGCTTTAGATAATTTAAAAAATGGAAACTCGCTTTTGTTTTGTGCACTATCATATACATCTAATAAAAATAGTGAAGCATAATTATCCGCGTGTATTTCAAATGGGAAAATATCATGATATGTTTCATAAAATAACTTTGTAAGTAAATTATTTATTAAAGGAAGTTTAACGATTTCTTCAAATACTTTATCCCCGTCTTTTAACACATCACATATTAAGCCTTCACTTGTAAAACACCACATAAACTGATAAGCGTGTATAATTTCATGTATCAGGCATTCTAATAAGCACATATTTCTAAAAAAATAACTGTCAATTATTCCTTTAGGATATTTTATTTTATAATCTTTTATGTATTTGTTAATCGTTTTCCTAGATATATATATTTGTTTATCGTCATACCAAGAATAAGTATATTTATCTCCAGAATAAATCGAACCAAAAGAATATTTAATATCTGGTTCATCTTTATATAATTCTAATCTAAATAAATTTAAAAACTTATTATCAAAAAAATCTCTTTCATTAATATTATTTAATATATAATTTTTAATGTTATTGCTAAACATATACAAACCCCTTTTTCTGTACAATATATTGTACTACAAAAGAATGATAAAATCAAGTGTAATTAATTATTTGTTTTTTCATATATTTTAGTATGATAGATTTATTATTGAAATTTTTAAAAAAAATAAGGTTTCTTACAACAAGCTATAGCATTAATGTTTTTCCAGACCCACTTAGTACAGAAGAGGAAGAAAGGTATATTTATTTAGCTATAAATGGAGACAAGGAAGCTAGAAATATGCTCGTTGAACACAACTTAAGACTTGTTGCACATATTGTTAAGAAGTATGAAAACTTTAACGAGAACCCAGACGATTTAATTAGTATAGGCACAATTGGGCTCATTAAAGGAATTGACACGTATAATCCAGAAAAGCCAGTTAAGTTAATTACTTATGCTGCTAAATGTATAGAGAATGAGATACTCATGTATATAAGACAAAATAAAAAGAACATGAATAATTTAAGTTTAGATGATAGTATCGGATATGATAAAGATGGAAATGAGATTACTTTAGGTGAAGTTTTAAAAAGTGAGTATGTTGACTCTTCAGAGATTATTAATTTAAAAGATAATGTAGAACTTTTAAGGACTTATATTGGTGTATTAACTAAAAGAGAAAAAGAAATTATTATAAGAAGGTATGGCCTACTTGATAAAGATGAAGAAACACAAAGAGAGATTGCTAAAGATTTAAAAATCAGTAGAAGTTATGTAAGTAGAATTGAAAAAAGAGCTTTAGTTAAACTATATAGGGAATTTATAAAGAATAACAAAATTTAAAGTACGACATTTATTGCCGTACTTTATAGTTTTATTCTATCTCTTATGTACGATTCTTTTATAAGTAATTTTCCATTTTTAGTTCTAGTGCTGCAGTGTTCTTTTTCAAAATATTCTAATAACATTCTTATTTTTCTTAAGTTTTGAATGTCTAAGTAACCTTTAATATTTTCGTCAATCATTTCACTGGTAATTAAGTAAAATATTTCTGGATCTAACTGTTCAATTCTATGAATGTAGTCGTGGCTAGTTCTTTGTTTTAAAATGGCTCCGTTATCTACTATATAAGGTCCACCATCTCTATTTGCTATTATTAAATGATGAAAACTCAGTTCATGATTATTGTTAAAAGTATATCCTGCAAAATCGTATTTAAGTTTATTAAGTCTATAAATATGTATCATGTCTTTTGTTACTTGTTTCATAATCACACACTCCTTTTTGGTTACAAAAAAAGGCGCTTTAGCGCCCTGCAAAAAAAACAACTAAGGAATTAATAATATTTGGTAATTTAAACTTCATACAATCAACTCCTTATATTTATAGTATACTACTTTTTTTGTAGTTTGTCTATTACAAACTACTTATTTTTTCATTAATTATTGAATATAAATAAACATTAACTGGTTTTTTAGTAATACTACTAATATATTCTTTGTAACCATTTAGTTGTGAAATGTAGTTTATATCTGTTACATCACTTAACTTGTAATCAATTATATCAATATGACTAGGATATTCTAGCATTAAATCTATTACTCCATGATATTTAGTATTATTTAATGTATAAATAAACTCGTATTCATGAAAAATATTAGCCTCATTCACATTATCAAATATTGGTAAATTACTAAAAGATATGATTTTATTTTTAATAAACTCATCTTTTACATAAGAATAATCTTTCTTTTTTAAGTCAAAATATTCTAAAACTTCATGAACATACTTACCAAACTTCATATTCTTTTTTACATCGCTAGTTATTAATTTATTATTTTCTTTTGAATAATGTTTATCTATTAAAGTTTCGTTTTCAACTAAAAGCTCGTTTACATTTAATACTTCCGTACTTTTTTCTATTCCACTTTTAAAGTCTTTTTTAATAAGTAAACTATAGTCTTTTGTGATACCAGATTTATTGTAATCAATTACTGTGACATATTTAGTTAAACTAACTAAAGTACTAGACACAATATCTAGAAGACTTTTATATTTACTTCTTACTACATTACTTACTAAATCACTTTCTTTACCATTTACTATTTCTTCATAAGGCATTACTAGAATCATTTTTTCCTTTGCTCTAGTAAGAGCTACATAAAATAGTCTTATTTTTTCACTAATTTCTTCTTTTAAGTAATCGTTTTTTAATAAATGTTTATAAATAGTTTCAGCTACACCTTCATCAAAATATGGAGTTATTATTCCGTATTTATTACTATATGTAAACTTTTCTTTTATGTCACTTATATTAAATGGCTTATAAAGTCCTGAAAAATAACATATTGGAAACTCTAGTCCTTTTGATTTATGAATAGTCATTATTTTAACTGAATTACTTACACCACTATGAATTGTGTATTTGATGTCTATTTTTTCTTTAATAACATTATCTAAGTACTCACTAAAACTATTTATATCATAAGCTATACTACTGGTAGTTTTTGCATTAGACAAAATACTATTTAGTTTAACACTTGATGCACTTTCATTACCTATTGTAATAAGTTTATTATAAAAATCAAATTCATTAATTAAATCATTTATTATTTCATAACTAGATTTATTATTTAACTTAATCTTTCTTACTTTATTAGCTAAAGTACTAGTTAATATTGTTTTGTTTTTAATGGTATCAAATATTTCTTCATCAGTACTTTCACACAAAAAACTTCTCATAACACTCGTAAACAAGTACTCAAGTTCTTTATCATATACTCCTGTATCAAGTTTAATAGTAAATTTTATTAAGTTATTTAATACAATTATATCAGTGTCTTCGTTCATTGTTTCGTCTTTATATAGTTCTAATGGAATACCTAAATACAAAAATATCTTTTTATATAAATCAAAGTTAGTAGTTCTATCCATTAGTATTACAAAGTCACTATATTCTGCGTTTCTAAGTACACTTGTATCTTTATCAAATATTTGATAGTTACCTTTTACTTTACTAAGTATATCTTTGGCAATAATAAAAGCTTCTATTTCTTCTTTAGAGTATTCGCTCTTTTTATCATACATATAACTATATAATTCAAAATCATAGTTTTGAAGAGTTTTTCCTTTTTTAATGTAACTTTTATTACCAAAAATCATTTGATGGCTTTTTATATAATCGGCTCCACCTATACTTTCGTCCATTACTTTATTAAATAGTAAGTTAATATTATTAAGTACTTCTTCTCTTGACCTGAAGTTTTTATTTAAGTCTATTTTCTCTCCACCTATATGGTTACTATACTTATTATATTTTTCTTTAAATATATCTGGGTTTGCATTTCTGAATCTATAAATAGACTGTTTTATATCCCCAACCATATAGACATTATTATCACTTATCATATTAATTAGTATTTCTTGTAAGTCATTAGTGTCTTGATACTCGTCTATCATTATTTCTTTAAATGAACTTTTTAATTCTTCTTTAACACTTACGTTTTCTTTAACTAACTTTATTGCTAGATTAGCAATATCTGTAAACTCATAAATATCATTTTCATATTTATAAGCCATTACATATTCGTCAAAATCTTTTAATATATCAATAATTACTTCTTTATAATCTTTAGTAGATAAAATACTACTCATTATTTCTTCTCTATTTTTATATGTACATAAACTTTTTATATTTTTAATTACATCATTAATAAGTTCTTTCTTTTCTTTTACTTCGTCAGTACTTCCTTTAGGTAGTCTAGGTATTTCAACACTTAAGTTTGATACTATTTCGTCATATGTTTTAGAATGCATTAGATTACTAACACTTAGCCTTAAGTTAGTTATGTAGTCACTATCTATATAATATGACATATCTTCAATTAGATAATCTAACTCTTCAAATTTACTCATTAAAAGCTTTTCATAATCTTTTATATCATTATTAATTCTATCAATGTTAAAGTATTCGTTTATATAGTTATCTAAATATTCATTCTTATTATATTTTAAATCTATTTTTGAATATATAGACAGGACACTATCAAATATTTCTTTATCGTCTTTTATACAAAAGTCGCTGATAAGTTTTAAAAATTTCTCATTTCTATTTTCATAGTATTTATCAAATATATTAGTTAATATTTCTTTCTTTTTTATTCTTATTAACGACCCATCTATAATGCTTACGTTTGGACTTATGTTTAGTATATAGTGATATTTTTTTACAATAGATAATGCAAAACTATCAAATGTTGTTATATATGCTTCATCTATCAAGGAAAGTTCCTTAGATAAACTAGGATTCTTTTTAATTTTATTTCTAATTCTCGTTTTCATTTCTAAACTTGCTGCTTTAGTAAATGTAAGCAACAATACTTCTTTTATGCTCATTCCACTTTTTAAGTTTTCTATTACTCTTTCACTTAAAACAGCAGTTTTACCACTTCCAGCACCCGCGGATACTATTATATTGTGTCCTTTATCATAAATTGCATTCCATTGTTCATCTGTCCATATTGCATCACTTGGTTTAATAGGTATCACTCTTCTTCACCTCCAAACTTAACTTCTTTTAAATTAACTATATCATTTTCTTTTCTATAACAAATATCATAGTATTTACAGAACTCACAACCCTTATTAATTTTACCAATTCTCTTAGGATTAATCTCAAACTTTCCTTCACTAACACCATTAAAGGCCTCTTCTATTCTATCATCAACTTCACTAACAAGTTTGTTAATCTCACTTTCATTTATCACTTTGCTATAACTATAAAAACCCTTACTTGAAGTTCTTAGTCCTTTAATAACTAAACTGTCATTATAACTTTTATCAACTAAATCAAGTACTTCTTCATTACTTGTTGAGTATCCTTGTAATTTCAAGTTATTTTTCTTTAGTGTTTCATAACTACTAGAGTTGTCTTTATTTACAACTGTATTAAGTACCTTTTGTAAGTAAAAACCACCTATTATTACATTCTTAAATTTGTCACTTTTACTTACAAGATACAAGTATATGGGTAGTTGCATTCCAATTCCATAAGTAACATTATCTAAACTTATCATTGGGTTTCCAGTTTTATAATCTACTATAGAGACTACTGTTTTATCATTTATAGTTTTATACATGATTTTATCAACTATTCCCATAAAAGTTTTATTGTCATGCTTATTAATATATATCTTTTCTTCATAAAGTTTATTATCTAAACTAGAGTACTTATATTGTTCTTTTATTGTTTTTATAACGAAAGATAACTCACTTTTCAATTTTTCCAAAAAGAACTCTTCTTTTTTACTAAAAACTTTATTACTTTCTTTTATAAAATTATCGTATTCTTTATCTAAGTCAAAATTTTCCTTATCCATAATTGAAAGTATGTAGTGATATAAACTTCCAATAAATGTCATAAATGTTTCTTCAAATATACCAAGTTTTAACACACTATCAATATAGTACCTGAAACTACATCTATAGTAGTTATCAAGTGTTGAATATGATAAAAGTATATTCTTATCTAGTTTATTTTTGTCTATTCCTTTAAATTTATTATTATAAGTTAGGTAATTAATATCTGGGTAATTACTTAGTAGTTTACTTGTCTCTTTGGTAACTACTCCATACTTTGAATATAAGTCAAGTAAGTTACTTAATCTTATTTTATTATATATATTTGAATTATTATACTTGTCTTCAAATTTAAGTACATTATAATTCATCTCTTCACTAAGTGATGAGATATTATAACTGATGCTACCTTCTTCTAACTTATAAGATATAATTAAGTTTTCTATGCTATTTAAAAAGTCTAATACTTCTTTTTTACTATTTATATTTTTTTCTAAAGTAGTCTCAATATTTACTTCACTCTTAATGTTATCGTTTATATATTCTTCATCTTTAAAAGTTTGTGGTATATTTCCTTCATTAAAACTCATTAAAAACACATAGTCTTTACTATTTACTACTTCTCCTAAGTTAATAAAACTTACTTTGTTTTTTAGTTGTTCTACTTTTATATAAGTATTTTTTAAGTCATGTATAAGCATTTCTTTTACACTTGTTAAATCCTCTACCCAAGTATAATCATTAATTATATTGATAATCAAGTTTACTTCTTCAGTGTTATTTTTAAACTTACTTGTTAAATTTTCTACTATACTTTCTTTACTACTATCTAAGGCACTCAAAAAGTATTTTCCAATTCTTGTACTATAAAGACTAGTTGTCTTCTTTTTTTCTAATGGAATATTATAAAAACCAAATAGTTTTCTAATTAAATACATATATTCTTCTTTTACATTTAATAGTTTAATATTATTTATATCAATTCCACTTTTAATTAAATCTACTATTTTATTACATACAAAGTTTACTTCGCTTTCCATATCTTTACATTCATATATATTAAATACTCTTTTATTAACTACTTCATTATTTAAATATATTACATCTAACTTATTAAATACACTCTTATAAAACTTACTTATCTTTTTCTTACTATAAACATAAATGTTTTTTTTACTTAAACTACTTTTAAAGTACTCGTCATATATAAGTAAATCATGCTCGTCTAACTCTCTTTTTAAATCTCTTAAAAACTTTAATTTCTCACTTTTATATTCTTTATCTTCTATATAATATAAATTCTTTAAATAAACTAGACATACTTCATACTTATAGTGATATTTCTTAATTATATAAAATATTGTTTTCTTATCATAATCAAAATAATATAACTTTTTAAATTCACTAAAACTTATAAATTTAACATCAACTAACTCACTAGTTTTTCTAAACTCACTAATAACACTTTCTTTTACCGTATCATCTACTATAAGTATACTATTATTTTTTAAAGCATCCATTCTTTCACTTCCTTTTTACGCTAATTCAATTATATTATATAAATTCTTTAAAGTCACTTACTTTTTAACTTTTTTGTACATTTTGATTTTATCATAAGTATATATGTTTGTTAATAGTTTGTTTGGTATTAAAAAAGAAAATAGAGAATTTATTTTTTCTCTATTACACGGTAATATATTCCATATTTATTAAACGTATTAATTCAATAAAATTCATATTTTCTACTTTTTCATACTCGTCACTATCAAATCCTACTGATAAAACATATACAAAACTATCAAAAGAATATATAACATCATTATCACATTTAATATTTTTTTCAATATTTCCAGCTTTAACTAGTAAACAAATTTGCTGAAATCCTTTATCAATTTTTCTAGTGTTGCCATCTGGATGTGCTTTTTGAAAATGTTGACTTGGAGTAAGAGCAATTAAGTTCTCTAAATACCCACTAATTTCTGGAAATTCGCTTTCAGGAAATATGTGGTGCATATTTATAGCATGACCATTTGACAAATCATCATTAATTTCAGATACTCCATTATTAAAGGTATCATTAAATTCTCTTAATATTTTTTTTGCTTTAGAAGCTTGATATCGGATTAATTCTGAATTAGGCTTATCTTTAATAAGTTCGTAGTAAGCTGTTCGTGTCATTTCTTTTGGTTTATTAGCAAAAATATCTCTAAAATTATTTCTATTATACATAAGCATATCTTTAGTTATTTTCCTTTTTGACATTCTGCCTTTTTCTGTCCCGTAAGTGTTTTTCATAAATGCAATAGGATTTAGAACTTTAGTAAAAATTCTATTGCATTCAGTCATTCCATTTATTGGTGTATTATTAATAGTAAAATCGCCAAATTCCTTTTTCATTCTTTCGTAAGAACTAGAAGTAGGCTTATTTAAAAATTCTTCAAAATAAATATAAATTCCACTGTCACTAAGAACTTTAATATTATATAATTCTATGAATTTCAAAGCATTCATTTCTCTAACAGAAATATATTCTAACACTTTTTTATTTTGTAATTTATAGTAATTTCTGTTTTTTCTTTTAGTTTTTATTAAAATTCCTGCATTAGCGAACATTTCCATAGGTTGTTGAAAAAACTTGTCATATTCATTTTTAGCTTTTTTTTCATTAGGGTTAGGTTTTTTAAAAATAGATTCTACATTTTCAATAGTATATTCATCATGCCAAATATCTAGAGATGTAAAATTTTCTTGTATAGAGTGTGACTTAATAAATTCCAAAATACAATCTGCTATTATACAAATTACATCAGGTGTACATTTTTGATCAATCCATCTAGCATTGTGACTTTTTCTAATATCGTAATTATATTGACCTAAAAATTCTAATAATTCATTTTCAGTTAACCAATTCATAATTCCTCCTTTAATTTGCCAAAAAAGAACACAGATGTTTTATCAATATTTAATGATCTCGTTTGAAAATTTCTTGCTATTCTATAAAAATTTCTATATTCATTAGATGCATAAAATAACATATCATACTTAGTTAACTGAACATTATTTTTAGGTATTAATATTGCAACAGAGCCATTTACTAATGTTCCAATTGGTTTTTTACAAACTCTCGGTTTATAAGACATATTTGGAGTAATGTAAACATTTTTATCGTTTATAAATTCATATATTTTATATTTTTTAGCTTCAGTTTCTTCTATGTATTGATCATAATTTTCAATATGATTAATTTTTGTTGCATCATCATTTATATTTCTTGATTTCAAAACCCATATTTTAGTTTCTTTTTTAGTGCTGTTTCTATTTGTAATTTGCCTGTCTCTATACACATCAAAAATATTAAATTTCATTTTATTAAATAACTTATCAAACTCATTGTCACGATATATTATCCAATATGGCAATTTTTTATCTGTAATATACTTTTGATTTTGGTTTATTTCTTTTCCCAATGTTATAGATAGCACTTTTGTTTTATTTGGCTTATTTAAACTATTAATACTTATACACACTGTTTCAATTAGCACTCCCTCAAAGCCTTTTTCTCCAAAATCAATTATAGACTTTATATTTAAATTTGAAATGTAATTTCTTGTTTTAGTGTATTCATTAGTATTAAGCAAAAATTTGGGCATTACCATTACAACATTATCTGAAATCATTAATGATTTTTCCAAGAAATATGAGGATGTGTTTTTAGATTCATCATTAATACACATTTTTCTGTATGAATTCAATAATTCATTACTACTCATTTTCATAAAAGGTGGATTTCCAATTACTAAATCATATCTATCTTCAAAATTATGTAAAAGAAAATCATCACAAATAAAATTAATACATACATTATCAGGTATATCTAAAATTTTTAATAATTCTTTTAATACACTTATTGAGTAGTTGTTTATATCAACTACATCAATAACTAATTTCTCAGCATAACTATATTTAGCAATAATATAAGGTATAAAATTTCCAACTCCTACAGAAGGTTCTAGTATTCTTATACTTTTTTTACTAATATCAGGTAATTCTCTGTAAATATAATTTATTAATTTTTTACTAGTATAAAATGCTTCATCATTATTTCTTTCTGCATTTGATAGTTCTGCGATTTTAGATAAAGTCGTAAATGATAGCAAATTCTTATTTATCTTTATAAAATTATTTAAGTTACCATTATCTAATAAGTTATTATCTTTTATCAGTTTATTTATTTCTCTCAAAGAGTAATTTTTTCTATTTAGATTTTCTTTTATATTAATTGCTATTTGGTGAAATATTTCAGTAGGAACTGCTTCACCAATTGATTGTCTAATATTAATTTCTTCTTTTTTCAAAAATTTTCTTTTTTCTTCAATTGATAGTTTGTTAAGTTCATCTTCATTTAGTTCTACCCATTTAAATGACTTAGGAATAGTCATAATATTCATCAATTCCCTAATACTAAAAACTCTATCATCTGAAGGATGTATTGTATTCTGACTAGCTAACTGGTCATTTCTGGTGTGAATACATGGCGCTACTTTATTCCAAAATTGTCTTTTATATTTATCACCCGTTTTATTTGCATTAATTTTTATTTTACCATTTACAAAGGTGTGTGGTTTTTTCAAAACATCTTCTTGATCAAATGCTGATTCACCCTCTTTCAAATCGTGAATCCAAGTTCTCATATGTTCAGGATATATTCTAAAGAAATGGTAAATATCATCTGGACATATTTCACCAAAATTAGTTAAAGGTTTTAATTTGCCAATAACTTGTTTTAATGTTTTTGTTTTTTTTCTTTTTGGAAATAAATCAACTGGTGAAATATAGTCTTCAAAATCAATTCTTACTCCAATTACAAGCGTTCTTGTCCTACTGGAATTTGAACCATAATCTTTGAAGTTAATTACACGACTCATAATCACATAGTCAGAATCCAAGTTGTTGTTAATAGCTTCAGAAATTGTCTTAACTTTATCATCCACATCAATACAAGCTGTTTTTAAAAAAGCAGAAACATTTTCAAAAATAAAAATTTTTGGTTTGATTTTTTTTATTATTTTAATAGATTCAATAACAAGTGAATTTCTATTAATTTCATTATTCTTTTTTAAATTAGCAACTGACATGCCTTGGCATGGTGGAGTTGCAATAATCACATCAATATTATCAACATTTTCTTTTGTTTTCCACAATTTAATCTCATTAAACAATTTGTTTTTAGTATCATCTAAAGTAATATCACCACATATGTATCCAGACTCATACTTGCATTTATGATTTGCTTTTTGGACATTTAATCTTCTTTCTATTAATTCATTAGTTGCAACACATTCAAAGTTTTCCATCTTAAATCCATAGCAACCTACTCCAGCGCTACTAAACAAACTAATATAAGTGTACTTATTATTTTTTTTCATGTGTCACCTCTTTTACTACAACTATTATATCATTTAATTTAAAATATTGGAAGGCTTTTTTAAAAAGAAAATAGAGAATTTATTTTTTCTCTATTTTAACTTCAAACTTGTTACCTTCTTCATCAATGTACTCGCTTACTTCTCCATTATTTTTTTCAATTGTTGCAAGTAATTCACTACTTATAACACTTTCGTACTTATTTATTATATTGTTAGTTAACTCTTCAGTTGTATTAAATTCAATACTAATTCTATCACTTATATCTAAACCAATATTCTTTCTTAAAACTTGGCATTGTCTAATTAAGTCTCTTAAAATTCCTTCATCCTTTAATTCAGGTGTGATAGTAGTATCAAGTATAACAAAGTTTACCCCATCACTCGTAACGTCATATCCCTCTTTTGCTGACACTCTTATATCTAACATACTCTTATTCAAGTTATAAGTTACCCCGTCATATGTAACAGTTTTACTTTCAATATTTTTAATGTCTTCACTAGTAAACTCACTAACAAACTTACTAAACTCTCCAATATTTTTGCCAAACAACTTACCAACTTCTTTAAAGTTAGGTTTAACTGTATAAGTTAAATAATCACTTGTTTCATTAGTATACATTACTTCTTTTACATTCAACTCTTCCTTAATTAAGTCAGTCAAGTTACCAATTACACTTTCATTTTTCTTATCAAGTAATACTTTAGAAAGTGGTTGTCTTATTTTAACATTAGCTTCTTCTCTAGCGTTTCTACCTAAGCTTACTACGTCTCTTACTAAATCCATTTGTTTTTCAACATCTAAATCAATTAAGCTTTCATTACATTTAGGAAAATCACTCAAGTGAACACTTTCTTCTTTAGTTAAGTTAGTGTATATTTCTTCAGCTAAGAATGGACTTACTGGTGCTAAGAGTTGTGATAATGTTACAAGTACTTCATAAGTTACTTTATAAACAGACTTTTTACTTTCATCTAATTCACCTTTCCAGAATCTTCTTCTGTTTCTTCTTATATACCAGTTAGACAAGTCTTCACTAACAAAGTTTACAAGTGGCTTTACAACTCTATTTAAATCGTACTCATTATAAGCAATTGTCACTTCTTTTACAAGTCTATTTAATTTTGAAAGCATCCACTTATCAATTAATTCATAACTTGTACTATTTATGAAGTCTTTAGTTTCTAGTTTATCTGCATTAGCATACATACTGAAGAAGTTATATGTATTTTTTAAAGTACTAAAGAATTTACTATTTACTTCTTTTACTCCTTCAATATCAAACTTAAGTGGTGTCCATACAGGGCTTGCATATAGCATATAAAATCTAACAGCATCAGCACCATACTCTTTCATTATTTCTTCAGGATTTATTATATTTCCTGTACTTTTACTCATTTTTTTACCTTTAGCATCAAGCATCATATCGTTAACTACAACGTTTTTAAATGAGCTTACTCCACTTACTAAAGTAGATATACAAATTAGTGAGTTAAACCATCCACGAGTTTGATCTACACCTTCAGCTATAAAGTCTGCAGGAAATTGGCTTTCAAATAATTCTTTATTTTCAAATGGGTAATGCATTTGAGCATATGGCATAGCACCTGAGTCAAACCATACATCCATAACATCAGTTACTCTTGACATAACTTTACCACATTCTGGACACTTGATGTGTAAACTATCTATATAAGGTCTATGAAGTTCCATCTTAAATACATCAGTATTTTCTACTATCTTACTTTGTAATTCGCTTCTACTACCGATACACTCGATGTGTCCACATTCACAAGTCCACAAAGGCATTGGACAACCCCAGTATCTATTTCTTGAAATACCCCAGTCTATCATATTTTCTAGCCAGTTATTAAATCTCTTTTCTCCAACAAACTCAGGATACCAGTTAACACTTTTATTAGATGCAAGTATTTTATCTTTATATTTAGTTGTTTCAATATACCAAGCTGGTTTTGAATAATAGATAAGTGGGCTTTTGCATCTCCAGCAGTGAGGATACTCATGTGTCATTTTAATTTTCTTAAATAGTTTATCATTTTCTTTTAAGTATTTAATTATTTCTATTTCTAACTCTGGATCAGTTACTGTTCTTCCTATCCATGGTCCAGTTGTGTAAGTACCATCTTTTCCTACACTTTGTACAAAAGCTATACCGTTTTCCCTACATACACGTGAGTCATCTTCACCATATGCTGGGGCGATGTGTACTATACCTGTTCCATCAGCATCAGTTACATAATCATCAGCTAGTACTACAAATGATTTACCACTAACTTTAGCAAAAGGAAGAAGTTGTTCATACTTTAAACCAACCATATCACTACCTTTAAACTTATCTAAAACAGTGTACTCACTTCCTAACACTTTATTAGCTAAACTTTCACATAAAATGAATTTATAACCCATACTTTCTACTTTTAAGTAAGTTAAATCTGGATTAACACAAGCCGCAACGTTATCAATAAGAGTCCATGGAGTTGTAGTCCAAACAAGCATATACTCATCTTTATTTGCTAACTTAAATGGTACGATTACAGTATTAACTGTATCTTCTTGATAACCTAAACTTACTTCGTTTTTAGATAGTTCTGTTCCACATCTATAACAATATGGAAGTACTTTATTCCCGTGATAAATTAAGCCTTTATCAAAGATATTCTTAATTAGCCACCATTCACTTTCTATATACTCATTTGTACAAGTTATATATGGATTATCACTATCAATTAACTGACCCATCATATCAGTCATCTTATTAACTTCGTCTATGTTTGTAGCAGTTTCACTATTACACTCTTTACAGAAGTTTTCTATTCCAAATGCTTCAATATCTGCTTTTGTTTTAAAGCCTAACTTCTTTTCAACGTTAACTTCAATTGGTAAGCCGTGAGTATCAAGTCCAATCTTTCTTAATACTCTTTTACCTTGCATTGTTTGATATTTACAAAAAGCATCTTTTATAGTTTTTGCAAATACGTGATGCAAGCCTGGTTTAGCATTAGCATATATTGGTCCATCATAGAATACAAAGTCTTTTTTTCCTTCCCTGTTTTTAATAGTCTTCTCTAGTAAGTTTTCACTTTTCCACTTACTCACTAACTTACTTTCTAAAGCACTAGTACTTTCTTTAATTTCTTTATACATAATTCCCTCCAAAATAAAAAGGATAGCACATAAGGAGTCTATATTAGACGGTACCATCCTAGTATTTACTTAATTATTGTAACGGTTTATAACCGGCTTTAACTTATCCTTAAAGCACATCCAGAGTGATTTATACATATATTCATTTATTAGTTTTCACCAACCACTAACTCTCTAGAAACTCTTATATGTAACGTCTCTTTCATTTGTTTTACATTTAATAGAATACCACAAAACACACCTGTTGTCTAGTACTTTTTTACAATTTATACACCCATACTAGATGTTTCAGGTAAAGTACTACCTCCATCTATTACAATACCTTGTCCAGTAATATATGAACTTTCTTCACTTGCTAAAAATGCAGCTAACTCGCCCACTTCAGTAGGAAACCCAAGTCTACCCATAGGAATAGCGCTTGCTATAGAATTAATAACACTTTCTGGGTTGTCTTTGTCACTTTCTATACTCATACTTTCAACCATAGGCGTTAAAATATATCCTGGCATTATTGCATTAACACGAATTTTATCTTTAGCTAATTCAGCAGCTAAACTTTTGGTGAAACCTAAAACAGCGGCTTTACTCGTAGCATAAGCTACTTCACCAGGGTCAGCTACCATCGGTCCTGTTACACTACTCATGTTTACAATTGCCCCACCACTAGATTTTAAATACTCTAAACATACTTTAGTAGTGTTCCACACTCCATTAATATTAATTCCAAAATGTAAAGCTTTAACTTCGTCAGTCATCTCTTCAAAACTAGCTAACTTACAAACTCCAGCATTATTTACTAAAATATCTAATTTACCAAAATAACTTACTCCACTTTTAACTGCCTTTGTAACACTTTGTCTGTCTCTTATATCAACTACATAAGCTAGTATATTATCACTTTTCATACTAGTTACATTTTCGTCATAATCAAGCACAATTACTTTAGCACCATACTTAATAAAAGTATCAACTATACCTCTTCCAATTCCTTTATACCCACCTGTTACAACAGCAACTTTATTTGTTAGTTTCATAAAACCATCTCCATATTATATTTTACTAGAAAACACATATATTTTCCATAATATAGTATTTACTTTACACAAGAAAACATTCCTAATTTACACATATTTCTTGATTAATTATATGATTAGTTTCTTTCACTTCCATTATAGTAGAGTTTTCAAATATATTTGTAGTAGTATCCTTAAACTTATTATATGTACTAAATACAAACTCATAGTCTTTACTAGCTGTTAGTCCAAATGAACTATTTACTTTAACTACTGTGTTATCTTCCAATGTTATATCAACAAAATCACTATCAGTAGTTTGTACAACACTTTTAACGTGATAAGTCCTAGTAAAATAACACGTATTGTTGGCTTCTTTCCCACAGTAAGCATTATTAAGCCTTTTAGAAGTATCAGGAACACCAAAATAGATATCATGATTACCTTCTATAGTATTACATAAAATAATTTCATACTTATTACTCTTATATATTTTAGTACCACCATCTCTTAGTTCATACATCAAAATTCTTTCACTATCATACTCTTTTTCTAAAAAATTCACTACATCTTGTATACTTATTTGATTATATTTCAAAGCTGTTTTTAAATCAAAATAGTTATTATTAACATCATTTATTTCTAAACTTTCTATTCCATAAAACCATATTTTATAGTCTAACATATTCAAAGTTAACTCTTCATTTAACTTACTTTCTTCACTTTTAATAATATCTAAGTTATATATATCTATTCTAGGATATTTCTTTTTATAATATACAACCACAAATACAACAAATATAGTTGTAACTATTACTAAAACACTTAAGAACTTTATTATCTTACTCATTTTACTTTTCTCTTTTTTACTAGAACTAACAGTATTAATAATTGCCTTTTCTACACTATAGCTAATGTTCTTTTTGTTAGTAAGCTCTCCATTAACTAACTCTTCAATAGATATACCTAAAACTTCACATAATGGTTTATATAAAGAAATATCAGGCATATTTTTACCATTCTCCCACCTAGAAACAGTTCTGTTGTTTACTCCTAACTTCTCTGCTAATTCTTCTTGAGTTAAGTTTTTATTTTTTCTCATTTCTTTAATAAACTTACCAATATTATCTAAATTCATAATTTACCTCCCATCAACATAATAGCACTTTACCAGTAACTTTAACACGACATAAAATAAGAACTTACTAAAACCATTATATAAAAGAAACAACTAAAAAACAACACCATTATTTTAGTGTTGTTATATTAATAGTTAGCAACCAGTTGAACTTACACTTAAACCAATTTTTCAGCTACTGGCACTTACACGCCAGAAATATTAGTCTTTCTAGCACAGGTTAGCCAGTATTCATTTTTTTGCTTACCACCAACTTACGTCGATGGAGCCGTCCGAAAGGGTTTTCGGACGGATTACAAGAGAGGCACAGTTTAGCATCCACTTGAAGTTTCAACTATTTCATATGGTGACTCTGATGTCCCATCACCTGTACTATATTTGATACAAGATTTGAGAGAAATGGCGGGACGCACGGCGCCAGCGCTGTCCACGCGGTAGTTGTTCAAACCCGCACTGTCGGAAAACCAGTACCACACGTACGCGTTCCCAAAGCCCCAAATGCTAGGAGATAATGACCACCAAGAAGTTGATACTTGAGTTCCAGCACTATTACTTATAAACCATGCATATGGAGTGTTCATTGTTGTTGCTGCTACTCCACCGGCAAATGCTATTTCGTCTGCTGTCATTAAAGACACAGGATAAGTAAGTTTTGCACTTGTATTTTCTGCGCTGAATGCATCTCTTATATCTGTACAATTATATGATGGATTCGCTTTTGCTCCTCCTGTACCATAGTCCATTCTATAGTATGGTGCGAAGTTGAACTCTGAATCTGAACTTGCACTATATGTTTGTCCTGTTCCTAGACTTCTATCATTACAATATACTGCACTTGTACTTAAGTATTTTGTATAATTTGTTAAATTATTTTGATACCATGAGTCAATAAACGTTTTTATTGTGCTATCTGTTGTATTATTTCTTATTGTATCAAGTGATGTATCTTCTCCGTATTTGTATCCTACATATTTTGGACCATCATAATTTTGGTTAAATAGACTTGTTCCGATATTACCAGTTGTTGTATCATGACTTGTTCCTACATAAAGTAGTCTTATACTAGAGTCATGATTAGTTCTTATTATTCTCCAGTATAGGTTAGCAAACTTTACCCAGTTGTTTGTTGTATTTCCTGCATAGTAGTATACTTCTTTTGGTGAGTCTGTTATGCCTGTTATACTTTCAGTTGAAGTAAATAATGTTCCTGTTGTAGTTGTAGTTAAAGGTGTTGCAAAGTCATTTGTTCCATTATTGTTATTACTTCTTGTACTTCTTGTTGGGTTATCCCCCATTATTTGATATCCTAGAGTACCCTCTTCATATCCTGCATATATGTCTTCTGTCCCTTCAGTTATAAATAGTGTTCCACTTAGTTTTTTACCCATATCTTCACTTTGGTCTACACTTTCATCGTTTGCATACTTAAATTCAATTGTGTAACTTTGTGTTACTCCATTAGGTATTACTACACTATAAGCTAGTATTGTATCTTTAGGTGCACTTGACTTTGGTATATCTTTAAACTCAGTCATATTGTATCCACCATTTGTACTAGTTATCTTGTATTGTAAGTATCCATTAGTTACAAAAGTATTTAACAAATCTTTTATTACTATATTATATTTGTATTCTGTCTTAGTATCATTTTTAATAGTAAA
>DOEC01000034.1 GCA_003524085.1 Bacillota bacterium | reverse complement strand
GTTATACTTTAGAAATAAAATACCTAGATAGCACTGAAGACCAAAGTATAGATATGGGGTCAACTGTAACAGGTAGTTTATATATAGTAGAGAGTACAACAAACGAAAATAACCCATATACTGAAGGTACACTTGGTTATCAAATAATGGAAGATAACTCAAATATTAAAACAAGAACAGATTTTTCACAAATGTATGAAGATGTAAACATAGGAACAATGTATAAGGCTACTGAAGACAACACAGACGTTTATTATTTTGCAGGTGACGTTAGAAATAACTGGGTAAAGTTTGGAGTGTTTGAAAGCGATGTTATAGTTTACAGGGGATATAATACTGATTACCCATATCTACCATTTAGAGAATATGACACATTGGAAGAATGTCAAAATGGCTCTGATAACTATAAGAATAACTGTACAATGCATAAATATGCAAGTGCTGGAGACCCTATATATTGGAGAATAATAAGGACAAACTCAGATGGCAGTATAAGGTTATTGTATGCTGGAACAAGTCCTGATACTAGCGAAGGTATAATAGGAGTAAGTGCATATAATAATACAGGTTACCATTCTGATCCAATGTATGTAGGCTATATGTATGGAACAAGTGGGTCTTTAGAAAATAATAAAACTAATGAAAATTCTAGTGATATTAAAAAATTTATAGACCATTGGTATGAAAAATACTTTATTAACTACACAAAATACCTAAGTACAACTGCAGCATTTTGTAACAGCCGAGTTTTAGGAAAAAATCAAGATTATAGTATAAGTTCTGCTTTTAATTATGAAGCTATGGATAGGTTGTACAATGATACTATTATAAAACCTACATATGATTGTTCAGATATAAATGATAAATTTACTGTAGACCAAGTTGCAGGTAATGGAAAATTAACATATCCAATAGCACTAATGACAGCTGATGAAGTATCTTATGCGGGTGGTAGTTTCACTAAATACAGTAATAATGTAATTCTTTGGTATAGCAGTAATAGTAAGGGTAGAGATATAATTTCCAATTATTTTTTCATTAATGATGCTTTAAACGCTACTCCAGATACATATTTGATGACTGCTATGAAATATGAGACAACAGCTATGACAGCTACTTTAGAAAATGCGAATAGATTAGGCATATTAAGATGGGGTTTGAATTATATGCCAAATGCTGTTAGACCAGTCATATCGTTAAAAAAAGATTTAATATATAAGTCAGGAGATGGTAGTGCAACTAACCCTTATGAAGTTAACGCTGAACCTGTTAATATGTATACAGTGTCTTTAACTGTCAATAATGGAAGTGGTACAAGTACTGTACTTGTTGAAGAAGGTAAGGATGCAACATTTACAGTAACACCAAGGGATGGATATAAAGCAGAACTTGAGACAGATACATGTGGTGGAACATTAAGTGGTAATACTTATGCAATAAGTAATGTAACGAGTGGAAAAACTTGTAGTATAACATTTAAGAAAAACTTACCAACGCTTTCAAGCTTAATCCAAGCAAATGCAGTAAATGAGAACGGTTATAGATATGAAGGAAGTAATCCAAATAATTATATTAAAATGGAAAAAACAGATGGGACAAAAGAAATATGGAGAATAATAGGGTTATTCCCAGATGGAGTAAATGGAGAGAATGTAATAAGAGTAAGAAGACATTATGAAAAGAATAATTATCCTACAATGGCGTTTAATTCTAAAAATGAAAATTATTGGGCTTCTACGTCAATGTATTCAACTCTTAAAGATATATATTCTTTATCAAATTATAAAAATACAGTAAATTATGTTATGCACCTTGGTGCAGCCTCTTCTAGTTCTTTTTCATTGACTGCTTCGGGAATTTATACAACAGAGAGAGGAAACACTGCTGGAGCTACTTCATCAACTAGTTATGAAAGTGCTGTACAAACCATAGGTTCAGTAGGATTGATGTATGCTTCCGATTTTACATATGCTGCTGTTGAAAGCGATTGTACAAGAACAACTACATTAATTAATTATGATGAAATTACAGCATGTCATAACAATAATTGGCTTTATCAAGGAAGCAGTCAGACTCAGTGGACTTTAACGACATATTCAAATAGCAGCTATTTTATCGTTATTGTTCGTGATGATGGAAGGGTCGATACAAGAAAATCCAGCGTTGATGGTGGCTGGCCAACTGTTACTATATCTACAATAGCTTATTCCCCAGTTATGGCTCTAAAGTCTGATGTGGTGGTAACGGGAAGTGGTACACAAAGTGATCCTTATGTAATGAATTAAAATTTATGTAAAAAAGAGAATATTAGTATTTTCTTTTTTTTAATTATTTGGTACAATTATAATAGTGAAGATATATGAAGTATGTAGAAGATTATTTATTGTTTTTAAAAACTGAAAAAAAGTTAGGAGATAATACTATTAACTCTTATATGCTTGATTTAGAGGACTTTTTTAAGGCTTTTAATGGCAGTATAGAGTCTTGTACTAAAAAAGATATTTTGGCTTATATAAGCTCTATAAATGGGCTTGAAGTGAGTACTGTTAATAGACATATTTCTTCACTTAAAAGTTTCTTTAATTATTTAGTGGACGAAAGTATAATAAAAGTAAGTCCAATGGAGGAAGTTAGTTCTTTAAAGAGTCCTAAGAAGTTACCTAAGTATTTGAGTATATCTGAAGTAAATAAACTACTTGATATTCCATTAAATAGTGAGTTTGACTATAGAAATAAGGCTATGCTTGAACTTATGTATGCAACAGGACTTAGAGTAAGTGAGCTGGTTAGTATTGAATACTCTAACATTGATTTTGAAAATAGTATAATTAGAATTAATGGTAAAGGGAAAAAGGAAAGAATTATTCCACTAGGGGAAGTTGCAAGTTATTACTTGAAAGTCTATTTAAGTGATTATAGAAGTAAGTTATTAAAAAGAAATACATATAATCAAGTTTTTCTTAATAATCATGGTAAGCCTATTACTAGGCAAGGGTTTAACTATATTCTTGAAAATATTAGAGAGTTAACTGGCATTGAAAAAGAAATAACTCCACACGTATTAAGGCACTCATTTGCAACACATTTACTTGAAGGTGGAGCTGATATAAGGAGTATTCAAGAAATGCTAGGGCATGAAAATATAAGTACAACTAATATTTATACGGAAGTAGTAAATGATGTATTAAGAAGTAACTATGAAATGTATCATAATAGAAGTCATAAGGAGTGAGGAAAATGTTTAAAAGGGTATTTTTAATTGTAACAGATAGTTTAGGAGTAGGACAGGCGAAAGACGCGGACAAGTTTAATGATATAGGTGCCAATACTTTAGGGCATATCCTAGAAGGTGATAACTACCACTTGCCTGTGTTTGAGAAACTTGGGCTTACCGATATAGTAAAGAATGACGGGAAATACAAATTTGGTTATCATGGTAAACTAGAACCAGCTAATAAAGCTAAAGACACATTAAACGGGCATTATGAAATGATGGGTATAGTCTATGATAAACCATTTATGACTTATCCTGATGGGTTTCCAATTTATTTGATTAGTGAAATTCAAAGAGTTACTGGTAGGCAAGTAATAGGTAATTGTGCGATGTCTGGAACAGAGATTATCAAAGAACTTGGGGAAATGCACATGAAAACAGGTGCAATTATAGTTTATACTAGTGCTGACAGTGTTTTACAAGTAGCCGCGCATGAAGATATTATTCCATTAGAAGAATTATATAGTATTTGTGAAAAGATTAGTAAACTTGTATTTAATGAAGAATATAAAGTTGGTAGAATTATTGCTAGACCATTCGTTGGTAAACCTGGGGACTTTACAAGAACTCCTAATAGAAAAGATTTTACACAAGTGCCACCTAAAAATGTGATGACTATGTTATATGATAAAGGGTATGACGTATTAGCGCTTGGAAAGATTAAAGATATTTTTGCTGATACAGGTATTACACACGGGCTTAAGACTAAAAATAATATAGATGGACTTATTAAGTTAAGTGATTTTGCTAGAAGTGATTTTAATGGACTACTATTTTTAAACTTAAACGACTTTGATAGCAAGTATGGACACAGAAGAGATAAAGACGGATACTTGAAATGCTTAGAAGAGTTAGATGAGTATTTACCAGTATTTTTAAACAAACTAAAAGAAGACGACTTAGTAATATTTACAGCCGACCATGGAAACGATCCAACTTATGTAGGAACAGACCACACTAGAGAAAACGTACCTCTCATATTCTTCAGTAAAAGTTTTAAATATCGTGGCACTTTAGAAACAAGAGACACATTTGCTTGTATAGGCGCTACTATACTGGATAACTTTGGTATTGAAAATACTTTAGGATTAGGAACTAGTTATTTAGATGAATTAAAATAAGGAAGACTTGCTTAACCGTCTTCCTTTTAATATTATTTACATCTAGCTTGATTTCTGCTAGTATTTCTAGCGCTGTTTCTACTAGAATTTCTACTAGTATTACGTGCATTATTTCTTGCACTGTTTCTGCTAGTATTTCTAGCATTATTTTTCATGTTAGCCATCTTATCACCACCTACTAGTATTATGTAACGTTTATTTTATTTAATTCATTAAAAGGTATTATTTTATTGGTAATATTTGACTAAAAAAATTATTTGCTGTATAATACTACTTACTCGGAGGAAGTATGAAAAAAGAAACAAAAGCGTCACTTCTTGCTGTTTTAATTGCGCTTGAAGGCGTAGCTGTTATAGATATAACTTGCAAGATAATTACTATAAATAAAGTAAATGATTATAAAAAGTGTTTAGTTTCATTAACAGAGATGGAATACTTTAATGACTTTGTTACTCTAGGCATTAATAATAATTACTTTTTAGTTAGTTTTACTAAAGGAGAAGAGAGTTATTTTAAAGTGGTTAATAAAGAACATGAATTAGTTACATTACCCGAAATAAAAGGATATACTGTAGTAAGAGAAGATACTGTTATATTGGAAACTGGAGAAAAGGATAACAAGGTGTTTTACTATTTTAATCTTGTGAGTGGAGAATTTAAGAAGGTCAATGCTAATTCTATTACTTTGTTTAATGATTATTTATTAGTTGAAAAACAAGAACTAATAGAGAACATCAGTAGTAAAGATGGAGTAGTGTATAAAAACAAAATAATTACTTCAAATTATCTGTTATATGATTTAAAGTTAGATAAAGTAATGGATGAAAAGTTCTCTATTTACTGTTTTGACAAGAATACTAATACACTACTTTTAAGTGATAAATTAGATAATTATATTGTTAATACTACTAATAATGAGTTATTATATTTTTATGGACAAGTTAAGCATATGGTAAATAATTATATAGTTATTAAGGAAGAAAACTATCAATATTTAATTTATTATAATTCTAAATACAATGCAATTGATAATATGAATGTGGCTGATAAGATGGTTGACGTTATAGCGCTTGATAATGAGAATGTGCTTATTTTAAGAAATAATGGACAGTATTCTAACGTGTACTCTACGTTAACTAATGAGTATATTGATAATTTAATGAATAAAAGGATTATACATACTTATGAAAATAATTCTATATTGGTAAGTAGTATGGAAAACTCTATTTTAGAGTTATATAGTATAGACGGGAAAACCCTTTTGCTTAGTGTAAAAGGAGTTAACTTCTCTTCAATATATACAAGTAATTTATCTTGTTATTGTATAATTGTTTCTAATGGTAGTGATGGTGTAGCGTTTGATATGTATGGTAATGTTTTAGTTAAGGGTAACTACACTATAGAACAAATGAGTGAGATAGTAAAAAATATGACGTCTTATGAAAGAGACATTATTATAAAAGAAAATAAAAGTTTAGTTTTAAAAGTGTAAAAAAGACATATTATTGTAGTAGGGTGGTGTATACTATTAATAATAATGTCTTTTTTTCTTTACTAGTTTCTTTACTAGCTGGAGTTAGTACGTTTTTAGGTGGGCTTGTTGTTTTTCTTAGGTTTAAAGATAAGGATAAATTTATATGTTTTTGTCTAAGTTTTAGTTTAAGTGTTATGATTTCTATAAGTGTATTTGAATTAATACCAGATAGTACTTTAGTATTATATAATAATTTTGGAATATTTTGGACATTTATTATAGGTAGTGTAATGTTTCTTTTAGGAAAAGCTTTAGTTACTAAGATAAATAAAAAAATCACCCTACTATCTAGTAATGATTTGTATAGGGTAGGGGTTCTTAGTATGATAGCTTTGATGGTACATAATTTTCCAGAAGGTATTGCTACATTTATGGCTAGTTATAACGATTTAAGTACAGGAATTAGTTTAGGTATTGCTATAATGCTACATAATATACCAGAAGGAATAAGTATTGCAGTACCAGTCTACTACGCTACTAATAAAAGAAGTAGGGGACTTATACTTTCGTTAATATCAGGCTTAGCGGAGCCTTTGGGGGCAATTTTAGCTTATGTACTACTTAAAGATTATATTAATGAAACGCTAGTAAGTGTCGTGTTAATGTTTGTAGCTGGTATAATGACAACGTTAGCAATTAATGAAATGATACCTGAAGTTAATAAATATAATAATAAACGATTAAGCATAATTGGTATGATTATAGGTGCAATATTGGTGTTAGTTAATCTAATATTATTCTAAATAATATGTATTTTTTATTAAATAATACAAGTTCTGATAATATATATTATGTTAAGTTCTATTTTTGAGAAAGATTAGATATAAAAGATTATTAGTTATTAATTTAGATTTGTACTCTATTTTATAAATAAAAAGATATATAGCTATTATTTACTATATATCATAGTGTGTCCACATTCTATAAATATAAATTTCTTTTTTTGTTTCGTTCACTTTATAAACAATACGATGTTGTCTGTTTATTCTCCTTGAATATAATCCTTCATAATTTCCTACTAGTTTTTCATATGATGGCGGGTATGCAAATGGGTTCTCCATCATTATATTTAAAATTTGTTTTGCAGCGTTCTCTAACCCAGAGTTTTTCAATTTCTTTTTATCTTTTAAAGCATATTTAGAAAAATAAATATTATACATTTACCATTCTTTGCCTGAATCGTATAATTCAGATTTGCTCCAATCTTCGTTTTTATCAATTTCCTTTATACTTTTTGAAAAACCAGGTATGCTATCTAAATATAAAGTTTCTTCTATATTTTTCCATTCGTTTTCACTGATTAAAACTGCATTATCTCCTTTACTATTTACAATAGTTATTGGGTTATATCCAACATTTACATCGCTAACTAATTGAAACAAATTTTGTCTTGCATTTGTTATATTTATACTATTCATATCATTTAACCTCTTTTCTGTATAATATTATAACGTACTTTTGAACGTACGTCAATAATATTGTATGAATTTTTATAAAAAATATACTAAATTTATTAGTTCTTTTCTACTCTACTATACTTTTATAGCAGGGTTATAACATTTTTTAAAAATTTTTTATGTTTAAGCGTGTAAGATGTATTCATATTACTTTCAATGTATTTAAGAAACGACTGATAGTCTTCTTTTAAGTTCTCCCCTACTTTACCCATTACACGGGGAGTAGAACTACAAATTGCAATAAAAAAAGACTAAAAATTCTAGTCTAATTTTGTTTTTCTCCTATTACTACTTTTCTACTTTGTATTTCAGCAATTTTATTAATTACTTCTTGAGCGTTTTCACTTGTTATTTTGTCATAACCAAGTTCTCTTAAAGCTTGTATTTTAACTGTAGTAAGTTGTTGTGTTCTACTTAATACTTCTTCTTTAGTGTTTTCTATTTCTTTAACAAATCTTTCGTGAGAAGCAATTAATTTGCTCTTAGTAGCTCCACCATTATTGTATAAGTTCATTGCAGTAAACACAATACTCTCAAGTATAAACTGCGCTGTTTCGTCAAACTTAAATTCCATTGGATCACTAAATCCAGTAGTTTTAGATAAATATGCAAGTATGTACTTAATTTCTGGAATTGAGTCAATACTTTGAAGTACGTGATATAAATATAAGAATTCATAATAAGTATTTTTATTTTTTTCTTCAGTAAACTTTTCTTTTATTAAATTAATTAAGTCGTTAACTAATACTTGTTCTTCTTTACTTAAATCCTTTAAATTAAAATATGACTCATCTGTTGTTTTTACATTTTGATTAAGTCTTGTTTCTACATCTTCTAAGTATTCAGCTGTTACTTTTATTTTGCCAATTGACTCATCACTTCCATCTTCAATGTTAAGTAATTTAAATAATAATAATTTCTTTTCTTTAGGCCATTTATTTAAGTTTTCTAGTTCTAAATAATTATATATCATTTGTCTAGATACTCCTAAATATTTGGCTAATTTTACCTTTGATATTCCTAACTCTTGTAATAATTCGTTTAAATTTTGCATTTTTGTTTTCACTCTCTTTCTACCTTATAAATACATTTTACAACAGTTTACAGTAGTATGTCAAGTGTAAAGTAAAAGAAAATTAAATGTATAACAAATACTAGATGATTCTTCCCCTATTGTTATGGGGAAAATTAAAAGAAAAGAGTAGTACTTTTTATTACTACCCTACTACAAATACCAAAGTTTGCTTCCGTTTTTTCTAACTTCTTTTATGATGCCGCCACCAATTACTTCACTACCTAAATACACTACACAAGCTTGTCCAGGAGTTACAGCTTTAGCGCTTTCATATTTAACGATTATTTCGTTTTCACTCGTATATTCTATATTGATTGGAATGTCTTCTCCACGATATCTAAATTTACAAGTTGCAAAGGTTGGTTTTAAATCACTTATATAATTCATATTCTCAATTACCGCTTCATCACTCATTAGATACTTGTTATCGTCTCCAAACGCTACATAAAGTATATTTTTTTCTGTATCTTTACCACATACGTAATGGCGTTTTGCATCTCCTGACAAGCCTACATTTCTTCTTTGTCCGATGGTGTAGTTCATTAATCCCTTATGTCTTCCTATTACTTTTCTAGTATCTATATCAACTATATCTCCATCTTTTCCTTTTATATAGTTATTAACGAACTCTTGATAATGTCTTTCACCAATAAAACATATTCCAGTTGAGTCTTTTTTTTCTGCTACAGGAAGTCCTGCATTAAGTGCTATTTCTCTTACTTCAGGTTTTGTTAAACCACCAACTGGGAATAATACATCTTTAAATTCACTAGCTTTTACCTGACTTAAGAAGTATGTTTGGTCTTTATTGTTGTCTACTCCACGCAAAAGTCTTCCTTTTTCTATTCTTGCATAGTGTCCTGTTGCAATTAAGTCTGCACCAAGTTTCTTTGCTTCTTTTTTAAATAAGTCAAACTTTATATATTTATTACACATAATGTCAGGGTTTGGTGTTCTTCCTTTTTTTAGTTCATCTAAGAAGTAAGCAAATACTGTATCCCAATATTCCTTAATAAAATCTACTCTATATAAAGGAATTCCTAAATAGTCACACACACTTTTAGCATCTTTAAAGTCTTGCTCTTGTGGACAAATTCCATCTGTTATCCCTTCAGGGTCATTATTTATATTAGAGTCCCAGTTTTTCATAAATAAACCTATTACTTCATATCCTTCTTTATCAAGTAAATAAGCACTTACTGCTGAGTCTACTCCACCACTCATCCCTACTACTACTTTCATACTTTTTTCACTTCCTAATCAAGTAAATTATACCATATTAAGTACTATTTGTCTATTATTAGATTAACCAAGTATGAATTAAGATATATTTCTAATAATGAAGAGACTACGCATACAATAAAAGCCATTATAAAAAGAATTATTATCTTTTTGATAAATAGGTTTAAATTAATGTTTTCTTTGTAAATGGTACCTTTAATTAGCTTTAGACTAATGTTAAACATAATACTAGAATATACTATAACTAACAAACACATAATGATGTGGTGTGGAAACAACATAACTAGTATATAAAGTATTCCTTTTAATTTGTAAGTTAGAAATATACTTGAGATTAGAAATCCTATAAGTAAGCCTTTATAGTAGTTAATAAACAATACAAGTGGGCTAAACAAGTATAGTACGCTTGAACAAGTGATTATTACAATGTAGACTAAGTTATATTTTAAGCTATTTAAAAAGCTAGATAATGTTATACTTTTAGCACTAAGTGAAGTGTACTCAAGTATTTCATTCTTGACTATCATTTTATCTAGACTACTTGTTAAAAAGAAGAATATTATTCCAGATATTAAGCCTAATCCTAGTAAAATGGTGGATACAATTATTATTTTTTTATTTATTAATTTTTTCATAGTAAAGTATATTATGGGTCTTTTAATTTTATTCAAAATATTGTATAATATTTAATGAGGTATTTAATTATGAAGAAGAAAACTAAAAAACTAATACTTCGTGTATTAGTTTGGATAGCCACTATTATTATACTACTATTCTTTGTAGGTGGTGGAATTATTACAATATTAGGTAGATAACAATCTATCTTTTATTTTTTAAAGTATACTCATTATCAAGATTAATTCTTTTATTAGTATCTAAAATTCCATTTTCAGTTTTTTCATATACAAATTGGTTTTTGAGTTCATTACCATATTCAACGGTTTGAACTGCTAATTTTTTACTTATTTCAAATAATCTAATTTTAATATTCAAGTCAGGTATTTCAATACAAGCATAATTAGTTATTTTCCTAACTATAACACAAACTTGAAAATTACCGAAATTAGATATCATTTTAAATTTATAATGATCAGTAAAATTATAATATGTATGTTTAACACTTGAAATTGGTATTTTAAAATATTCATCATCAATACTTAAATTAATGATATCAATTATAAATTTCAAATCATTTAATATATCATTTCCCATAGTTTCCTCCTTTTTTATTTAATTATATAATGATTATAACCAGAGTACATTCTAATACGAATTACATCACCTTTAATAAAGCAGTTTAATTTTTCAGTTTCTTTACCAATATGAATATCTAGATTAAATGTATTATCGTTTATTATTTTTAATAAATCTAAGTCTACTGAGTCTACTCTTAATAAATAATTTACAATCTTTTCAATATATTTATATCCATACATTTAGGGTCAAAATTATTCATATAAGCCTGATTTCTCTAGCTTCTTTTATATTTGTATAAAAAATCAATTACTTTCCATACGCTATTCTTTTTAGCATCTAGTTTAATTAAATGAATAAAGTAAGTTAGCTCTTTTTTTCTTCAACTCTTATATTTATTTTTTCCATTATTGTTTTTCTTTTTTACTTTGTAAGCTTTTTAGTTTTTGTTTCTTCTTTTTCTTTAAGTTTAGGAATAACACAGCGTTCCATTATTCCGTAACAATGGTTTTCTATTATCTCATAATTATCTATAAAATTACTTTCTTTAGTTAAATATGGTTTCATATCTTCCTCATAATGGTCAATACGTGTCGCAACACCATCATCAAATAATGCGTATATGTTTAACTGATAATAATTAAATCCTTTAAAATGTGCTGGATTTAATATTGTAGCATTACCATTTAAAAGAATGAAGTCTTTTAAATAATTACTTGTATATTCTTCTATAAATTTACTATATACATCTGTAATTTTAAAAATCTGAGAAGACATAAATGTTGTGATTTGAACTTTTTTATATACACCTTTTTCTTCTTTAATTATTGCAAATAAAGCCCACTCTTCTACGTATTCAATTTGTTTTCTATAATCAGGATATATGTATAAAACATTACCTAGGTTGTTTAAAATTTCTTTTATATTATTGCTTTTAAACTCATACATTTTTTTCATACATTCAAGAATAGCAAATGATGGAGTGTGTGCTTTACTGGGTCTTCTTTGAATAACATCTCTAGTAGTTTTTGGATAATCTACTGGTTTCATAAACCCTTTTTCATCATTGTTCCATGTTGTAAAACTCATAATACACACCTAATTCCTTTCTTAATTTTTTTGTTTCTTCTAAGCTTGTACTCCAAGACCAAGTATATTTTCTTTCTAAAATATTACACTTCTGTATTTTTATATTTTCAACTAAAGTATTTGCTAAGACAAAAATAGTGCCAACACTAGTAGCAAACAGCAGCAAAAACAAGTACACTTATAATAATACTTATTAATGTAGCAATACCAAATGCACCGCCTGCTAGTATATTTTTTGCTATGATATTTTTAGCTTTTCTTCGCATATCTTTAATTCTTCTTATATTTTCAGCCTGATAATTTATTTTATCTTCTAACCCTTCTATTTTGTTAGATAACAATATAAGACTTTTTACATCTCCTTGATTTAATCCAGTTATTTTAATGCTTTCTCCTTTAAGCCACTTATAATTATAATAACTCTTAAAAATATACTTTATTAGATAAGTTTTTTTACTTTTGTTTCTTTACTTTCTTTAAGTTTTGAAATTTCATAAATATTATTATTTGCTTCATAATATTCTATTATTTCGTAATTGTCTTGAGTAGGTTCTAAACGTGTTCCTTTTTCAAGTTCTTTTTCTTTTATGCGTCTTACATAAGTTGCTGACCCATCTTTAAATAATGCACATATTCCTATGTTATAAATTTTATAGCCATTTAGTTTTATATAACCAAACTTTTCTAAATTAGTTTTATTTATTGCTAGATTGCTTTGTCTTAAAATTATAAATTCTTTTATAAAACTATGGCCTGGACCTTCAAAAAACATGTTTAATGTTTCAAATGGAAAATTCCATTTAGACATTTCTTCAGTGATTTGTATTCTTCTATAAATACCTTTCTCTTCTTTGATTACAGCAAACAAAGCGCGTTTCTTATCTATATCATAAGGCCTTATATATAAAACATTTTTTAAATTCTTTCTTACTTCTTTTATGTTTTTATCAATAAAATATAACCACATATTTCATTTCTCCTTTTATAATATTCTTATTAATTAAAATTATCATCTTATTTATTTTTTTCTAACTTTAAAGTATAGTCACACTCTACTGGTGTTAACCCATAAAGTAAACCGTAACCATTAATTCTATATAATTCGTTTTCAAATATTAATCCATTCATATAACTTATGTTTAATGCAATTTCATCACTTAATTTAATTGTATGATAATATGAATATATATCCGTTACTTTGTTTTTTACACATATTGAAATTTTTTCATCATTTAAAGAGGCTTTTATTTCAGCTAAACCTGTTGATGTGTCTGCTTCAACCTTTATAAAATCGTCAAAAACTTTTAAAGTGTCTAAGTTATATTTTAATAAATCGGTTCTATCAGCAATTATGTTTAATTTATAAATAAGTTTCCCATCTATTTCTGTTAAATCTATTTTTATATATTTATCTTCCATTATTATCCACCTTGCTATCTTAATTTTAAAGTTTTAACGTCGTCATAATCTAGTGAGAAATCTGTTTCATTCTTTAGTCCTTCTTTATAAGCTTTAACTAACTCTTCTTTTTTCTCATTTCTTTTCTCTTCAACTTTAATTTTAGTCATTAACTCACTAAGTTTTCTTTTTAGTTCTGCACTTCTTTCTAGGTTAACACTCCAGTTTTCTTCTATTTTTCCAGCCGATATACTATATTTTTTTATGTCTTTAATATTTAAAGTAATTGATGTTAAACCTACAACTGATATAAGCCCAGTTGCTATTATAAAACCTATTGGAACTGCATTTATAATAGAAACTGCAAAAAGTATAATACTAAGTATTGTGCCCGGTATTTCTTTATTTCTTGTTTTTTTAGTTTCTGCTATTTCATCATTTAAATTTTCCATTATTTTACTTTGATTTGTAATTTTATCATCTAATCCTTCAATTTTATTAGATAATAGTATAGCTTTTTTGATATCTCCTGTATTTAGCCCAGTTATTTTAATAATTTCTCCTCTATCGTTGATGGCTTCTATTTCTTTTTCATTTATTATACGGTAATCTACATACATAATGAAACCTCCCTTGTATTTAATATTATAAACTAGTTTATATTTAATGTAAAGAAAAAACAAGTACTACTACTTATTCTTTCCAAAACGTCTATCTCTTTTTGTATACTCTTCTAATGCTTTATCAAACTCGCTTTCTTTAAAGTCTGGGAAGTATGTAAGAGGAAAATACATTTCTGCATAAGCTAGACTAAATAACATAAAGTTTGATACTCTTATTTCACCACTTGTTCTGATTAGAAAGTCCATTGGTGGTAAATCGTTATATAAGTTTTTCATAAATATTTCTGGTGTTATATCTTCAGTTTTAAGTTTGCCATCTAATACATCATTTATTAGTTTTTTAGTTGTGTCTACTATTTCAGTTTGTCCTCCATAGTTTAAGCAAATGTTTAGAATGCCACCAGTGTTGTTTAGAGTTTCTTTTTCAAGACTTTTCATACTTTCATATACTTTGTCACTAAGTGGTTCTTTTCTTCCTGAAAACACTACTTTTATGTTGTTTTTGTTAAATTCTTTTATACTACCCTTAAAACCTTTTAAGAATAAATTCATTAAATAATCTACTTCTTCTTTTGTTCTATTAAAGTTTTCTGTTGAGAAAGCGAAAACACTTAAGACTTTAACGCCTCTAGTAAATACGTATTTTGATAGTATTTTTAGTGTTTCAAATCCAGCTTTATGCCCTTCACTTCTTTTTAAACCGCGCTCGGTTGCCCATCTACCGTTTCCATCTAATATTATTCCAACGTGATAAGGTATTTTTAAGTTTTCCATAATCTACTCCTTTATTAAAGATAAATTAACTTTACCTTTTTCTTTATCTATTTTGTCTACGTAACATTTTATAATTTCGCCAACACTAAGTATGTCTTTAGCATCAGACACAAAACTCTTACTCATTTTAGAGATATGTACTAAAGCATCATCATGTAGTCCTATGTCTATGAATGCTCCAAAGGATGTTACATTTCTTACTGTTCCAGTTAGTTCCATTCCAACAGTTAAATCGTTTATTGTAAGTATGTTGCTTTTTAAGAATGGAATAGGTAACTCATCTCTTGGGTCAAGTCCAGGACTAAGTAATTCTTTTATTATGTCTGCTACAGTATATGCGTTTACTTTAGTTTCACTACTTACTTTGTCTACGTCCGCGTTAGTTAAAGTACTTTTAAATTCAGGCTTATAAATATCACTAATATCTAACTTTAGATAGTCTAATACTTTTTTTGCATCATTATAGTTTTCTGGGTGTATTCCAGTATTATCAAGTATATTTGTACTTGTTGGTACTCTTAAAAAACCTATAGCTTGCTCATATACTTTAGGAGTTACTCCCTTAACATTTTTTAACTCTTCTCTTGTGTTAAACTTGTTTTTTACTTTATAGTCCATAATACTTGTTACAACTTTTTTAGTAAGTCCACTTATATATGATAATATAGAACTTGATGCAGTATTTAAGTTTACTCCAACTTTATTAACAACACTTTCTACAGTGTATTTTAAAGCGTCACTTAAATTACTTTGATTAACATCATGCTGGTATTCTCCTACACCTATACTTTTTGGATCAATTTTAACTAGTTCACTAAGCGGATCTTCTACTCTTCTAGCAATAGATATTGCACTTCTTTTTTCAACTGTTAAATCAGGAAATTCTTCTATAGCAAGTTTACTTGCAGAATACACACTTGCTCCTGCTTCATTTGTAATTATGTATTTAACGTCTAAACCTTTTATTGCTTCAGACACAAACGCTTCACTTTCTCTAGAAGCTGTTCCATTACCTATACTAATTAGTTTAACATTATATTTATTAATTAATTCTCTTAAAGTTTTAGCACTTCCTATTTTATCGTTTTTAGGTTCATGTGGGTAAATAACTGCAATATCAAGTAAGTTGCCATTCATATCAATTACTGCTAACTTACAACCTGTTCTGAACGCTGGATCAAAACCTATAACATTTGAGCCCTTTATACCTCTTGTTAAAAGTAAGTTATATAAGTTACTACTAAATGTTTCTATTGCTTTTTCTTCACTAACTGAAGTAATTTCACTTCTTATATCTCTTTCAATACTAGGTATTATTAGTCTTTTTAGACTATCTTTAATAGAAACTTTAACTGTGTCTACTACAAAAGAGTTAGCATTTTTAATTATCTTACTTTCTAACCAAGAAGTTACTTTGTCTAACAGAATTTCTATTTTAACAGATATAACCCCTTCTTTTTCAGCACGATTTATTGCTAAACATCTATAGTGTTTTAAGTATTTAACAGGTTCAGAAAAATCATAATACATTTCATATGTTTTATTTTGGTCCTTATTATTCTTTTTAACTTTAGTTACAATTTTACCAGTATTATACATGAATTTTCTTATGTAACCTCTATAATAAGCATTATCACTAATCCACTCGCTTATTATGTAACCTGCATTTGTTAAAGCAACTTCCTTGTCCATATTGTAAGGTTTTACAAGTTCTTCTAAACTTCCACTTGTAGGAAAAGACATTATCTTTTTAGCAAGTGGCTCTAGTCCCATTTTAATTGCTTCAGTAGCCTTAGTTTTCTTCTTTTCTTTATACGGAAGATATAAGTCTTCAACTTCAGTTAATTTAGTAGCATTCATAATACTAGTTTTTAACTCTTCAGTCATTAAACCTTTCTCATCTATTAATTTTATTACACTCATTTTTCTTTCTAAAAGATTCATGTTTCTTTTATACTCGTCACTTATTAGCTTGATTTCTTCTTCATTTAAAGCATCAGTTACTTCTTTTCTATATCTTGCAATAAAAGGTATAGTACATCCACTTTCTAATAACTGTAAACAAGCCTTTATTCTTTTCTCACTTATATTAATTTGATTACTTAAATTTTTAATCAATTCTTCATTCATAAACTCACCAATATTTATTATACAAGAAAAATAAAACAACTTCAAATAAAGTTGTCTTATTCATGTAAAGTTTTAACGTTATCATTAGTAATTTCTACTACTGGAACATTTATATTGAAAGTATATGATGGTACAAAGTTAATACTTACATATTTTACACTAATACTTGATTCGTCAAGCTCAACTAACTCTTTTAATTTAGATAATACTTCACTACTAATGTCTTTTTTAGTAACTGTGTAAGTATAGTTAATTCCATCTTTAGTTGTTCCATTAATTAATATATTGTTATATAAGTTTAATGCCTCTTTTAATATTCTTTTTTCTTTTAAATTATCAATAATACCACTCAGGTTCATTTATTCCTCACTTCTTTTTTGTTAAAATATTTCTTTTATCAATAGTTATTAGATAACTACAGTCACTTTCCCTTATTATTTCTACTTTTTCTCCTCTTAAAAAGCACATCTTTTTAAGGTTATTTAACATCATTTCTTCAGTACTAGGCTTAGTTATTATTTTACCGGCATAGATGTTATGTATATTAGTTTCTCTATTCATGATATAAATATATGCTTGATATGCTTCATTCATAGACTTTTCTATAAGTAGTTCTTCTTTTTTCTTCTTTAAAATCTCTAACATAAGTAAACCTCCTAATATAATTATACTACAAAATAACTCTCATTAATAGTGTCAATTTAAGGTTCTACCTAAAAATAGAAGACAAGTTATAGTCATAGACTATTCTATAACTTGATATTTTTCAACTTTATTTCTAAAAGTTTCTAATTCTTCTTTTCTTTTCTCATATAGTTCGTTATTTGTCCAGTATTTTAAATCTTTCTTAACAGCACTATACACTTTTTTCTTAA
>DOEC01000013.1:829-5872 GCA_003524085.1 Bacillota bacterium | reverse complement strand
CAGGTCCTCAAGGTGAAGCAGGAGCAGCAGGGGCTGATGCTGAGACGCCTACAATATCAATTGGAACAGTAACAACGGGAGACCCAGGTACGCAAGCGGCTGCTTCTATTACAGGAACAGCACCTAATTATATACTTAATTTAACTATTCCACAGGGTCCAACAGGTCAAAATGCTTAAGTATTAATTTTATAAAAGAACTATTTGTTAGTTCTTTTTCTTTACATTAATTGTATCATGTGATACAATTAATGTGTAAGGAAGTGTATAAGTGTCAAAAATAGTTAGTATTACTAAAGAAATGATTATTGATGCAGCGTTTAATATAACTAAAGAAAAAGGTTTTTCTAAATTAAGTAATAGAGAGATAGCAAAATACTTGAATTGTTCAATAAGGCCAATATATTATCAATTTAAGGATGTAGAAGATCTAAATAAACATTTATTTAAAAAAGTAGAAGAGTATTTTTATAACTATTTAACTAGTGATATTAAATATAAAGATAAAGTTTATTTGAGTACTGGTATAAACTATATTAAATTTGCAAGAGAAGAAAATAATTTATTTAAGTTAATGTTTATGTCTGATTTAAGTGTAACTAACTTTATTAAAGAAGAAAATCAAAGTTTTACAGAATATTCTAAGATAGTTGTTAATAAAACTAATTTAGATATTAAACAAGCAAATGACTTTCACTTTAGAATGTGGATATATACTCATGGTATAGCTTGTTTATGTGTTACAAAAACGATTAATTTTACAGATGAAGAAATAAAAGAGTTATTAACAAATGAATTTAGAGCACTTATGCTTATAGAAAAGGAAGGTAAATAATGGAGAATGTAATAGAAGTAGAAAATTTAACTAAAAAATATAAAGATTTTATTGCAGTAGATAATTTGAGTTTTAATGTAAAGAAAGGAGTAATATTAGGACTATTGGGCCCTAATGGGAGTGGTAAATCTACAACAATTAATAGTATACTATCTTTACTTAAAATAGAAAGTGGTACTATTAAAATATTTGGAAAAGTTATGTCGCCAGATAAGTATGATATTAAAAAAGAGATAGGTGTAATATTCCAAGAAGTTGGTGTGTTTGATGAGCTTACTGTTTATGATAATATTGATTACTTCTGTGGGTTATATATAACAGATAAAGAGAAGAGAAAAGAGTACGTTATGGATGCGATTAAATTAGTACATTTAGAAGAATATATAAAGCATTATCCAAAAGAGTTAAGTGGTGGGCTATTAAGACGACTTAATATTGCTTGTGGAATAAGTCACAAACCAAAATTAATCTTTTTAGATGAGCCTACAGTTGCAGTTGACCCACAAAGTAGAAATAATATACTAGATGGGATAAAAGCTTTAAGGGATAAAGGAGCTACTATACTTTATACAACTCACTACATGGAAGAAGCAGAAATACTATGTGATGAAATATTAATACTAGACAAGGGAAAAATAATAGCACAGGGTGACTGTGATACATTAAAAAGTCTTGCTAAAATAGAAGAAAAGATAACTGTTGAAACTAATGAAATTAAAGAAAAACATATAAAGGAATTAATGGGAAAAAGATCAGTATTTGAATTAACATATAATAATAACTTACTAACTATAAAATATAATAAGGGTAAAAATAATTTAGAAGAATTAATAAGCTATTTAAAAGAAAATAAGATAAAATATAATAGAATATTCAGTGAAAGACCAACACTTAATGATGTGTTTTTAGAGCTTACTGGAAAGGAATTAAGAGACTAATGTTTAAACATAATTTAAAATATTCTTTAAAAATTCTTCTAAAAAATAAGAGTTTAATATTTTGGACATTTGTATTTCCAATATTATTAGGTACTTTATTTAAAATGGCTTTTTCAAATATTGAAAATAGTGAGACTTTAAAAATTATTGATATAGCTATAGTAAATGATGCTGAATTCAATAATGATGTAACTTTGAAAGAGACAATAAAGTATTTGAGTGATGAAACTAATGAAGATAAGTTATTTAATACTAGGTATGTTGATAAAGATAGTGCTAGTGAATTACTTAAAAATAATGATATATCAGGTTATATTGAAGTAATTAATGGTAAAGTAAGCGTGTATGTAAATAAGAGTGGTGTTAATGAAACTATACTAAAATATGTAGTAGATGAAGTTATAAGAAATAATAAAGTATATGAGAATTTTATTAAAGAGGGAAGAAACCCATATGAGATAACTAGTGCAGTTAAAACTAAACTAAATAATATTTCAAATGAGAACTTAAGTTATACTAATATTGAATTTTATACACTTCTAGCAATGAGTGCTTTGTATGGTGGATTAATATCTATGTTTATAAGTAATAAACATCAACCAAATATATCTACTGTTGGTAAGAGAACTAGTATATCTTGTATTAAGAAATCAACTTTGATATTCACTAATTTATTAGCTAGTTATATAATTGAAGTAATAGGTTTGTTTATAGTACTATCTTATACTATATTTGTGTTAAAAGCAGACTTTGGCTCTAATTTACCATTAGTAATTCTTATTACTTTAGTAGGTGCTTTAGCAGGACTTGCAATTGGATTAGTGATTTCTTTATTAAAAGTAGGAGAAAACGCTAAAACTGCTATACTTATAGGTACAACTATGATTATGAGTTTCTTTTCAGGAATGTACGGTATTACAATGAAGTATGTTATTGACAAAAACTTACCAGTTATTAACAAAATAAATCCAACTAGTTTAATAACAGATGCTTATTATTCACTTTATTACTATGATACATATTCTAGATATTTTACTAACTTAGTGTTACTTTTAATTATTTCAGGCTTGTTAATGGGATTAAGTGTAATCAAGCTAAGGAGGAATAGATATGACAGTATTTAAAACATTTTGGAAAATAGTAAATAAATATAAGGGTACAATTATACTTTATACTGTGATGCTTATTTCTTTTGGTGGAATAAATTTAGCTAGTAATGATACTACAACTACTTTTACAAGTACTCTACCTAATATAGCGATAGTAAATAATGATCAAAAGAGTGTTCTTACAAATAATTTGATTAATTATTTGAGTGAAAACTCTAAAGTAGTGGATATAGAAAATGATGAAGAAAAGATTAATGATGCACTTTTTTATAGAGATGTTAGTTATGTTGTTTACATTCCAAAAAACTATACAAATGACGTACTTAAAGGGATGAACCCGACTATTGATATAAAGAGTACTAATGATTATACGTCAAGTTTGGAAGAAATGATGTTAACTGATTATCTAAATTTACAAAATACTTACTTAAAACTTACAACTGACCAAACTAAGTTAACTAATTATATAAATGATACATTAAAAGATAAAAGCAAAGTAGTTTTAACTTCTAAAGTAGATACAAAATCTCTTTCTAAGGTGAGTAGATACTTTAATTTTGCTAGTTATTCAATACTTGCAGTGGTTATATTTATAATAACTTTAGTGTTAACAAGTTTTAAAGAGAAAACAGTAAATAAGAGAATAGTAGTAAGTAGTATGAACTATAAAAAACATAGTGGCTTGATATTAAAGTCAAGCTTACTATATGCTTTAATAGTGTGGGTTTTATTTAGCTTGTTAGCAATTATATTACTTGGTAAAAGTTTATTAAATATAAGAGGATTACTACTACTATTAAACACACTTATATTTACTTTACAAGCATTAACTTTTGCTTTACTAATAAGTTCACTTGTTAATAATAAAGACGCAATTGGGGGAATTGTTAACGTAGTTGCTTTAGGTAGTGCATTCTTGTGTGGAGCATTTATTCCAAGTATGTATTTACCTGAAAAAGTAGTGAGTATATCACATATATTCCCAGCGTATTACTATAATAATTCAAATGATTTAGTTACTTCACTTGAAGTGATAAACTTAACTACATTAAAACCATTTATTACAAATATAATGATGATGTTAGTATTCATGTTAGTGTTTATAGTGTTAAACAATTTTGTTATTAAAAATAAAAGAAAAGCTTAAAAGACAAAACTTTAAGCTTTTTTAATTACTTTGTATTAGTTCTTCCTAAAATGTAGTCAGTACTAGTTTTGTAGTAGTCAGCTAAAATACAAAGTTTATCAATAGGTATTAGTCTAAGACCAGTTTCATACAAAGAGTATTGTTGCTGTGTAATTTTTAAAATTTTAGCAATATCACTTTGTGACTTGTCTTTATCTTCTCTTAAATCTTTTAATCTTTTAACATTCATTTTATATCACCACTTATATTTTCACATACATTCAATTAATTGTATTGACTTTACATTCAAAAACGTGTAGAATTAAAATAGATACACTCATACGAATGTAGAAAGAGGTAGAATGATGACAAATGAAGAATTAAAAAAGTTAGTAGGAAGAAATGTAAGAAAGTATAGACTTATATATAATGCTTATAACAAAGAAAAACTTACTCAGAAAGGTCTTGCTAGTAAGATAGGTGCGAAGACACCTCTTATAGGTGCCTTAGAGAGTGAAAACAACAACATGGGTGTAAGTATATATAACTTATATATGATAAGCAAAGTACTAAATGTACCAATAGAAAAGTTTTTTGAGGAGGAATAAAGTATATGAAGAATAAAAAAGGAATGATATATGGAGTACTATTAATGACTTGTTTAGTAATAGGTTTATCTTATGGAGCATTTATATTTAGTACAGATAAATATAGAAGTAGTGAGTTATTAATAAGTAAGTTAAACTATAGTATAGATATACAAGAAGATGGAAGTAGTAAAAGTACTATTAATGGAAGTTCAGTAACAGTACCAGCTAGTACTAAAGTATATTTAAATATTACTTTAACTAGTGTAAATGAAATAGATAGTAAATATACTTTAGCATATAAAACTAGCACAAACGCTAAAGTACAGTATACAGATAGAACACCATGGAACACACAAGGAGTAATAAAAGGAATAGACAGTAACACTTATTCAAAGAAGATAAGAGTAGTTATAGATAATACAGATATCTCAACACCTTCAATAGTA
>DOEC01000013.1:0-476 GCA_003524085.1 Bacillota bacterium | reverse complement strand
TGCTTGTATGGTGGAGAGAACATTAAAAACTATGTTCAATATCCTGAAGACAGTGATAAAACAAAGAACTTATGGAGAATAATAGGAAGTTATCAAATAGACGATCAAACACTACCTAAACTAATAAGTCAAAGTACAACTAGTACAAGTACATCAACACTAACAACAGACTTAACAAGTTTCTATAACACATTAGAAGATAAAGAAGTACTAGTACAAGAAACAAATAAGTTTAATTGCTTCACTGATACTTGTGCTGAAAGCACTTACAACAATATTGGCTTACTAACAGATTATGAATATAACCAAATAGGTGAAGTTAATTCATACTTAACAACTACAGAAAAATATTACATTAATAGTTCAAGTGGAATAAAAGAAGTAACAAGTAGTGGAATAACAAACACAAGTAGTACAAGTGGACTAAAACCTACAATATATTTACAAACTGGAGTACAAGTAACAGGAAGTGGAAC
>DOEC01000012.1:10240-28329 GCA_003524085.1 Bacillota bacterium | reverse complement strand
TTCGTGTCTTAAAAAGAAAGGAATGATATAAAATGAAAAAATTAGACATAGGAGTAATAGTAACAACTTTAATTATAGTAACAATAAGTTGTAGTTTAGCATTTTTCGCAGCAAGAGTTGTAGGAGAGCCAAAAGATATAAATCTTGTAGCCAAAAATGTTGCAATAACTTTTAATGACACTTCAATTATTGCAAATGGTGTTGTATCTCCGGGTTGGAATACTACCAAAACATTTACAATTACAAATAATAGTAAAGAAGAATACAAATATAATATTTCTATAAAAGACTTGATAAATACCTTTGTAACAGAAGGATATTTACAATACAAGATAACTAGCACAAATGGTGGATATAATATGACTGAATATAAAGATGTGCCAAAATCAGATACAGCAAAAGATAAAATACTAGCTTATAGTGTTAGCATTCCAGTAGGAATAACACAAAGTTACACTATTGAATTTAAGTATGCAAACGATGAAAGTGTAGACCAAAGTGATGATATGGGAAGAAAACTAAGTGGGAAGTTATTTATTACTGAGGGTACAATAAATTCTGCGTTGTACTACGCAGGATATGAAAAAGGTACTTTAGGTTATCAAATAATGAGTGATAATCCAAAAAGATTAACAAGAACAGACTTTGATACAACATTTACTGAAACAAATACTGGAACTTTATATAAAGCAACCGAGAGTATAGCAGGTAAAACTCCTAAAGATGTATATTACTTTGCAGGAGATGCAAAAAATAACTGGGTAAAGTTTGGAAAGAATGCAATGTATAATGACTTGTACTGGAGAATAATAAGAACAAACTCAGACGGAAGTGTAAGACTTTTGTACCACGGTACAAGTACTACAGCAACAGACGCATATATAGGGAAATCAGCATTTAATGAAACATATAATGATTCAATGTATGTAGGATATATGTATGGAACAAGTGGCTCACTTGCTTCAAATAGAGATAACACAAATAATAGTACAATAAAAGGAGTAATAGATACATGGTATAAACATAATTTGAATACAAATTATGGTAAATACATAAGTACAACAGCAGTATATTGTAACGATAGAAGTGTACCAGATACTTATGACTTTGGAGCATACATAAGACTAGAAACAAATAAAACACCAAGTTATGACTGTGCAACAACAGAAGACAAATTCACAGTAGACACAAGTACTGGAAACGGTAAACTAACATACCCAATAGGATTAATGACAGCAGATGAAGTAAGTTTTGCAGGTGGACTAATAGCAACAAATGCACCAACATGGTATTATAAAAATAGTGCAAACGGTAGCTCTACAGGTAATGAAGATTGGTGGTTGTTGTCTCCTTACTTATGGGAAGGCAGCAACGCCTTCGTGTTCCACATAAACAACAACCCTGGCTGCTTGGGCTTTGCTACAGTTGAATCCCCTATTGTGGGTGTGCGTCCAGCCCTATCACTAAAATCATGTGTTAAATATGCAAATGGAGATGGCTCAGCAAGTGACCCATACACAATAGAAGAAACTTCGAGTGGATGCTAAACTGTGCCTCTTGAGATCCCATTAATTTAACTGTGTCTAACGATTAATTTACTATATAATTACTATAAAGTAATCTAAAGGTTAATTGATAGTGCATATAATAAGACAAACTAGTAAAATACTTTAGCAAAAACAGACTAAAGTATTTTTTATGGCATACTAAATTAAAACAGTAGAACTAAAACTCTACTGTTTCTACGTTATTTGGTATTTGATTATTTATTTGTTGTACTTGCTGTGTTACTTGTGGAGTAGGTTGTTGTGGTGTTTCTTTTATACTGTGGGCTTTTTGTGCCATTTTTAGGTTTGCAACTAAGTTATCGTCTTTGTAAGCTGTCATATCGTTTTCTAAGTCAACTATCTTTAGTATTTCTTCAAATGATGTTTCTCCTTCAACAACTTTGTTTAACCCATCTTGTAATAGTGTGACAACTTCTCCAGTATAAACTAAATCTCTTAGAACGTGTTTAGGAGCATTATTAGTAATTGCGTCTTTTATTTTTTCATTCATTATTAGTACTTCTAGTATTGCAAGTCTTCCTCTATAACCATGGTTACATCTAGGACACCCTTCTTTATTTGCAACATACATTTCATTTATATCTTTTCCTATAACTGTTTTAAATACTTGTTTTTCATATTCTGTAGTTTGTCTTTTAATCATACAGTTAGGACATAACTTTCTAGCAAGTCTTTGACTTATTATTCCTTCAAGTGAACTACCAAGTAAGTATCTTTCTACATCCATATCAGTAAGTCTTTCAATAGTATTAAGTGAGTTATTAGTGTGCAGTGTACTAAGAACTAAGTGTCCAGTAATTGAAGCACGTACGGCAATTCTAGCTGTTTCATCATCACGAATTTCTCCGATCATTATTATATTAGGGTCTTGTCTTAAAATGCTTCTTAAAATAGTAGCAAATGTAAGACCAATTTCAGTTTGAGTTTGAACTTGGTTAATACCAGCAATATCCATTTCAACTGGGTCTTCAACTGTTATGATGTTAACTTCTTCAGTATTAAGCTTTTGAAGAATAGAGTATAAAGTAGTACTTTTACCAGTTCCTGTAGCACCAGTAACTAAGATAATTCCATTAGGTATTCTAATTAATTTATTAATCTTTTCCATTGCATCTTTACTAAAACCTAAGTTATCAAGGCCAGCTAAACTCATAGAGTAGTCAAGTATTCTTATAACTATTTTTTCTGCATTATTAGTTGGTAGTGTACTTACACGCAAATCAAGTAGTCTATCTCCGATTTTACTCTTAATCGCACCATCTTGAGGTAGTCTTGTTTCCATTATATTCATACCGGCTATCATTTTGATACGACTTATCATATTTCTTTTATATTTACTAGGGACTATACTGTAATCACTTAAAATACCATCAATTCTAAAACGAATTTTTAAAGCTTCTTTAGATGGGTCAAAGTGAATATCACTCGCACCCTTATTAACTGCGTCTATTATAATTTCATTTGCTATTTCAACAATAGGTAATTTTTCAAAATTAAATTCTTTCATATATAGCCCTCTCTATTCTAATAATTATTATACAATAAAACACTATATAAATACAAGTATTTTTTGAAAATTTTATGTAATACAAAGTAAAATTAATTTAGTAAAGTATCAAACAAAGAATTGACAAACATATATACTTATGTTAAAATTTAGTTGTAGCTAGGAGAAAATAAGTGAGTTTAAGATATTTTGATTGACATCAATTTTCCTCTATAGTAAAATTAAGTATGTAAAGTAGGTGAAAATATGAAAAAGAGTGGTTTTACTTTAGTTGAAGTAATTGCAGTTATTACTTTAATCGCAGCTTTGGTTTTACTAGTAGTGCCAAAACTAGCAGACATGGATACGAAAAGCAAAGAAAAGATGTATAATGCAAAAGTGACGGAAATTTTGGCAGGTGCTTATAAGTATGGAACAGATAATATTGACAACTTAACAAATGAATGCTTAGATGTAACAGTTGGTACTTTACTAAAATTAGGATATGTTAAATCAGACGATAATTCTGGTTTCTATGTAACTAATCCTAAAAATAATGAGTCAATGAATAACTTGATTATATGTGTTAAATATGAAAATGGGAAAGTAGTAACTAATGTTAGTAATTGATAACTTTTTAAGATATTTGAAAGAATATAAAAACTACAGTGATTTAACTATAAAAAGTTACAGCATTGACTTAAGAGAATTTAGTGAGTACATAAAAAAAAATATAACTAGCGTTACTAAAGAAGACATTAAAAAGTATTTGAATTACTTGTTTATAAAAGAAGACAAAAATAAAACTGTAAGTAGAAAAATCAGCACTTTAAAAAGCTTTTACAAATTTTTAAAAGAAAACGATGTTATCACTATAAACCCAGCATCAAATATAAAATATCCTAAAAAAGAAAAGACTTTACCAAAGTTTATTCCTTATAATGAACTAGAAAGTATGATTAATGTAAGTAAAGAAGGAAAGTTTGGGGTAAGAAATAACCTTATAATTGAACTATTATATGCAACAGGTACTAGAGTTAGTGAACTTGTGAGTATTAAATTAAACGATATTGATTATGATAATAAAAGCATTAGGATATTAGGAAAGGGAAGTTATGAGAGAACTGTTTTTTATGGAGACTATGTAAGCGAATTACTTGATATTTATATAAATGGTTTAAGAAATGAACTACTAGGTAGTAAACAAAATGTCTACTTGTTACTTAACAAAAATGGTGATAATATAACTACTAGAGGTATAGCAAAGATAATAGATAATATTATAAAAGAAACCTCTATTAAAGTAAAAGTTAGTCCACATACTTTAAGACATACTTTTGCAACACATTTACTTGATAATGGATGTGATTTAAGAAGTGTACAAGAACTTCTTGGACATAAGAATATCAATACAACAGAAGTGTATACTCATGTTACAAGTGAGAGGTTAAAGGATGTATATTTTAAAAGTCATCCAAGAGGGAGGTTATAATGAGTAAATTGTATTTTAGATATGGTGCGATGAACTGCGGGAAGACAACAAGTTTACTACAAGTTGCACACAATTATGAAGAAAGAGGAATGAAAGTGGTTTTAATTAAACCTAGCATTGATACTAAAGCAAATGATAGCGTATCAAGTAGAATTGGTGTAGAAAGAAAAGTTGATCATTTAGTAAGTCCAGAAGAAAACTTAAAAGGATACTTAAACTTACTAGTTGGTAACACTAGTTGTGTACTAGTAGACGAAGCACAGTTCTTAAGTGAAAGTCAAGTTGAAGAGTTGTTTGTATTTAGTAAACTTACAAATATACCTGTAATATGTTTTGGCTTAAGGTGTGACTTTAGAACTAATCTATTTCCAGGAAGTAAAAGACTATTTGAACTTGCTGATGAGATAGAAGAGTTGTATACAATATGTAGATGTGGTAGAAAAGCTAGATTTAATGCAAGAATTGTAAATGGAGAGTTTACTTTAGATGGAGACCAAGTTGCAATTGACGGAGACGTAGAATATGAAAGTTTATGTGGCAAATGCTATTTAACTAAAGTTAGAAAAATGAAAGGATGGAATTAACTTATGAAATATGTTTATTTGTTTAGTGAAGGAAATAAAGATATGAAAAATTTACTTGGAGGAAAAGGTGCGAACTTAGCAGAAATGACTAAACTAGGTTTACCTGTTCCACAAGGTTTTACTATAACAACTGAAGCTTGTACAAAATATTATGAAGATGGAGAAGTTATAAGTAAAGAAATAGAAAGTGAAATACTAGAAAACATTAAAAAATTGGAAAGTATTACTGGAAAAAGTTTTGGTAGTACAACAAACCCACTTTTAGTTAGTGTTAGAAGTGGTGCAAGAGCAAGTATGCCTGGTATGATGGACACAATACTAAATTTAGGACTAAATGAAAGCGTTGTAGAAACTCTAGCAGAAAAAAGTGGAAACGCTAGATGGGCATGGGACTCATATAGAAGATTTATTCAAATGTATTCTGACGTTGTAATGGAAGTTGGAAAGAAATACTTTGAAGTATTAATTGATAAAATGAAAGAGAGTAAAGGCGTTAAACTTGATACTGAATTAACTAGTGAAGATTTAAAAGAACTTGCTAATATGTTTAAAGCTGAATATAAAAGCAAAGTAGGAAGTGATTTCCCAACAGACCCAGTAGAGCAATTAATGGGTGCAGTAAAAGCAGTATTCCGTAGTTGGGATAACCCAAGAGCAAACGTTTATAGAAGAGATAATGATATACCATATTCTTGGGGAACAGCTGTAAATGTTCAAATGATGGCATTTGGTAATATGGGAGAAACATCAGGGACTGGTGTTGCATTCACAAGAGACCCAGCAACTGGAGAAAAACATTTAATGGGAGAATTCTTAATTAATGCTCAAGGAGAAGACGTAGTAGCAGGAGTTCGTACACCTGAACCTATTAGTCATTTAAAAGATGTAATGCCTGAAGTATATGAAGAGTTTGTTGGTATTTGTGAAAAACTAGAAAACCATTATCATGATATGCAAGATATGGAGTTTACTATAGAAGATAAACATTTATATATGCTACAAACTAGAAATGGTAAAAGAACTGCTAAGGCTGCATTAAAAATTGCGTGTGACTTAGTAGACGAAGGAAAAATTACAGACAAAGAAGCTGTTTTAATGATAGATCCAAGAAATTTAGATACTTTACTTCATCCAACATTTGATCCAGCTGAGTTAAAAAATTCTATAGAAATAGGAAAAGGTTTAGCTGCATCACCAGGGGCCGCTAGTGGAAAAGTTGTATTTACTGCAGGAGACGCTAAAAAAATGCATGAAAGTGGAGAAAAAGTAGTACTTGTAAGACTAGAAACATCCCCTGAAGATATAGAAGGAATGAAATCAAGTGAAGGAATTTTAACTGTAAGAGGTGGAATGACTTCTCACGCTGCTGTAGTTGCTCGTGGAATGGGCTCATGCTGTGTAAGTGGATGCTCTAGTATTGTGATGGATGAAGAAAACAAAGTCTTCACATTAGGTGGTTATACTTTCCATGAAGGAGATGAAATTTCAATAGATGGTTCTACTGGCAAGATTTATAAAGGACTTATTAATAAGGTAGATGCAACTATTACTGGAGAATTCGGCCGTATTATGGCTTGGGCTGATAAATATAGACGTCTTGGAGTAAGAACTAATGCTGATACACCAAAAGATGCATTAAAAGCAAGAGAACTTGGAGCAGAAGGTATAGGACTTTGCCGTACTGAACACATGTTCTTTGAAAAAGATAGAATTGCTGCAATTAGAGAAATGATAGTATCTGATACTGTAGAAGAAAGAAAATCTGCTTTAGCTAAAATTGAACCAATGCAACAAAAAGATTTTGAAGCACTTTATGAAGCGATGGAAGGCTATAGTGTTACAATAAGATATTTAGACCCACCACTACATGAATTTGTGCCTACTACAGAAGAAGACATTAAACTTCTTGCTGATACTCAAGGAAAAAGTGTTGCACAAGTTAAAAATATTATTGCTTCACTTCATGAATTTAACCCAATGATGGGACATCGTGGTTGTCGTCTTGCTGTTACGTTCCCCGAAATAGCAGAAATGCAAACTAAGGCTGTTATAAAAGCTGCAATTGAAGTTAGTAAGAGAACTGGTAAAATGGTAACTCCTGAAATAATGATACCTTTAGTAGGAGAAGTAAAGGAATTAAAATATGTTAAAAATATAGTAACTAAAACAGCAGATGAGATTATTAAGAATGAAGCCATAGATATGACTTATCATGTTGGTACAATGATAGAAATTCCACGTGCTGCTTTAACAGCTGATGAGATAGCAAAAGAAGCTGACTTCTTTAGTTTTGGTACTAATGATTTAACTCAAATGACGTTTGGTTTTTCAAGAGATGACGCAGGTAAATTCTTAACTGACTATTATGATAAAAAAATATATGAGAATGATCCATTTGCTAAACTAGACCAAAAAGGTGTTGGAAAACTTGTTAAAATGGCTAGTACTTTAGGAAGAGAAGCAAATCCAAATATGCATTTAGGAATATGTGGAGAACATGGTGGAGATCCAGCAAGCGTAGAATTCTGTCATCGTGTTGGCTTAGATTATGTTTCTTGTAGCCCTTACCGTGTTCCAATTGCAAGGCTCGCTGCTGCGCAAGCTGCTTTAAAAAGTGAATAGTTTATAGGCAATTAACTGTAATAAAAAAATAATTTCTGAATAAAATATAAGTGTATGCTATTTGACATTTTCTTAAAAATATAGTATACTTATAGTGCACTAAAAAAAGTGTGTAAATGTTTGCCGCTTCTGAATGGCGCGGGTTATAAATGATTTCAGGCGACAATGTTTTTCGCTTCCAGGTGGTGCGACTAATAAATGATCCTGGTTGAAAATGTAGAACAACTTTACCAATAAGGTAGAGTTTTCTTTTTGTTTATGATATACTTTTCATGGAGATGGTTTATATGAAAGTTAAAACTGGCTATCTATATCATATTAAAGACGAGTATTTTGATTTAGTTAATGATGAAAAACTTATGCAAAATCATGAAAAAGGTAAAAAACACCCAACTTATTTTACTATAAAAGAAAAAGATATATTATGGTTTATTCCTGTAAGCTCAAAAATAGAAAAGTATAGTAAGATAATAGAGAAAAAAGTGGCAAGATATGGCTTTTGTAATACGATTATAATAAGAAAAATAGCAAATGAAGATGCAGTTATATTACTTCAAAATTCTTTTCCTACATTGGAAAAATATATTGATCATGTGCATACTATTGATGGTGTTCCTTTAAAAGTTCCAACAGATTTACAAAGTGAAATCAAAAGTCTTTTTAAAAACATGATAGGCTTAAAGAAAAGAGGAACTGACTTATTTTTCACTGATATAGACTCGTTAAAACAAAAAATGCTAAATGAATTAAACGAATAACTAATTTTAAGAGAAAGATTTAAAAATCAATTAAATTTTTCTCTTTTGTATTTATAAAAATACACTTAAAAATAAAGTTAAAAATATTAAAGAATTTCACTTGTAATATTTGTTCATTTAATATAAAATAGATTTATAGGAGGAATAGCTTATGAATAAAGTAACACTTTTACCAGCAGATATATATCAAGTTATAAATAAGAGTTTACTAAGTGAAATGGATAAACTTGTTTTAAATATGCTTTATATGCCTATAATAGGAAATACTAGTGTTACTTTATATAACATTCTATATAATGAATTAAAAGCTAACAATTATATCTCAAGTGAACTTACGCATCACCACTTAATGACTAATTTGGGTGATACTCTAGAAAACATTAAAGAAGCAAGAATAAAACTAGAAGGAGTAGGCTTAATTAAGACTTACGTAAAAGAAGGAAATGTTAATTCATATGTATATGAGTTATATAGTCCTTTATCAGTAAGTGAATTCTTTAATCATCCTATATTTAATATGGTGCTATATAATAATGTAGGGAAAGAAGAGTACCTAAGAATTAAATCTTACTTTAAATTGCCTACTGTAAATTTAAGCAATTATACCGACATCACTAGTGCTTTTGATATGACTTTTAAAAGCAAAAATTACACAAGTTTTGAACTTAACTATGATAAAGAACTTGTCAAAAAAGAAAAAAGACCACTTGAATATGAAATGATGTTTGACTTTGATGCGATGTTAAGTGGAATGCCAAAAAATCTTTTAAATGACAAAGCACTTATGAAAAGTTCTAAAGAACTTATTACGAACTTAGCTTTTCTATATAATTTAGACCCACTTACAATGGGAGACCTTGTTAAAATTAGTCTAAACGAAAAAGGGCTTATTGATAAAGAACTATTAAAAACAAATGTAAGAAAATATTATCAATTTAATAATGATGGAAGGTTACCTAGCTTAATATTCAAAAGTCAACCTGATCATTTGAGAAGCCCAAGTGGGGACAATACTTTAAGAGGTAGAATTATTAAAGTATTTGAAACATTAAAGCCTTATGACTTTTTAAAGAGCAAATATAAAGGTGTTAGGCCAACTGAAAGAGATATGAAAATTCTTGAGATGCTTGTAGTTGATTTAAAACTTAACCCGGCGGTGGTAAACGTTTTAATTGATTATGTGTTAAAAACTCAAAATAATCGTTTAGTAAAAGCATACGTTGAAACAATTGCTGGTGAGTGGAAAAGAGCAAATATTGAAACAGCAAAAGAAGCAATGGAATATGCTGAAAAAGCACATAAGAGATTAAAGAAAATTAAAGAAACAAAAACCTCACCTAAAGTGAAAAAAGAAGAAACAACACCTGACTGGTTTAATAAAAATTTACAAAAAGAAGAAGTAAATGATGAAGCAAAAGAAGAAATTGAAAGTTTTTTAAAGGAGTATGTATGAGAAATGTAGAAAATTTAGTTTCAAGTAAAAAAGATTTAGCAGCAATTAATAGAAAAAATTTTAAATTGTCTATGATAGACAATGATTTTGCAAATCTTGCATACAAGTTAGACCTAAATGAAGACACATTAATGAAGTATACTAGCAAACTAGAGCATACTGTTTGTGAACTTAAAAACTGTAAAAATTGTAAGGGATTGAAGTTTTGTAAAAATGAAGTAAAAGGGTATGTAAACTTTCCTTCAAAAAAAGATGAGGTGCTTATATTTAGTTACACACCATGTAGGTTTAAAAAAGAATATGACAAATATAAAAGTAATACAGTATTTTATGAAATGCCAACTAGTTTAATGAATGCGAGAATGAAAGATATTTATGTAGATGATAATGCTAGAGTAGAGCTGTTAAAATACATCAAAAGTTTTATGAAAGAGTTTCCTAATAAAAAGGGAATATACTTAAGTGGTTCTTTTGGTAGTGGAAAAAGTTATATAATAAATGCAGTATTAAATGAACTTAGTAGAAAAGGATATACTTCAGTAAGTATTTACTATCCAACACTTTTAAAGAAGTTAAAAGATTCGTTTAATAATAAAAATGAAAGTTTTGAGCAAATGTTTAACGAATTACTTAACTCTGATTTACTTTTAATTGATGATATTGGTGCAGAAAACAATACTCCTTGGGCAAGAGATGAAGTATTAGGTAGTATATTACAAAGTAGAATGGATAACAAAAAAATAACATTCTTTACTTCAAATTTTACACTTCAAGAATTAGAAAGTCATCTTAGTGAAACTTCTTCAAGTACAGATAAAATTAAAGCAAGAAGAATAATAGAAAGAATAAAAGAACTAACTGTACCAATTAGTTTAATTGGTGAAGATAAGAGAAATAGGGAGTAGTAGTTATGAATGTAAAAGATATTGATAACAAAATAAGTGAGTTAGTTAGGGAAAAACAACTATTAAATAAGAGCTTGAAAAGAACTAATGATATTAATGAAATAAAGGGTATAAAAAAGAGAATAATTGAATTAAACGGTTTAATTAATATAGAAAAAAGTAAATATAGTGAAGTAGAAAAAAGTTTGGAAGTAAACGTTTAAAATAATTAAAGTTATGTAATTAAGTAAAAATATTTATATATAAAGGGGGTTAAGTGATAAGCTTTATTTTGCTATTTAGTTAAATTGTGTGAAAACTTTAAAAGTTGTTTTTTTGCTTGCAAAATAAACTATTTTATTATAAAATATTAATAGAGAATAGAAGGGATAATATGGAAGTACTATGTATAGGTGAGTCTAGAGTAGACACAGTTATGTTTATAGATGGTTTTATTAAAGAAAATACTAAAAATACTATAAAAGAAAAAATTGTGTGTCCTGGTGGATGTGCTTTAACTAGTAGTATTTTACTTAGTAAATGGGGGCATGTTACTTATTTGTCTTCAATAGTTGGGAATGATGATAAATCTAAGTTAATAGTTAATGCATTAAATGATAATGAAGTAAATAGTGATTATTTAATTAAAACTGATGAAGAAACATCTATATCATACGTAGTAGTAAACAAGTATAATGCAAGTAGAACTGTATTAAATTCTATAGCAAAAGAAATAAATGTAAAAGTAGACTTAAATATTAATCCTGATATAATTCTTATGGATGGTACAAACTATAGTGTTGCAGCAGTTGCTTGTAATAAATTTAAAGACAAAATAAAAGTATTATCTGCAAGTGTAGTAAATGAAGAAACTACAAAATTATGTAAATTATCTGACTATATAATATGTGATAAAACATTTGCTGAAATTCTTGCAAGAGAAAGAATAAATTATGATAAACCAGACACATTAAAAAGTGTATTAAATAAATTAGAAAGTATGTACAAAAGTAAAGTAATAATTACCCTTGGTGAAAAAGGTTCTCTTTACAAAATAGACGATAAAATCAAAGTAATGGGTGCTATTAAAGTAAAAGAGATAGACAAGTCTGGTGTAGGAGACATATATTTTGGAGCATTTGTTTATGGTTTAGCTGAAAATCTAGATTTAGAAAAATGCTTAAAAATTGCTACAATAGCAGCAGGCTTATCTGTAAAGAAAGTGGGAGAGATATTTAGTATACCAGATGTAAGAGAGGTACATAATATATATGGAAAGAACAAATAATCCATTTTATTACTATTATGAAACAATAGATTTGCATGGCTTAGATGCATTAACAGCGTTAATAAAAGTAAATGAATTCATAAATGATAACATTAAACTAAAAAAATATGGTATAATAATTGTACATGGTAAAGGAAGTGGAATTTTAAAGAAAGCTGTTCATGAATATTTAAGAAAAGACAAAAGAGTAGAAAAATATGAAATAGATATATATAACGATGGAGCTACCATTGTGAAGTTGAAGGAGGAATAAAAATGAAAAAGAAAGGGTTTACACTAATTGAGGTTATTGCTGTAATTGCGCTTGTATCACTTTTACTACTTTTGGTAGTGCCAAATATCACTGAAAGTTATAAGAAAAGTCAAAAGAAAATATTCTATGACAATGTATTAGGTATATATAACACTGCTACACAGTCATTCTTACTAGAAGATACTAAAGTTAATAACTTCTGTCATTCTGGTACTAAATTAAAAGCAGACTTAGGAGAAGATGTAGAATATAATGTTATATTAGACGACTTTGGGCAAGTTACTAGTTTAGCAGTAAGTAATGGAAGATTTTATTATTCTAAATCTAGTTCAAGTGGAGTAAGTAGATCAGATATTTCTATAGATGATATTCAAGAAAGTAAAATTAATATTAATTGTGACGGGACAATAAGTTATCAAAACGACTGTATAATAACTGATTCAAATAGGTCTTGTCAAATATATGGTTTCACATTTTTCAGAAAAAATGCTACTATTTAGTAGCATTTTTCTTTATTTTATGGTATTATATTTTTGAGGTAACAAATTATGAAAGAGAAAACAAATGATTTAAGCGAATTAAAAGGGTTAGGCAAAATAATATTAATACTAGCGAGTGCATTCATTATTATGTATTTGCTTACATTGGGCGCTACTAAACTAGGATGGTTTGATACAAGTTATACAAAGCCTAATGTAGAAGAAGCAGTAATTAGTTATGAAAAAATTATGGCTGGTAGTGTATTTGATAAAAAAGATGATAGTTACTATGTAGCTATTGCTAACTTTGATAAGACTAACAATATGTATTATCAGTCAATAGTAAGTTCTTATAAGAGTAAAGAAGAACATTTACCATTTTACGTAGTTGACTTAAGTGACGAGTTAAATAAAAGTATAATTTCCGATACAAATAACACTAAAGCTAAAAAAGCTAGTGAACTTAAAGTTAAAGACTTAACACTTCTTAAAATAACAAATGGTAAAATAGAAAAATACATAACTGGTATTGAAAACATAGAGACTGAGCTAAAATAGCAAGTCTCTTTTTTGTACGCAAATGAACGAAAACCGAACGAAAAGTGAACGAAAGTATTGATTATCTTTACAAAATATTATATAATGTTTCTAGAGGTGAATATTATGTTTATTGAAAATCAAAATACTGAATTAAAGCTTATTTTAACTAGAAATATTAAAAAAGAGATTGTTGCATTTGCTAATACAAATGATGGGAGAATTTATATAGGGATAAATGATAATGGAGAAGTAATAGGAGTTCAAAATCCACAAAAAGAACTTGAAGCACTAAGCGGAATGATTAGAGAAGGTATAAAATCAGATTTAACTTTGTTTACTAGTATATATATTGAACAAATTAATGGAAAAGATATAATAGTAGTTAATGTAAAAGAAGGTCCTAATAAGCCATATTATTTAGCTGACAAAGGTTTAAAACCAAGTGGGGTATATCTAAGACATGGAAATGTAACTGTTCCAGCAGACGAAGAAATTATTAAAAAAATGCTTATAGAAAATAGAAGTAGTTCTTTTGAAGAAGAACTATCAACTAACCAAGACTTACACTTTGAATATCTAAAAAGTATACTAGAAAAACAAAATATTGAATTTAACGAAAATAAACTTAAAACACTAAATATAATTAATTTAGAAAATAAATATACAAATCTAGGACTACTATTATCAGATGAATGTCCATTTTCTATTAAAGCTTCTATTTTTAGTGGTAAAGATAAACTAGAGTTTAGCGATAGAAAAGAATTTAATGGCTCAATACTTAAACAAGCTGAAGAAATTTTTGACTATCTAAATCTCTTTAATAAAGTTAAAGGAGAAATAATTGACTTATTAAGAGTTGATACATATGATTACCCAAAATACGCTTTAAGAGAAGCTATATTAAATGCAATAATTCATAGAGATTATAATTTTAATGGTAGCATATTAGTATCACTATTTATAGATAGAATAGAAGTATCTTCACTAGGTGGACTACTAAAAGGACTAACGATTGAAGACATTTATAATGGCATATCTGAAACAAGAAACCCTAAACTTGCAAATGTGTTTTATCGTTTAAAATACGTTGAAAGTTTTGGAACAGGAATAGATAGAATAATGTCTTCTTACGTAGATAATGATAAACAACCGGTTATATCCATTTCAGACAATGTATTTAAAATAACTTTATATAACAGAAATTACACTGATTATAGTTTCATACTAAACGAAGATACTCAATTTAATCCATTTGGTACATCAAAAGAAAATCTAATTATTTACTATTTAAAACATCATAAAACAATATCAAGACTAGATGCTGAAAGGGTTTTAGGCCTTTCAAAAACAAGAACGAGTGAAATACTAAAAAATATGGTTAATGATGGAATGTTAACTATTAATGGAAATGGGAAAACAACAAATTACTCACTAAAAAACCGAGGCTAGACAGTCTCGGTTTCAATATTAAAATTCTCTAAATACTTGTTATATGCTTTAACTTCATTAGTCTTACTGATAATCTTAAATTTATATTTAGGATTTTTTTCTTTCATAATATTTTTTAAAATATAATTAGTGAAGTAGGGGTTTCTAATAAGAAGTGGTCCAAATACATAAGTAGCATAGAAGTTCTTATAGTGTATTCCTTCGGTTTTAGAATTAATAGAACTACCTGTACCACTAATAACCTTAAATAAAGGCTTATCAATATCATTCATTACACCACATCTGTTTTGAAAACCAATTATCTTTTCCTTAATTAACTTGGTACTAAAAGTAACACTACCTACAATTCTAAAGGTTTCATGGACACTATTATAATTAAATACACCTAATGCATCATACTTAACATCATTGTCTATTATATATGAACCAAATAACTCACTAGCATTACCTGTAATAATAAATGTCTTTCCACTTTCAATAGATGCTTTTATTTTATCTTTATACTTAATCATATCTTCTAAAACTAATAGTTCTGATTTTTCATCTCCAGAACCCATATAGTATATATCATATGAATTAAAATCTATCTTATCATTAATAGTCTTTAAACTAACTTCACAAGTAATACCTTGATACTCACACATCTTTTCTATAGCCCTGATATTAGCATTTTCTCCATATAAATTCATTAAATCATAATATAAATGACATACTTTAATCTTACTCATTACTAATACCTTCTTTCTTTAAAATAGCTTTAAGTTCAATTTCTTTATCAAAACATACACAACTATAAATAGATCCTTTAGTTTTCTTTCTCAAAGTAGGTATTAATTCACTATCTAAGTCTTCTATTAAAATAATCTTACTCTTTGGTATACCTGTATAAGAAATCCTTGTAAGCATGTCATACTTAAATCTTCCAACTAATACTATCTTATCAATAGTTTTATTATTTAACTCTTCAAAGTCAATATCCCATATCCAACTCAAATCATTTTCAGAGTATCTTCTACTAGAATTATCAAAACCAAGTACAACTGTTTTAATACCTTTTTCGTTAACTATAAAATCTAAACTCTGTTTATAACTTAAATTGTTCTCATTCTTACTAGCAAGCATTTGCCACTTTCTACCGAAAAAGTTAAACACATTAAGTCTTTTTGGTTTAAATGTCTCGTCATTAGTTACTTTTATTATGTCTTCATTAGTTATTCCTAAGGTGCTACATAAACTATAAGCTGCAGTCACAAAGTAAACTGAATACAAAAAGTTACTAGGTAGGTGTACTTTATTCTTATTTATATAGATATATCCTTTAGTAACATTTATGTTGTGGGCTAAAAAGTCAACATTTCCTCTTTCAAAATCTCCAGTTGGACACTTATAACACCCAATGTGTCCATATTGATAAAATTTATACTTTAATTTACTATGACATATCGGACAGTACTGAGCATCTATATTATTTAATTTACTCTTAACACTATAGTTATTTTTATCAAGTCCGTAAGTAGTAAGTTTACCTTTATGATTAATACTAAGTGCCTTAACAAGTGGATCATCTGCATTAATAATCAAATGAACTTTATCTTTAACACTCTTAGAAATAACACTTTTAATAAAGTCAGGATGTAAATTTCTAGGTGGTTGGTCTCTAGTAATATTGGTAACTACTAAATGAGTTAAATCAAAATTCTTTAGTGTACCTTCCATATATCTTTCGTCCATTTCCATAAGAAGTACATCAGCATCTAGCTTGCCTTTTTTAGTATTATTAATTATTAAACTAGCAAGTCCATTTAAAACATTACTACCATTTTTATTATAAACTACCTTATAACCGTTCTTACTAAGAATTCTAGCTACTAACTCAGTAGTACTTCCTTTACCACTTGAACCAGTTATCCCAATAACATACTTAGGCATTTTAATTTTTTTTAAAACATTTTTATCTATCTTAAGAGCATAATACCCACCTATAACACTTCCATCATGTCCCATAAGCTTACTCATTTTACTAACAAGTTTACAAGTTATTATTGATAAATTAAACATAAATATCACATCCTTATAAATATTATAAACCAAAAATATAAATAATAAAATATACTTTAGTAAAAGAAGTGTAAAGAAAAATATATCTAGTTTTGTCGTATTTAATGAAATAAACCAATTTTAAGTTTATAATAAAAATAGAAAAGAGGAAAAATAATGAATTTAACATATCAAAACAAAACTCTATATATAGATCTAGTAGGAGAGGTGAACATAACGGAAGTAACAAAGAAAGTCACAAGTATTAGTGATACATACAAAATAAATAACTTAGTAGTTAATACAGATGAGGCATTCATCACTGACTATAAAAAAGCAAAACTAAAAAAAATAATAGGTAACACTCTTGACAACACTAATTAAAAAATGATAAGATATTCTTGTAATAAAGATAGGAAGTGAAGTACATGAAAAAGAATACTTTTATAAATAACTATAGTTTTTCATGTGCAATTAAATAGATAGAATAAGTCTACCCATTTTTTCATGTCTTAAAAAGAAAGGAGAGCATTAAATATGCAACGAAAACAATTAACACTTGTAATAGTAAGCTTACTTGTAGTAGTACTAAGTGTATCACTAGCTTACTTTACAGCACAAATAATAGGAAAGGGAAAAGATGTAAGTGTAACAAGTGCTAACTTACAAATAGTATTTACTGATAGTGATGGAGCTTTAACAGAAACTGATATAGAACCAGGATGGAGTGCAACTAAAACATTTACTATTAAAAATGATACTAAGACAGAATACAAATATAATATAGTAATAAAAGATTTGTTAAATACTTTTGTAACTAATGGATACTTAAAGTACAAGATAACAAGTACAAATGGTGGATATAATATGACTGAGTTTAAAGATATTCCAAAGTCTAGTATAGCAACAGATACAATACTAGCTTATAGTGTAGTAATACCTAATGGAGTAACACAAAGTTACACTATTGAATTTAAGTATGCAAACGATGAAAGTGTAGACCAAAGTGATGATATGGGTAAGAAACTAAGTGGAACACTATTTATAACTGAAGGAACAGAAGATCCAAACAAAACACTATATAATCAATTACTTGTAGACAAATCAACAAAGTTAACAAGAAAAAGCTTTAGTTCAGTATTAACAACGGATAATACAAAAACATTATATACGTCAACAGAGAATGGAACAACAGT
>DOEC01000012.1:0-9995 GCA_003524085.1 Bacillota bacterium | reverse complement strand
AATGCAACAGATAACTGGGTAAAATTTGGTAGTGTTTCTTCAGATATAGTAAGGGGATATGGAACTTCCGAATTTGATGGTATGTATGAAGATTATAATACTATGGAAGAATGCAAATCTGGCACTTTAATGCCACAGTCTCATACTTATGATTTAAATCAAAATTGTACTTATTTACAACATAGTGGTGATTCGATATACTGGAGAATAATAAGAACAAACTCAGATGGCGGAGTAAGACTTCTATACCATGGAACAAGTACAACAGCTGAAAATGCATATATTGGTGAATCAGCATTTAATGAAAAATATAATGATTCAAAGTATGTGGGCTATATGTATGACTCGAACGGAACAAACAGTACTATCAAAAATACAATAGATACATGGTATAAAAATAATCTAACAAATTACACAAAATACCTAAGTACAACAGCAATATATTGTAATGATAGAACAGGAGATGGAACATACTTTGGAGCTTACACAAGATTGATTACAAACAAAACACCAACATACGATTGTACAGACACTAACGATAAATTTACAGTAGACACAAGTGCAGGGAATGGGAAACTAACACACCCAATAGCCTTAATGACAGCAGATGAAGTATCATTTGCAGGTGGACTATATGAAAACAATGCACAAACATGGTATTATTATAATAGTGCTAATGGTAGTTCAACAGGCGACACTTGGTGGTGGTTGTTGTCTCCTAACAGTTGGGATGGCAGCTACGCTTACGTGTTCTACGTGTACGGTTCGTCCAACCCTGGCAGCTTGGACTACTATCGCGTCAACGACATTAATGGGGTGCGCCCGGCAGTTTCTCTCAAATCTTGTGTCAAAACAAGTGGTGGAGATGGCTCAGCAAGCACACCATACACAATAGAAGAAACTTCAAGTGGATGCTAAACTGTGTCTCTTGAAGAAATATATGAAAAATAAGTAATTTAATCTTTTTAAGTTACTTATTTTTTGATACAATATACTTATAAGGATGTGAGAATATGAAACGAGCAATTTTAATAGATGGTAATAACTTATTATTTAGAAGTTATTATGCAACAGCTTATAATGGAAATTTAATGAAGAATAGTAAGGACTTTCCAACTAATGCATTATTTGGTTTTGTTAATATGATTAATAAAATAATGTCTATAGAAAAGCCAGAATATATTATGGTAGCTTTTGATAAAGGGAAGAACTTTAGACATGAAAAGTATACTGAATATAAAGCAGGAAGAATTGAAACACCTAATGACTTGAAAATTCAGTTTCCACTTGCTTATGATATATTAGACGCGATGGGGATAACTAGTGTTGCAATTGATAACTATGAAGCTGATGATATAATTGGAACATTTGCTAAAATGGCTGATATAGATGACTTATACGACGCGACTATTGTAAGTAGTGATAAAGACCTTTTACAACTTATAAGTCATGATGTTAATGTAAAACTTCTTAAACAAAAAGATTATATTTTAATGGATGAGAAAGTATTCTTTGATACATATGGCTTGAAACCAATAAGAATGATAGACATAAAAGCTCTTATGGGAGATGCATCAGACAATATTCCTGGAGTAAAGGGAATAGGTGAAAAGACTGCACTTAATTTATTACATGAATATGATACTATTGAGAACTTATATGATAATATTGATAGTGTTAAAGGTAAAACTAAGGAAAAGTTAATTGAAGGAAAAGATAGTGCCTTTTTTAGTAAAGATATAGCAACTATTTATAAAGATGTTCCTCTTAATATGACATTTAACGACATTAAATTAAAGGATAGAAATTTAACTAAGTTAAAGAATATTTATAAAGATTTAGAGTTTTTTAGTATGCTTAAAAAGTTAGATAGTGAAGTGATTAATAATCCTAGAAAAGAAGTAAGTTATATACTAGTTAATGATAAATTGAATATAAGTAAACCATTTTCTTTCTATTTAGAAGTTAGTAATGAAAACTATCATACTGCTAAGTTTGTAGGGTTATCTATATATGATGGAGAGAATACTTATATACTTAGTGAAGATGCGGTTATTATGAATAAAGATATATTTAGTTATGCAGATAGTACTTATGATTTAAAGAAGAGTATATGTTTTTTAAGAAGATATGGTATAGTACTTAATAATTGTAAATTTGATAATATGATAGCAACATATTTACTTAATTATAATGTTAAAGATGATATTTCTTATATTGCTAATACTTGTGGATATGATATTCCTTTTTATGATAGTATAGTTAAGAATGATAGTGTTATAGTAAGTAATGAACAACTTTATAGTATTTTATCTAGTAAGAGTAAGTATATTTATGAAACTAAAAGTAAATATATTAATGAACTTGTTAATGAAGAAATGATTAATTTGTTTAATGATATAGAAATGCCTTTAGTAAGTGTTTTAGCGAGTATGGAGATAAATGGTATAAGGGCTAGTAGTGAAGTAATAGATGAGTTACATGATTCTTTAGAAAAAAGGCTTAGTGATTTAACTAAGGAAATTTATGGATATGCTGGATGTGAATTTAATATACAAAGTGCTAAACAAATGGGTGAAGTTTTATTTGAAAAGTTAGATTTACCTCATGGAAAGAAAAAAGGAAAAAATGGGTATTCAACTGATCATGATACTCTTATAAAATATTATGATATGCATCCAATTATTAAGTGTATTTTAGAATATAGAAATTTATATAAGTTAATGAGTGGATATACTGATAAATTAAAGAGTTATATTTTAGAAGATGGAAAAATACATACAATATATAAGCAAGCTATTACTAGAACTGGAAGACTTTCTAGTGTACTTCCTAATTTACAAAATATTCCTATAAGAAGTGAAGAAGGAAGAAAGATTAGAGAAGCTTTTATTCCTGAAGAAGATAGTGTGATTTTGGACTGTGACTACTCACAAATTGAACTTAGATTAATGGCTCATATTTCTAAAGATGAGAATATGATTAATGCTTTTAATACTGGAGAAGATATACATACTAAAGTAGCAAGTGATGTGTTTGATGTACCAATTAATGAAGTGACTAAGGAACAAAGAAGAACTGCAAAGGCTGTTATTTTTGGTATAGTTTATGGAATAAGTGGTTTTGGACTTGGAGAAAATTTACATTTAGCTCCTAAAGAGGCTAAAATATATATAGATAAGTATTTAATGATGTATCCTAAAGTAAAAGAGTATATGGATAATATTGTTAGTTTTGCTAAAGAACATGGATATGTTAGAACTTTGTTTGGAAGAAAAAGAGTAATAGATGAGTTAAAGAATACTAATTATATTATTAGAAAAAGTGGAGAGAGAATAGCATTAAATACACCTTTACAAGGAACTGGGGCTGATATTATAAAGAAGGCTATGATAGAAATTGATAAAGAACTAACAAGAAGAAACTTAAATAGTAAGATGTTAGTTCAGGTTCATGATGAACTAGTGTTTAGTGTACCTAAGAATGAACTTGAAGTAACTAAAGAATTAGTAACAAATATTATGGAAAATACATACACTTTATTAGTACCACTTAAAGTTGAAAGTGATATTGGTGATAATTGGTATGATGCTAAATAAATTCATATAAAATGAATGGAGAGAAATATGAGTTCTAAAATATTATTAAAAAGTTTAATTGTTAATTTATTTCTTACAATAGTTAAGTTTATTGGAAGTGTACTAGGTAATTCTAAAACACTTATATCAGATGCTGTACATTCTTTTAGTGATATGTCAACTGATATTATAGGTCTTATAGGAGATAAACTTTCTAGTAAGAAACCAGATAAAGAACATCCTTATGGGCATGGTAGAATAGAATATTTAACTAGTATTATAATGAGTTTCTTTATTATTTGGCTTGGACTTAGTATAATGGTTACTTCATTTAATGGAAAAATAAAAGTACCCAATAAAAGTGCTTTAGTGGTTATTGGAATAACTATTGTTATTAAATTTATATTAAGTACTTATTTACTAAAAAAAGGGAAAGAAATGGGTAGTAATATTGTTCTTGCTAATGGAGTAGAGAGTAGATATGATATGTATAATTCTATTTTAGGGTTTGTATTTATTCTTATTTCTTTCTTAGGAAGTGATAATAAGTATTTTAAATATGCTGATATTATTGGAAGTGTAGTTATTGCTTTTATGAGTATTAAAGTAGGAATAGAAATACTTCTTAAAAATGTTAGTAGTATTTTAGGAGAAGTAGAAACTGATAATAATAAAATAAATTCTGTTAAAGAAATTATTAAAAGTAATTTATATAAAATAAGAAGAGTTACTTTAATTAAGTATGGACATTACTATGATGCTATAATAGATTTGATTTTAAAAAATAATATTAACATTAATGAAGTCTATAAGTTAGAACAAAGTATTAAGAAAGAATTAAAAAGAAGTGATATGAGTATTAGGTATGTTACTGTTAATTTTAAACCAAAAAATAAATAATGCACAGCTATAATGTGCATTATTTTGTTATTACATGACTAGTTATTTCACTTTTAAATATAGATTTATCATTAACTATCAAACTATATAAATAACTTGCTTTTAACTCAGTATCCATAACATTTTTTTCAAACTTAGTATAAACAGGAATACTAATATTCTTTTTTATCTTTGAGTAATACTTCTTTCCTTCACTAGATAAACCAAGTAACTTAATATAACTTAAATTCTTTGTGTTTTCCTTGTCTTCTTTAGTAAATCCTACAAATATATTAATAAGCATTCTATTTACTTTATTAATAGTAACTCTCTTATTACTTACATAATTTACTAATTCTTCATAATTATCACTTTTAAGAATACCATCATATATTCTTTTTTCTATACCTTCAGTTATCAAGTGATATTCTTTTATTTTATTGTACTCACTTATTACTTTATACTTAATTAACAAGAATAACTTAGCATAATCAATATTTCTAATATACTTCTTATTATATGGAATATACTTGCTAATATTAATATTACTCTTAAGTAACTGTCTTATTTGATAAGCACTAATAATATCACTACTCATTAAACTACTCTTAAAACTATTTGTTCTTTTAATAGGTACAATATTAATATTATAGTTGTTTTTAATTATCTCTTTTATATAACTAACTGCTAAAATGTCATTACTTTCTTTAATGGTATAGAGAGTAATATCGTGTATGCTTTTTGCTAAGCTAGTAGGGTAGTTATACCCCTTATCTAAGTATTTCTTTACCAAAGTATCAAACTCATTGTTATTTATTTGTACCTTGCTAATGGCTTTTAATTTATCTAAATTATTACTTTCACTGCCAAATACAAGAGTATCTATTTTAAAAGCGCTGAGCATTTTTATAGCAGCATAACTAAATATATCGCTAGACTGATTAGCATATATAAAAGGTATTTCTAAAACAATATCAATTCCATTTTCTAAACAAAGTTTAGTCTTAGTCCACTTATCTAAAACACTTATTTCCCCACGCATAGTATAGTTAGCACTCATTGCAACTACAATAATGCTATCTGGATACATTTCTTTAATTTTCTTAATTTGATAAATATGTCCATTATGTAGTGGGTTATACTCTGTAACAATTCCAATTACATTCATTTCACGTCACCAACAATATTTTACTAAAATAACACTCGTTTTACAAGACTAATTAAAGCTTAATGTTCTAGGTCTCTTTAGTTCTATACTAAAGTCATCACTTAGAACATCTTCAGTTAAAGTAATACTTTCTATTTCTCCGGTCATAATAGGAATTAATAGTTTGGACTTAACTTCATTCATGATAGTAAGTAGTCCCCTTGCGCCTGTATCATTTTTAAGTGCAAGATAAACAACTTGATTAACAAACTCTTCAGTGTAGTCTATATCTACATCGTATAACTTACCAATTTGTATAAAAGACTTTAATGGACTAATATTTGAATTAAGTAAAATATCTAATAGAATATCTTTATTTAAATCATTTAACACTAACTTTAAATTAAGTCTACCCATAAATTCTCTATTCATACCAAATTCAATGTAATCTTTAGTATTTGATTTAACTGTTTTAGTACTATTAAACCCAATTGAACTTTTGTTATCTTTAATTTTAGAAAAAGCTCCTAAAAATACAAATGTAAGTAAACTAGTATCAAAAGAATATTCTTTTTTCCCAACAAGTACTTTAACACTAGTACCACTTATCCAAGTAAGTAACTCTTGCATTAAACCTTTTCTAATTTCTAAAGTACTGTCCCCAAGCTTATCTATCTCGTCTAAACAAACAATACCTCTTTTAGCTCTAGATAAGTCTCCACCAGTTTTTCTAATTAAATCAGCTAAAACTGCGTTTAAACTTTCTCCAACATACCCAACTGTACTATAGTTAGTCGCACTTCTTACAACTACAGGAATATCTAAAATGTTAGATAACTCATTGACCATCAAAGTTTTACCTGTACCAGTACTACCATCTAGTAAAATATTAACTTTTTGAGTTCTAATTAAATCTAAATTTTCAGTTTCAACTAATTTTTGATTTAAAACTATATTAGGTACTAAACTCTCTAGTATTTTATCTTGTCCTTTAATCTTACGTTCCATCTGTTCAATTATATCTAGTATATCAATTCTTTTATCAACGAAATTAGGATTTAAAACTTTTTCAAGTTCTTCTATTGCAGTATATATCTGAGTCCTATAATATTCCTTTATAATTTCTTTTTTCTCTTTATTAAAATTTATATTATTAGTAGGGTGTTCAATGAAATTATTTTCTATCTTAATTTTATTGAAGTCTAAATTAGTACAATAATTAACCAAACTTTCTAACTTCTCATCTATATTTGAAGTATAGTCTCCATTTATAATTTGAAATAACTTAGTATCAAATAACTTAATAGCATTAGTATTAACTGTAGTTTCAAACTTAACATTAACCATTTTCAAATCTGATAAATTAGTATCCTTATATCTACCAGTTTTAATTACTTCATCTACTGAAAAAAACACACTATCTATATCTAAATACAAATTTCTCGCGTCTAACTCATTTTCCTTAGCAATGAAAATAATTCCAAAATCTATCTTTGACATAAAACCACTCCCTAAATGTCTTTTATTCTATCAAATTAGATTTACAAAATCAAGAAAAAATCAAATTTTACTCTTTAAAAAAACTAATCTTTATGATATACTTAATTATAGTAGGAAAGGACTAAAGAGGTGAAAGTATGAAAAAGAATAAAAAGAACGTTCATAAAGTTTCATTATTTACTAATTTGTCCTATGTACTTAAACAAATAGCAACTGAATTATATAAAACAGCTAAGTTTGCTGGTTTAGGCTTATTTAAAGTCTTTGATTTTATCATGACTAACTTAATTACAATAGTAACATATATTTTCTATGCGATATATTATATTAGTATGTATGTTGGAAAATTTACTTATACTTTAGGTAAATTTATGTATTATAAAGTATTTAAACCTATTGGTTTTGAAGTATATTATTTATTTAAAGCAATGTACTTGGGCGCTTACAGAGTTGGTAAAATATTATTTTATGAGATACCTTTGTTTATATTCAACTCATTTAGTGACTTTTTTGACTTGATAAGAAAAAAATTAAAACTATTAAAAGAAAGACTATTGTATTTCTTTAAACATACACCTAATACAGTTAAAAATTACTTCTTAGATAGATTTAACAATATTAGTATAGTAAAACACTATAGAAATAAGAAAGAAAGAGAATTAGAAGTTCTATTAATAGATAAATTTGGTAAAGATGCTGAAAGATCTAGCAAAAAACAGACTTATAAATACTTAGTGAAAAATGAAGAAGGTAAACTAATTACTGGATATTTTGCAGCTTTATCTAGGTTAGATGTGCATTCATACTTACTTGATGAAGGATATGAAGTATACGAGATTAAAACAAACTGGTGGATAAATTTTGCACATGGAGAAAGTAAGTACTTAGAAAAGCAAATGAAAGCAAAAGACTTAATTTTCTGGTTAGCCCAGTTAAGTACTTATTTAAAAGCAGGAATACCACTTACTGACTCAGTTAAAATACTTGCTGAACAAGATAAAAGAAAAAAATATAAAAAGGTATATGACTCAGTTATATATGAGTTATCTATGGGTGAAGCATTTAGTGATGCTTTAAGAAAACAAGGAAGTGTGTTTCCACCTTTACTAATTAATATGATTAAAGGTGCAGAACTAATAGGAGACTTAGAAAACACACTTGACGATATGAGCAAGTACTATGAAGAAAGAGAATCAACTAGAAAACAATTAATAGGTTCGCTTGTATACCCAGCTGTAATACTAGTGTTCTCATTAGTTGTAGTAATATTTATGGTAGTATATATAATACCTCAATTTGAAGGAATATACTCAAGCTTAGGTGCAGAGTTAAACCCAATAGTATTATTCTTACTTAAATTTAGTGCATTCTTAAAAACTAATTATATGTTACTAATTGCAGGATTTATATTAGTAGTAGTACTATTAATATTTATGTATAAAAAAGTTAAAGCTTTTAGAACACTAGTACAATATATAGCAATGCATCTACCATTAGTAGGGAAACTAATTATATATAATGAAATGCACTTATTTGCAAAAACGTTTAGTGTACTTAATAAAAATAATGTACTATTAACTGATAGTATAGATATACTTAGTAAAATAACTAGTAATGAATTTTATAAAATGATAATGTATGACACAATTAGTAACCTATTAAGAGGAGACAAAATTAGTTTATCATTTAAAGACAACTGGGCTGTTCCAACACTAGCTTATTACATGATATCAACTGGTGAAGCAACAGGTGAATTAAGTGAAATGTTAGAAAAAGTAAGCGTTTATTATGAACAAGAACAAAGAAACTTGGGTAACTCATTAAAAACGCTAATTGAACCAATACTTATGATTATATTAGCTGTTATAGTTGGTGGAATAATGATTTCTATAATCGTGCCAATGTATGATATAACAAAGAACATCTTGTAGGGGGAAACAAAATGATTTATGTATTTATATTTATAACTGGTGTATGCCTAGGAAGTTTTTATGCTTGTATAGGATACAGAATTCCAAACAAAATTAGTATAGTAAAACCTAGTAGTTTTTGTCCAAACTGTAAAAAAAGTTTAAAGTGGTATATGAATATACCACTTCTAAGCTATATATTTTTAAAAGGAAAATGTGCTTACTGTAAAGAAAAGATAAGTATAACTTACTTTCTAATAGAACTAACTACAGGAATACTTTTCTTAATAAGCTACATTATATTTGGATTAAACTATCAATTAATAGTAGTATTAACTCTAATAAGTGCCTTAATGGTTAGTTTAGTAACAGACTTAAAATACTACTACATTTCAGATAGAGTAATAGTAGTTTCTTCTATTTTTGTAGCGCTTACTTATTTAAAATTCTTAGGAGTAAACTCATTTTTAAGCCATATACTATCAGGCGCTTTGATGTTTATATTAATGTACTTACTAAAAATAATAACTACAAAAATATTTAAAAAAGAGTCACTGGGTGACGGGGACATCAAACTAATGATACTAATTGGTTTAACACTAGGAGTGTTTAACTCGTTTATTTCTTTATTTATATCAAGCGTAACAGCGCTTATATATACAATACTATTTATAAAGAAGAAAGATGCACTTATCCCATTTGGACCTTTCCTTTTATTAGGTGCGATAGTTACATACATTCTAGTTTTTTATCAAATAACTATAATATAGTCTCATTTCTTAAAAACTTGCAAATATAGGAAAGTTCAAAATATTAACAAAGGTACTTGAAAAAGTCTCTTTTTTTTGATATTATTATCTTGTAATAGTGAGAGTAACAAAAATTCTCAAGTTTTAAAAAACAAAGGAGAGATACACATGAAAACAAAATATGCTGTAAAACCTAGTATGGGGGGGGGATATTAAGACTAATAATTAATCT
>DOEC01000007.1 GCA_003524085.1 Bacillota bacterium | reverse complement strand
GAGTTATAGTTTGCCATCCATTCTTTTAATTCATTAACGGTTGCTATGCTAGAATTTACATACTCTTCTCTTTCAATTTTATTATATATTGAAGCTTTTTTTAAATTATTATCTTCATAACTTTCTATGACTTGAATTTCAAGTTTGCTAATAAAACCATAAACAGGCATATAAGAATTCATTGTTTTTCTTTCGTGCGGTGGATTATTATTAACGTCAAATTCTCCAAGATAAATTAATGAAGATTTATTTTCTTTTTTTGTAAACATAAATTCATAGTCATAACCATATAAATTATTATCAATATCTGGTATTGCCGTTTCTTTGCATTCTGCAAGAGCTTCACTATAACTTTTTACACCATTAATTGGGAAAACTCTTAATTCGTAAGGACACATTCGCATTTTTACGAATTCACATGAATTTATTTCTTCCTTATTTTTTGGTAAAATGTTATCCTTAGTTAACTTAACTTTATAAAAATTATTAGAAAACGTATAATCATTTTTTGGTTGCTTTATTAGTATTATGTATCTTCCTTTATATTTTTTATTTTCTTTAATTTGATAAGCGTATACTTTTTTTAATCTGCCCATTTTCCTCCTCCTAAAGTAAATTTTTTTTATTAACTTAAAGTTCTTCTTTTTCTTTTATCAATAGTGATGCCATAAATGCATAGATTTTCATTATAAATTTTAGTAAATGATATCTTATCGTTTCTTTCTTCCGCTATTTGTTTTAAGTTATCTATAGTAAGTTTAGCCACTTCGTCATTTAAGAATATCATTTCTTTATAGAATATTCCATCTACTTTAGTTTCATTTTTAAGTAGCATTCTTTCATATGTATTTAAGTCAGTTTTATATTGTTTTTCATCTGCTATTTCATATGCAGCTTTTAGTAAGTCAGCTTTTATCTTTTTTAAACTTTCTAGCATAGCCATCCCCCTTAGTAATTAAAATTATACCATATTTGGTACATGAAGTCAAATTAAAAGAAGGCTATCTATCGCCTTCTTCTAGCATTGTTCTTATAAACACTGCATAACCTTTAACCACATCATCAACTAGTACATGAGTTACTGCACCTATGATTTTACCGTTTTGGACAATTGGACTACCACTCATACCTTGTACAATACCGCCTGTAGTAGAAAGTAAATTATTATCTGTTACAGTAAAACTTATACTTTTATTAGTAGATATTTCACTTTTATTTAATTTTGTAATTGTTATTTCATAAGGAAGTACAATACTATCGTTTATCGTTGTATAGATAGTTGCTTTGCCAAGCTCTATTTCGTCCCATTTTGCAACATTTAGTAGTTTGTTATTTGGTAAAGTACTTTTGTAAGTTCCAAATATTCCTACACTTGAGTTTTTATTTACTATGCCAAGTGAGTTATTATAGTCAATTTTCGCATTCTTACTTCCAACTCTTCCGTTTGTACTTCTATCTATTCCACTTACTGCTGAACTATAAAGTTTTCCATTCCTTACTTCTATCTTATTATTTGATAAAGCACTTGTTAGTTCATGACCTAAAAGTCCAGTTATTTTAGTATTAGGGTCTATGTATGTAATGGTGCCTATACCTGTTATTTTTTCTTTTATATAAAGCCCAGTTTTGTATACACTACCTTCCTTAACTAAAGACATAGTAGTTTCTTTTTCCTTATTGTTTCTTTTAATTAGAACATTTACTTTACCATCTTTTATATTTTTATCTATTATGTCAGTCATTTCTTTAATTGAGTTAACTGGGTAACCTTCTATTTCAAGTATTATGTCTCCCACGTTTAATGTTTCACTACCAATATATCTATTGTCTACTTTATAAAAACCTACTACTATAACACCTTTAGAATACGCTTCAATTCCTACGTTTTGTCCACCTAGTAAAACTTGTTCACTATAAGCGTGCAAGTTTGCTGGTAAAATTAACACCATTAATAATAAAAATATTTTCTTCATATATACACCTCTAGTTATAGTGTAACCTTTAATATAAAGAAAAAACTACCAATTATTTACTTGGTAGTTTCTACTAAATATACTTTTTAACTCTAGTGTATTCTATATCTGTTTTGATGTTTTCTTGATAATAGTATAATTCATTCATAACTTCGTTATATACTTCATCGGTTAAATACCCTACTGGTATGTAGTTTTTAATTTCAGCTTTATAAATATACTTTAAGTTTATATAGTTTACTGTCTTTTTAAATTTATTTGTTTTATCTTTGTATATTTTATAAAATTCATTAGAATAAGCTGTTTTATCACTGCTAGTTATAGTTAAATAGTAAAAGTAACCATCTTCTACTTTAATAACCAATACTGGGTGTCCATAAATTGAAGTATCTAATAGTCCATTCTTAAACTTGATATTTTTAAGCATTAGTATATCTTTTTCTTCAAAAAACATAAATTACCCCCTTTATAAATTTATTCAGTTTTAAAGTCTGTTAAAGACCCATCTTCTGTTAAAATCTTGTTTACTGTTTCAGTTGCGCTCGCTAACTTTTGGTTACAGAACTTAACTAGTTCCATTGCTTCAGTGTATTTTTTTACCATATCATCTAGCGGAACTTCTCCTTTTTCTAGTTCACGTATAATGTTTTCAAGTTTTAAAAGTGAGTCTTCAAATGTAATTTCTTTTTCCATAATTTACCTCCTATTTAACTTCACTCATGATATTTCCATCACTTAGTTTTGTAGTTAATATTGCACCTTTACTTACTTCTTTAACACTTTTAACTATTTTACCATTAATTAGAGTTAAAGAGTAACCTTTTTTTAGTATATTTTCTGGGTTTAATAAATTTAGTTTAGCTTCTATTGTTTCTAGTTTAGTTTTTTCTTTTTCTAGTTTATTAAGAATATTTGGACTTATGTTTTTACATAAGTTATTTAAGTAAGTCACTTCTTTGTCAAGCTTATACTTCATTAAAGAAGTAAGTCTTTCTAATATATTATCTAGTTTTTGTTCTTCTACTTCATACATACTTAGTGGGTTCTTTAAGATGTAATTACTTTCTAGTTTTTTAAGTACGTTTGTGTAATTTGTTAGTTTAGAATTTATTACACTTTTTATTCTAGCTTGATAATCACCTAGATACTTAAGAATTTCTAGTTTTGAAGGAACTACTAGTTCTGCTGCTCCAGTAGGTGTGGGTGCTCGTAAATCTGCAACAAAGTCACAAATTGTGTAGTCGATTTCATGACCTACAGCACTTACTATTGGTTTATCAGAATTATATACAGCACGTGCAACTATTTCTTCGTTGAAAGCCCATAAGTCTTCGATAGATCCGCCACCTCTACCAAGGATAATTACGTCCACATCAGACATATTCGCTTCAATTATCATTTTAACTATGTTTTCTTTTGCGCCAACTCCTTGTACTAGTGTTGGAAAAAGTATTATCTCACAAAGTGGAAAACGCCTGTTAATTGTACTAATGATGTCTTTAACAGCTGCCCCAGTTGAGGCTGTGATGACACCTATTTTCTTTGGGATTCTAGGTAGTTTCTTTTTATGACTAACATCAAATAATCCTTCACTTGCAAGTTTCTTTTTTAATTCTTCAAACAAGATATAAAGGTTGCCTACTCCATCTTCTTTCATAGATGTTACTGTTATTTGGTAGCTTCCACCTTGCGGGAATACTGAAACCTTACCTCTTACTTCTACGTTCATTCCATCTTTTGGAATGAAGTTAAGACCTAAACTTTTATAGTTAAACATTACTGCATTTATTTTAGAGTTTTCATCTTTAAGTGAAAAATAAAGGTGACCTCTTGTATGAAACTTTAAGTTACTTATTTCACCTTTAACTATTACATTTCTTAAGTATACATCAGTATCAACTACATTTTTTATATATAAATTAATATCCGTTACACTAAGAACATCATTCATCTTTAACCTCATTATTAAGTATTTTATCTAGTACTGCATTTAACATATTAGTTACTTTTTCATCACTATATTTTTTAGATAAAACAATACCTTCATTTATACTTACTATGTGTGGTGTTTTAGTATATAGTAATTCATACACACTCATTCTAAATATAGCTTGATCAATATTACCGAGTCTTTTTATTGTCCACCCATCTAGGTATTTATCTATAATATTATCTAGTAAAACTTCATTGTCTAGTACTCCAGTAACAATATCTTTTACAAATTTATTGTTCTCTTTATCATTTTCTTTTAACACATCTTCTAAGGTGTACTCCATATTATCTTTTCTATATATATTTATTTGATATAGACAAGTCATTATTCTTTCTCTTAATTCACTTCTTGTTACTTTCATACTTCATTACTCCTATCTTTTTAATACTTTAGCCTTTGTAAAATAATACATCAACGCTTCTTTTTCACTTGGTTCAACTTCGATTAAGTCAAACTCATATTTTAGATATTCTTCGTTTGCCTCGTTATTATCATAAATAACATATCTGTATTTACTTTTTCGTTTTTCTTTATAGTTAGCAATTATTAAGTTGTTCTTTAAATAACTATTAATCACATCATGTATTAAGTGCACAGATACTTCTCCACTTATATGCATTACTTCTTTGTAATAAGCAATACTATTTAGTTCTTCATTATTTAATGTTATGTATTTCATGGTTTTCCCCCTTTAATAATTATATTATATTTTCTCCAAGTCTTCAAGTACTTGATTAAAATTTTTCGCCTCAATTAATTTGATTTTATAGTTATATTTATTCACTATTTGTTTAGCTTCTTCATAATTATCAGCTGGAACAATGAATACATCAGCTTTATTTTTTACTGCCCCCATAATTTTATATTTAACTCCAGCTATTTCTCCTACATTTCCATCCATATCTATTGTACCTGTTCCAGCAATAGTTAGGCCTTTTGTTATATCACTCTTAGTTAATTGGTTATATATTTCAAGAGCGCTCATTAAGCCACCTGAAGATCCACTTTCATTATTTTTATATTTAAATACTACATTTTTATCAGTTGTGACTTCTAAGACGCTAGTTAGGTATATTCCAATTAGCTTACTGTCGTCACTTTCATATATTTTCCCCGTTTTAATAGTTTCTTTATTATTTCTTATTACTGTAAAAGTTACTGTATCTCCTACATTTTTTTCACTTATTAGCTTTTTAAAATTAGCTAAATCAGAAACAACTTCATCATCTACTTTCTTTATGATGTCTCCAACTTTCAAATTTGTAGTCGCCTCATTAAATACATAATAAACTGTTAAATCATTTTTTACTATATTATAATCCATATTTGCTTTTTTAAAAGCCGTTATAGTCGCATTTCCATTAACACTTTTTAAGTCTATCTTACCGCGGGCTAAGATATCTATATAGTCTTCGTCTTCAATTCTACTGTCGTCTATGCTAACTAAGTCCCATGAAGGTATAATATAACTTAAAAGTATCATTGGAATAATTCCCTTTTTAGCATTAACATATGTTAAATTTAAACTTCCCTTGCTTTCATAAGGATTATCAACTGAAATTCTCTTATTTAAGTTACTTAGACCACCTGGAGTATATACTTCATAATCAAGTCTTACTGTAAATAAAAGTAGTAAGATGCCATAAATAATTAAAAATTTATAGTTATTCTTTAAAAATTTTTTTGTTTTTTCATATAATTTATTAGTTTTCATATTAATATTATAACACTGAAAGGACTAATTATGATTAAATTTATTAAAGATATTACACTTACTATACTTTTAACGTTTATTTTATTTGTATTTCTTACTAACTCTAGCTTAGTTATAAATGCAGTTAATCAAGGCATTTCAGTATTTGTAAAAAATGTACTACCTAGCTTAATGCCGTTTTTTATATTAACTGATATACTATTAAACTATAAATATTTTGACAATTTAAAACATATTTTTAAGTTTAAATATGTAAACTTTTTAATAGTTAGTATGATAAGTGGACTACCTAGTAATGCTAAATATTTATCTTACATGATTAAAAATAATAGCATTAGTATAAATGATGCTTCAAGAGTTTTAGCTTTTTCTTTTTTTCCTAACCCGATGTTTATTATAGGTACAGTAGGAGTTTTACTTAACAATAAAGTGTATCCCATTATTGTTTTAGGTATTCTTTATTTAAGTAGTTTTATTGTTTATTTAATTAATTATAAAAGTTTAGATAATAAAGATTTTGTTAGCGATAAAAGTAAAGTAGAATTTTTTAATCTTTTAAAATCTAGCATACAAAATAGCTTTTCTGCTCTTTTAGTTATACTAGGAATAATAGTAGTATTTACTATAATCATTAATATTGTTAAAGAATATTTAAGAATAAACCAACTTACACTTACAATTATAAACATCATATTAGAACTTACTACCGGAGTTAAAAGTATAAGTATTCTTAACATTCCTTTAGTTTATAAATATACATTATTAGCTTTTGGTATAAGTATGAGTGGTATTTCTGTAATAATGCAAGCTTTTGGAATAATGTCAAGTTATAAACTAGATTACAAAATATTTATAAAAAATAAAGTTTTAGTTATATTAATAAGTATAATCTTAACTTTTATAGTATTTAAAAATATCTAGATTTTACTAGATATTATTTCTATATTGTATTCAAAGTTTTTTGTAACGAATGTTATTTTATCAATAGTAGTCAAACTAGTGCTTTTTAAAGTATATGGTAAACTAGTTTTTCTCGATAATAATACTTTATTATTTATAGTATCAATATATTTAACTACATTTCCATCAATAGTAATACTTCTTTTAGCCCCGCTTTTTAAAGTTATATCACATAATACTTCTGTACAAGAAAACGTATTTATATAGTTTTCTTTTAAGATATCACTATTAATAGTTTTAGAAATTACACTTTTATCTATTTCCATATTTGTAGTTTCTTCTATTCCTACATCTTCTTTTTTAACTAGTGTTAGAAAGTTTAATAAGAATATCATTACTACTGATAATAGAGCAATACTTATAGTTAGTTCAACTAAGGTAAATCCATTTTTTTTCATTACTTCACCTCTAAAGATGCATAATAGTTTTTGTTATTGTATTTGTAGTTAACTATTATGTATTTATTTGTTTTATATGAATTAATTGTTTTTAGATATTCATTCAAACTATTAGGAAGTGTTGTATCACTATTTATTATATTATCTAAATTAGTAAAGCTAATAACTACTCTTTCTACTTCTAAGTCAGTAAGTAAACTATTACAATTACTACTCATGTATGATGTACAGTTATCTTTTGTAATTTCTAAATACGTTGAGCCAGTTAAGTTTTTATTTGTATTGTTTCTTATAATATTAGTTTTATATAAATCACTTATATTATCAAAGTATTTTCTCATTTTTATATCAGTTGTTATATTACTCATTAAAGAGTACATACTAGCAATACCAACACTAAGTAAGACAATTACTATTATTGTTTCTATAAATACAAAGCCTTTTTTAGTCATTGTTATACCTCTCATTTAGTTCATTTTTTACTGTTTCGTTAAGACTATTAATTAGTCTATTTCTCATTACATACTTAGATAATATAGACGATAATATTAATAAGAATACTATTAAAAATGCATACACTGTAGCCATTGATACAAACCCTTTTTTCATATTGTCTCACTCCTATTATAAGTATAACATAAAAATAAATAGATTTCACTAGAAAAATAAAAGAAACTCACAAATAGTCTCTTTTATCATAATATATAGTATGAATAAATTAAATGATATTAAAAATCTTTATAAAAATAATAGACATTTATTTAATACTCTTTTAGTATTAGTTAATATTGTCTTGATATTTTGGCAAGCTATTTTCTCTCTTATTAATCCATCAAGAAGCAATGTCGTTCTTTTACTCATTTTGATTAGTATTCTCGTGTATCAACTCTTTAAAGACTCCTGAAGATATAAACTTACTGGTTCTATAAGTGTAGTCTAACATTTCTTTTACTGACCTTACTTTGTTGTACTCACTACATTCTAAGTTTATACTAATAGGAAAACTTATCATTATATTAAATAGTTTTATTTCTTCATCGTTAAGTTTAAATACACTATTATATTCTTTAAATAATGTAGTCATATCAGTACTTTTATATTCATTTCTATATATTTTATATATGTCAATGATAGGTGTATCAACCAAATAATTATCCCAACTTGTAAATATTAATTTATTCCCTTTTATAAAATTATCAAATTTAAGATTATTGTTGACTATACATACCCTAGTTTTAGTTTGATCTTTTACTAAATTATACCAACTATTTAATTCTCTTTCAATAAAATATAAATTGGAACTTATTATAGTATAATTTCTTGCAATTAAATAACTAGATGGGCTCATAAAGTGTTCATTATCAATTTTTTCAATTAATTTATTATAGTAATCCTTTAGATAGTCAACTTTATCTATTAGTTTATTATAGATATCTTTAAAAACTTTTCTGCTTTCTGTTTTAAAGTATGCTGTTTTATAGTGTAGTATAGCTACATTTTTTATAAATTCTATATAGTCTGAGTCATTAATAAAATTAGAAGTTTCAACATACTCATATCTTATAAGATCATCAATTTTATTAATTCTATTTGCAAAAGTAGTAATTCCCCTAGAACTAAGATAATCAAATAAGTTAGATAAGTCTTTCTTTTCTTTTTTAACTACATATTTACCATCATCTGTTTCATATATTTTAGCTTTTCCAATTATTTTTATTTTTTTAATTTTCTTCATTTTTAATAATAGGAATAATTATCTTGTCTCCAACATGAATGTTTTCTACGTCGTTATAATCTGTTATATCATCAATTTTAACGTTATACTTAAGTAAGATACTATCTAATGTATCTTCTTCTCTCATAATGTATACTTTAAATTTAGAATATTCCTCTTCTGTTACATTATTAAAAATTGTTTTCATATTATTATCAGTTATTTCGTTATTAGTTTCTTTAATTGTAGCTGTTTTATCAAGCATCACTTCATCATGAAAGTCTTTTGGACTAAGAAGGTCTTTCTCATTTATGTAATCATCTATTACATCGTTAACTTCTTCCATTTCTTTTTCCCCCGTTTCTTCATTATTAACTTCTTCTGGCAATTTAGAATATTCCATATCTAATACCATTTTTAAGTGTAATACATCTTTTTCAGTTTCGTAACTAAAGTCATGTATGCTTAGATTAATACTGTCTTTGTCAATTAAACTTGATAAAGCAATAGTAAATGGAATTGTGTAAAAGAAGTCTTCTTTTTCTACACTTGACATAGTAGCTTTATATGAACCTGCAACATCAAAATATCCTTCTATAGTGTCTTCTAATATTTTGTAGTCGTGAGATAAAGTAATATCACTAATACTAGAGACGTACGTTTTTAACATACAATCTTTTTTAAATTCTATTGTTTCTTTCATAATAAAACACTCCTTTCATTTAATAAATATGAAGAAGTGTTTATTTTATTACTATTTTTTAAGTATCCTTTTATATCCAAGGCTTTCTAGTTCTTTCTTTTTTTCTTCTGTTGATACTCCAATAATTCCTAAGTTTAGCTTTGTATCAAACCCGTCATCTAATTTAATATATACATTAATAAGAGTTAAGCCGTCTTCTCTTGGTATTTCATCATAACAAAGTTCTTTTATTTCACCTTGATATAAACTTTTAATCATTTTCATTCTTTCTGTTTCTACCATTATTGTCACCTCCAAAAATATCGTTATAAATTTCCATATAATTTTTAACAAAAACAAATTTAATTTTATCTTTTATTTCTTTATCTAAATATTCAACATCTCTTTTATTTAATACTGAAACGTATACTTTAGTTATACCATCTTTTATAGCAGCTACACTTTTTTCTCTTATACCACCAACTGGAAGAATGTCACCTAAAAGAGTAATTTCTCCACTTGCACTGATAGTAGAAGGCACTTCTTTTTTTAATAAATAACTTAGAAGTGCAGTTGTTATTATAGCACCAGCTGATGGGCCTTCTTTGGGAATGCCACCTTCTCTAAAGTTAATATGAAGAGTACTATTAAACATTTCATCATTTATTTTAAACAAATCTTTATTAGATTTAATGTACCCCAAAGATACCATAATACTTTCTTTTAAAGTTTCACCAAGATGCCCTGAAGTAAAAAACGATTCTTTACCAGCATAACCAGTAACTTCTATTTCTAAAGTCTCCCCACCATATGGAGTGTAAGCTAATCCTTTTACATATCCTATAGTAGATGTTCCAAGCTTCATATTATTTGAATATTTTTCAACACCTATGTATTCTCTTACCAAACTAGGTGTAATAACTAAGTCAGTAAGTTCAATATTTTTTAATTTGTGTTCAGTTACAACTTTTCTAATTATTCTATTAATAAGTCTATCTAGTTCACGAACACCACTTTCTTTTGTATAATCTTGGGTTAATTTAAGTATAGCTTTATTAGTAAATGTAATATTAATAGTTACTCCATTTTTCTTTAAAGAATTACTAATTAGATAATCCTTTGCAATAGATATTTTTTCATAGTCAAGATATGAATTTAATTCAATTATATCTAATCTATCTTGAAGAACCATAGGAATTGAAGATTTATCGTTAGCAGTTAATATCCATGTAACATTAGATAAATCTATCTTTTCTTCAATATAGTTATCAACAAAGTCTTTATTTTGTTTGCTATCTAAAATATCAAGTAAAGCATTTACTGGGTCTCCTTTATAATCCTTACTCATTTTATCAATTTCATCTAATAATATAACTGGGTTCATTACATTACTTTTAATTAGAGATGTAATTATTTTACCAGGAGCACTTCCTATGTATGTTTTTCTATGCCCTAGAAGTTCAGCTGGGTCGTTTAGCCCACCCAAACTTATTTTGACAAACTTTTTATTTAGACTATTTGCAATGCTTTCTGCTAAAGTTGTTTTACCAACACCTGGTGGACCAACTAAGCATATAATAGGATTATTACTTTCTTTATTAGTTTCAACTGCAACATATTCTAATATTCTTGTTTTAACTTCATCAAGTCCATAGTGAGTTTTGTTTAAACTTTCACTTACTTTATTTAAATCGGTTTCGTCTTTTGTTATTTTACCAAAAGGAATACTTAACAAATAATCAATGTAAGACTTAATCACTGCTAGTTCAGGACTAGTTTCTAGTGTACTTTCATACTTGTATATTTCGTTTTTCAATCTTTCTTTAATACCTATAGGAATATGCCTATTATTGATTACTCTATTTACTTTATCAATATAAAGAGACTTATTATCAACTTCTCCAAGTTCTTTTTTAATTATTTTGATTTTTTCTTTTAAAAGCATTTCTTTTTGCATTTCATCTAAGTCAGCTTTTAAATCGTTTTCTATTTTATTTTCTAAATTTAAAATTGCAAGTTCTATATTTAGTTCAGTAATTAATCTTTTAGCACGGTTAATTCTATTAGGCTCAACTACGAGTTTTAATTTCTTTGGAGTGCTAAAGTTAACAAAGTTACATACTATATCAGTTAATTTATCTAAATCGTTTATTCCTTTTATTTTATTTAAAACTGCATTAGACAAAAATGGGTTAACTGAGATATAAGTTTCTAAAGTTTCAAGTAATTTTCTTAATAATGCTGTTTCTTCTATTTCGTTATATTGAACTTCAGGGAAAGTAATTACTTCACTTTCTAATATATCTTTATTGTTTAAATAATACATATATTTAAGTACTCTTACCCTGTTTAAACCATTTAAAACAATTCTAGTGTTTCCATTAGGTAAATCAATTCTGCTAACAATATTTGCTACTACTCCAACTTTAGGTAAATCGTTTGTATCTGGTACTTCTTCTAAATCGTTAAGTGGAGTTACAATTAAAACTTTATTATCAAAATAATCTCTTGATATATCCATTATTTTTTTTGTAATATTATTATTTAATTCAATTCTAGCGTCTCCAAGAGGGAATAATACAAGGTTCTTCAGTAATATTACTGGTAAGTTACTTTTAGACATGTATTTCACCTCCGTATGGCTTATTATTATAATGAGTTTTTAAACTTTTGTCTACCCTTTTTTAAGTTTTTTTAGTGAAATTTTTTACTCGTATTTTTTAAGTTACACTATAGATTTATGAAGTACGCTTCAAGTCCTTTAAATTTATCTACTTCTCCAGTTTTTATTTGATAGTCTAATTCTGCTAGTTTGTTTAGATTATCAATTAATTCTTCTTTTTTAACTTTATAACTATTATTTATCGCTAAACTAACTCTATAAGGATGTTCTTTTAGTTTACTTGCAATATCTTTACTAGACATTCCTTCATTTAAAAGAATAGAACACTCTAAAATAAGCATAATATTATTAGCAAGCAAGCTTATTATTACTGCAGGTTCTTCTTTATCACTCACTAACTTCTTATATGTATTAAATATAAGTTTTTTATTTTTTTGAATCACAGCATCTACTAATTTAAAAATATTATCTTCTTCATATTTAGTAACCACTTTTTTAACATCTTCTATAGTTATGTGTTTATCTTTAATTTTATATAACTCTAGTTTTTCCAGCTCACTATATAGTACTCTTCTAGTTTCTCCAATTCTACTAATGATTTCACTAACTGCATTATAGTCAATTTTATAACCTAAATTTGTAAAATAACTATTTATATACCCATTTATGTTGGTCTTATCTAAATCTTTAAACTCTTTTACTATACTTTTACTTTTTAAATCTTTTACTAATTTCTTTCTTTCATCTAACTTTTCACATATTACTTTAAACACTAGTACAGTGTTTTCATTTGGAGACAATATATAACTATCAAATGCTTTATCTTCTAAACTACCCTTACTTGTTAAAAATACAGAGTTATCTAATACTACCATTTTCTTTGAACCAAATAAATCATTATATGAACACTCTTCTATTACATCTTTAATATTACATTCACTATAGTCGTAAACTATCTTATCAGAAATATCTTTACTCTTCATTAACTCTTCTATATAGTTATCTAACATTACTCCGTTTTCTCCATATAGAATATAAAACATTCTCTTCACCTCCACCTATATATAATTTTACACCAAACACATTTGTTTGTCAATGGTATTTTTTTTATAAATTACCTATTAAAAAGGATAGTAATATTTGATAAAATAATGGTGTATTAATTACTTGAGATGTTAATACAAAAATTTTGACAATAGGTGTGATGTCTTGTGTCACGAAGATATCACGTATAAATGTGGGGTATACCTTTTTTTGGTGTACTCTTTTTTGTTTCAGGAGGATATATGGTAATATTAAAAGAAAAAGGATATGTTGACATAACAACGAAGTCACTTAAAAATAAAAAATATGGTGTGGCTTCAGTTATTGATGCCAAATATTTTTACGATGGAAAATATAAGTACTATGTTGATGGTAAAGGAGTTGTATTAGATTATTCATCAAAAGAAAAAGAAGTAGCTAAATGGTTAGCAAATCTTTTCGGTGAAACAGTTTATATGCTTCCTAGAATAAACTATCCAGAGGGTATAAAGACTGCTGACTATTTTTTCAAAAATGAATGCTGGGATTTGAAAACAATAAAAGGAAAAAGTAGACAAGTTTTGTATCACGCAATATATAAAAACAAAACTCAAAGTAATAATTTTATTTTTGATATAGTTTCAAATGATTTAAATATTGAAAAATTAAATAGTCAAGTTCAAAATTTGTATAATAGAAAAGACACAAAATTTCTTCAAAAAATTATATTAAGAAAAGAAAATAATATTTTTATTTATAAAAGAAAATGAAAATGTGACCGCACTGGTAATTCAGCACGACCACACTTCGTATACAAATTATAGCACAAACTACATAAACAAGTCAAGAGATAATTGGCTACTCTCAGGCATATCATCAAGTGCACCAAGTCCCCTAAGTTTATCTATTAATGTTTGACTGACTTTTCCTCTCATCTGTAAATCTTCAATACTTACAAACTCACCTTTATTTCTTTCTTCAACAATTTTCTTTGCAGCAACATCTCCCATTCCATCAAGTGCTATAAATGGTGGAATAAGTCCTTTTTTATCAGGTGTAACTTTAAACATCAAAGCATCACTTTCAGTAATACTAATATTTGTAAAATAGAAGCCTCTTTCAATCATTTCATTACACATATATAAACTAGATAATGTATCTTCTTCTTTGTTAGATCTATCAAAGCCTTTGCTTTCTAAAAGTTCTATTTGTGCTTTTACTGAATTTAAACCATTTTTCATTGCATTTATATCAAATGAGTGCTCACGAATACTCAAATATACTCTATAGTAATATATTGGATGATACAACTTAAACCAAGCAACTCTTATACCATTAATAACATAAGCAGCAGCATGAGCTTTAGGAAACATGTACTTAATTTTTTCACAACTTTTTATGTACCACTCTGGTACTTTATGTTCGTTAAGAAGTTCTTTATATTCAACCCATTTTTCAGGTTCTTTTCCTACTTTTCCTTTACGAATAAACTCACTCATTTTAAATGATTTACCTTTATCAATTCCACAAGATATAAAGTAGTTCATTATATCGTCACGACAACCAATTACCTTAGAAAATTCGCAAGTTCCGTCAAGTATTAAGTCTCTAGCGTTTCCATTCCAAACATCAGTACCATGAGATAATCCTGATATCTTAATTAAATCTGCAAACTTCTGAGGCTTAATTTCTTGAAGCATGTTTATTACAAAGTTTGTACCAAATTCTGGTACACCAAGAGTGCCTGAGTAACATTTAATTTGTTCTCTAGTAACTCCTAAGGCTTCAGGACTATTAAACAAGCTTATTACTCCTCTGTCATCTAATGGTATATCATTTATATCTATTTTAACATCGTCACTTAAATACTTTAATACAGTCGGGTCATCGTGTCCAAGTATATCCAGTTTAAGTACGTTTTCTTCAATATCATGGAACTCAAAGTGTGTTGTAAACCAAGCTGCTTCTGTATTTTCAGCAGGATATTGGTATGGTGTAAAATCAAATACATCTTTATAGTCAGGTATAACAATAATTCCTCCAGGGTGTTGTCCACTTGTTCTTTTAATACCTGTAATACCTTTTGCAAGACGTTCAATTTCACATCTTCTCATAGTAATACCTTTATCTTCAGCATACCCTTTAACAAAACCATATGCTGTTTTTTCAGCAATAGTTGAAACCGTTCCAGCACGATATACATTCTTTTCACCAAACAATACTTTTGTATAGTTATGAGCTTCAGCTTGATATTCTCCACTAAAGTTAAGGTCTATATCTGGTGTTTTATCAGCATTAAATCCTAAGAATGTTTCAAACGGAATATTTTGTCCTTGTCTTTTCATAAGAGTACCACATTCACAAGTCCTTTCTGGTAAGTCAAATCCAGAGTCATAGTCGTTTACTAATGGAACTCCGTCTATATTAAATAAACTCTTTTTACAGTTAGGACACACATAATGTGGAGGAAGCGGATTAACTTCTGTAATACCACAGAATGTTGCAACCAACGATGATCCTACACTACCACGAGATCCTACTATATAACCATGTGCATTTGAGTTTTCAACTAGCCTTTGGGCAATTAAATAAATAACATCATATCCACCATTTATAATACCAGTAAGTTCTTTATCAAGTCTTGTTGCGATTATCTCTGGAAGAACTTCGCCATACAACCTATGAGCATTTCCATAAACAGTATCTTTTATTATTTGAACTGAATTTTCCATTCTAGGTGGGTTTAGTCCAGGTTTAACAATTTCTACTGTACCAAACATATCAGCAACTTTATTAGAGTTAGTTACTACAATTTCATAAGCTTTTTCTTCAGGTAAAAAGTCAAACTCTTTTAACATTTCATTAGTAGTCATTAAATATGCATTAGGTATAGTTTTAATACTAGGCTTATTTAAGGGATGTAACCCTCCTCCAGACTGTTTAGTTCTAACAAGTATTTCTCTATATATATTGTCTTCCGGATCAAGTGTATGCACGTCTCCCGTAGCAACAACCATTTTTCCTATCTTATCAGCACATCTTATAATCTTATTAATTAAAGCATACAAGTCACTCTTACTAGATACTTCACCACTTTCAACCAAGAATTCCATTATACTAGGTGGATTTATTTCTATAAAGTCATAATACTTCATTATTTCCATTAACTCTTCTTCAGTATTTCTTTTAGCCGCTTCAAATACTTCGCCGAACACACATCCTGAACCTAATATCAAACCTTCTCTAAATTTATTAAGCAAACTTTTTGGTGTTCTAGGAGTTTTATAGAAATACTTAGTTGTAGCATAACTTATTATTTGAAACATATTTCTAAGTCCTATATTATTAATTGCATAGCAAGTTAAATGGTAAGGTCTGTTGTTTTTAAATGCTAAAGTTGGGTCAACCATATTTCTTAAATCACTTATTGTTTTATAGTTACTTCCTAAATTAGAAATCATCTTCCAGAATACTAAAGCAGTCCCCTCAGCATCATAGTCAGCACGGTGATGGCCTGATTCGTCAAAATGTACTCCATATCTTTTAGATAATGCAGTTAAATTATGCTTTGTACTATCAGGGTTTTGTGCTTTACTTATTTCCATAGTATCAATTACAACATTAGAAAACTCTCCCAAGTTATACTTTTTATATGCACTTTCCATAAATGATATATCAAATCTAGCATTCTGTGCAACCATTGGTAAGTCACTAATCCATTCTTTAAATCTCTTAGTTACATTTTCTTCATTGTCTTTATCCTTTAACATCTCATCAGTTATATTAGTTAAATTAACTATTTCACTTCTCAAGTTCATTCCCGGATTAATTAATTCATCAAATCTATCAATAATTTCCCCATTTTTAATTTTAACAGCACCTATTTCTATCATTTGATCTCCTGCTGTAGCATTAAATCCAGTTGTTTCTGTATCAAATACAACGTAAGTACTCTCTAGTAATGGAAAATCACTATCTTTGTTTATTATTAATACTTCGTCATCCACTACAAAGAGTTCTACTCCAAAATATACTTCCAAGTCTTCTTTAGCCTTATATACTTTAGGAAAACATTGTATACCATTTTTATCAGTTATACCAATACCCCTCATACCTAAACTTCTTACTTTCTTAAGTAATTTCTTAGGTTCAATTAACCCGTCCATTTGACTCATTGTAGTATGACAATGTAACTCTACTCTTTTAACTTCAGCTTCATCTACCCTTTTAACAGTATTTCTATCAAATGTTTCAATGTCTCTAATATTTAACACTAACTCTCCTGAAAAACTATCATTTTTAACATAACCTCTCATTTTATACCATGAGCCTTCAGTAACTCTTTTCATTAAAGTTTTAGTAATCTCTTTATCTTTAGTAAATATTTTTGCAAATAAACTATCAGTGTAATCACTTATCTTATATGTAATTATATTAAACCCTTTAGCAGTCTCTTTAAGTTCCACTCCAAAAACAAACACTTCAACTACAACGTCACTCATCTCAGCAATTATGTTTTTAAGTTCAAATGGTTTTCCTTTAATTTCGTTACCAATTATTAATGTGCTCTGCTTTTTACCAATGTTTACTTCTTCCATCTTGTAGTCCTTCTGTTTAAGCATTTCAGTTACTTCCTTTTGCTTTTCTTCGTCTAGTATAGGCACTAATTTCAAATTAAGGTATCCCATCCTACTCATAAATTCAATTAGTTTAGGTTTTATAGTGTTTATCTTTTCTTCTTCACTTTTACTCGTTACTTTGATATTTATTATGTTTTTATTTATAGTTATATCTTCACTAGATACTCCACTTAACATAGGGCATTTTTCTTGGTATATTTTAAATATGTAGTTAACGTAATCGTTAATATATTCATCTGTAGCATGTTTAAAAATGAAATATATTCTTCTAGTTTCTTTAATGTTTTCACTTTTAGTACATAATAAATTAAAAGTATTAACATCTATCATTTTGTCTAAACTGATATATAAAGACCAACTTTGGTCGTTGTTATCTACTATTACATTCTCTAGTTTAGCACCACTAAAACAAGAATACTCTTCTTCCTTAAGTCCAATCTTATTAAAAAACCTCACCAATTTACTATCCATACTAATACACCTTCTTAACTATTATAACAATTAAAAAACTTAAATAAAAGTATTGACATTTATCTAAGTTTATACTAGGTAACTAAATAAATACAATTATGCTTAATCATTTATGCGCAACCTTAAAAATAAATAGGTAAACATTAAAATTTACCTATTTATTTTATCAAATTTTTTAAAAGCATCATTATTAGTTAAGTCTGTTTTAGCTAATTCTTCAAATAAGTCTTTTTGCTCTCTTGTAAGCTTGTTTGGCAAATACAAGTTAAGTACTAAATATAAATCTCCAACTCGGCCAGTTCTTACGTTAGTCATGCCTTTTGCTTTAGCTCTTAACACATCTCCAGTTTGACTGCCAGATGGTATTTTAAGTTCTATTTCCCCATCAAGTGTTTTAATAGTCTTCTTTCCACCTAAAACAAGTTCAGTAATAGTAACTGGTACATCCATATACAAGTCATCCTTTTCTCTTTTATATAAAGAACTATCTGAAACTGTAAACTCAATATATAAGTCTCCATTAGCTCCACCATTTTTACCAGGCTCGCCTTTACCACTCATACGAATTCTGTCTCCAGTATCAACACCTTTTGGAACTTCAACTGTATAAGTTTTTCTTTGTTTGTATCTTCCTTTACCACCACATGTTTTACATTTAGTTTTAAAAGTATATCCTTTTCCACCACAAGTAGAACAAGTTACTCTTGTCATGATTTGTCCAAAAAGTGAAGTTTGAGTTTTGTTTACTACACCCTTACCACCACAGTCTGGACATGTCATTTTATCAAATCCACCTACACCGTTACAATCAGGACAATTTTCAACTACATCTAAAGTTAGATCTTTTTTAGTACCAAGAGCAGCTTCCATAAAGTCAACTTTCATGCTGTAAAGTAAGTCACTACCATGCGATGGTCTGTCTGCTCTAGAGCTTCCACCAAATAAGTCTCCCCAGCTAAATGAAGAGAAGTCTCTTCCTCCAAACATATCTTCAAATATGTCTGAAAAATCAAAACCACTGAAATCGTATCCTCCACGACCTCCATTAGCTCCTGGGTTATCAAATGCATTAAAGCCGTATTTATCGTATTTTGCTCTTTCTGTAGGGTTACTTAATACTGCGTAAGCTTCTTGTGCTTCTTTAAACTTTTCAGCCCCACCTTCTTCTTTACATACATCTGGATGGTACTTTTTTGCAAGACGTCTAAAAGCACTTTTAATTTCATCAGCACTAGCATCTTTACTAACACCTAATACTTCATAGTAATCTCTTTTATTCATACGTACTCCTTCTTTATTCAAGAATAAGTAGACTAGTTATTTTACTAGCCTACTTTCAATAATTATTTTTCTTCAAAGTTTGCTTCTTTTATATTGTCGTCTTTTCCTTTGCTTTCGCTAGTTGTTTGTTCAGTGTTACTTTCTGTTTGTGCTTGTTGTGCTTTTGCAGCTTCTTCATATACTCTAGAACTTAATGCCATAGCTTTTTCAGCAAGTTTGTCTTTACTAGATTTAATCTCTTCAATGTTATTTTCTTCCATTGCTTTCTTAGCTTTATCAATTAACTCATTAATTTCAGTTTTTTCACTTTCAGTTACTTTGTCGCCTAAATCTTTGATAGCTTTTTCAGCAGTAAATATCATTTGTTCAGTTTCATTTTTAACTTCAGCTTCTTCTTTTCTCTTAGCATCTGCTTCTTTATTTGCTTCAGCTTCTTTCATCATCTTATCTATTTCTTCTTCAGTAAGGTTAGTACTTGAAGTAATAGTTATCTTTTGTTCTTTATTTGTACCTAAATCTTTTGCTTTAACATTAACTATTCCGTTAGCATCTATATCAAATGATACTTCAATTTGTGGTACTCCTCTTGGTGCTGGTGGGATATCTGAAAGTTGGAATCTTCCAAGAGTTTTATTATCAGCTGCCATTGGTCTTTCACCTTGTAAGATGTGAATATCTACTGCAGGTTGATTATCTACGGCTGTACTAAATACCTGACTCTTTGTTGTTGGAATTGTTGTATTTCTTGGAATTAATACAGTCATTACGTTACCAAGTGTCTCAATACCTAAACTTAGTGGTGTAACATCAAGTAGTACTAAGTCTTCAACTTCTCCAGTTAAAACTCCGCCTTGAATAGCAGCACCCATTGCAACTACTTCATCTGGATTAACTTCTTTACTTGGTTCTTTACCAGTTTCACGTTTAACAAGTTCTTGTACACATGGAATACGTGTTGATCCACCTACAAGTAATACTTTATCTAAGTCACTTGAACTAAGGTTAGCTTCTTTTAAAGCATCTTTTACTTGTTTAGTTGTGCTTTCTACTAAATCTCTAATTAAATCTTCAAATTTAGCTCTTGTTAATGTAACATCTAAATGTAGTGGACCATTAGTGCCTTGTGTAATAAATGGTAAACTAATATTAGTTGTAACAGCACTACTTAAGTCTTTCTTAGCTTTTTCTGAAGCATCTTTTAATCTTTGAAGAGCTAGTTTATCTGTACTTAAATCTATACCATTTTGCTTTTTAAATTCTTCTACTAAGTAATCGATTATTCTTTGGTCAAAATCATCTCCTCCTAGTTTATTGTTACCAGCTGTTGCAAGTACTTCATACACTCCATCACCTATTTCTAGAACAGATACATCAAATGTACCTCCACCTAAATCATATACTAATATTTTTTGATTCTTGTCTTGTTTGTCAATACCATAAGCAATTGCTGCAGCAGTAGGTTCGTTTATTATTCTTTCTACTTCTAAGCCTGCTACTTTACCAGCATCTTTTGTAGCTTGTCTTTGTGCATCATTAAAGTATGCTGGAACAGTAATAACTGCTTTTGTAACTTTATCATTTAAATAAGCTTCAGCATCTTTCTTTAACTTCATAAGAATTTGAGCACTTACTTCTACTGATGTAACATCTTTTCCATTTACATGGAATTTATGGTCAGTTCCTATGTATCTCTTGTTACTTCTTACAACATCACTACTAGTAATAGCTTCGTTTTTAGCAACAGTACCTACTTTAATTTCTCCATTCTTATAACTTACTACACTTGGTGTAGTTCTTTCTCCTTCAGCGTTTGTAATAACGCTTGCTTTACCACCTTCTAATACTGCAACACATGAGTTTGTAGTACCAAGGTCTATTCCTATAATTTTACTCATAATTAATCATTCCTCTCTTTTCTATATATTATTTTTAAATTTTTTATCGCGTCTTTCTTTAAAAAGTCGCTTTCATCACTTTTGAAGTCTTTTAATGGAAAGTATTCTTCAATAAGTTTAAGTATTTCATCCATAGTATATCCGTTACTTTTAAGTTCTCTCATTTCAAGAAGTAATCCTATACTCATGTCTCTTACTTCTTCTTTATTTAAGTAGTATAACTCTTCTATACTCATTGTGTAAGGACCAATCATACCACCAAACAATAAAAACTTATAAATATTATCCATAATCTACCTCTTAAGTGTTTTTAATGTACTTTGTATTAAGTTAGTTCTAGTTAATTCATCTAAACCATTAAAATGTTTACTCTTATTATAACTAGTTACTTCTTCTATTATTTCTTCATCTGTTTTACCATCATTTTCTAAGCATACAACATACAACATTAAATCTAACTTTGCATTACTATATAACCTATCAAAATCAATACATTCTTTTTTAACTTCTTCAATTAAACAAGAATTTTTAACAAATTCAGGAAACAACAGAGTTCTCATAATGTCTTTTTTGCTCATTACTTATTTACCTTTACCATTGCTGGTCTTACAAGTTTATCCTTATAAGTATATCCTTTCTTTAATACTTCTAAAACTACATTTTCAGGTTTAGTTTCATCATGCTCAGTTAGTACTGCTTCAGAAATACTAGGGTCAAACTCTTTACCTTCAACATCAATTGGTTTTACTTCCATTTCATCTAATACACCAATAAGTCTTGTGTAAATCATTTTAAAACCTTTTAAGAAATTACTTACTTCATCAGATAAATCATTATCATCCATCATTATTGCTCGTTCAAAATCATCAGTTACATCTAAGATCTTTTTGATTAGCTTTTCTCCATCATATTTTAAAAGACTAGCTTTTTCTTTATCAGTTCTTGCCATATAATTAATGAATTCTGCTTGAGTTCTTTTGTTTTTATCTTCTAATAAACTAACCTTTTCTTTAAGTTCGTTTATTTCATTATACAGTTTTTCACTTTTATTTTCTTTCTTAGGTTTACCTTTTTTACTCTCGTTATTCATTACTGCCACCTTTCTTTTCAATCTCACTTTTTATATATTCAAGTAAGTTTAATACTCTTTCATAGTCCATTCTTTTAGGCCCAATTATTGCAAGAGTTCCAACTTTGCCAAGTGCTTTATATTTAGTTTTAATAACGGTAACGTTATCATCTAGTGAAGTTTCTGTACCAATATATACCTTAACCTCTTCATCAGTTTCTTCAATTTTACTTACTAATTCTTTGTTTTCAAATTTACTAATGATATTTTTAACATCATCAACTGTACTAAATTCTGGTTGTTTTAATATATTGCTTTTACCTTCCCAATGAACATCTTTTTCATTTTGAAAATTACTTAATGCTTCATAAAACGCATTATATAAAACTTCATAGTTCTTAACGTAATTGCCTATTATAGGTTTTATTTCAAACTCTAATTTAGCACTAACGTCACTTATTGGAGTACCCTTTAACATCTTGTTTAATAATTCACTTGTTTTATTAACTTCTTTTGCTTCGACGCTTTCTTCCAAGTTAATTATCTTATTTTCAACATGTCCTTTATCAGTTACGACTATTGCAATAAGTCTATTATCTGTAATAGGTATTACTTCTACTTTCTCAAGATTATTCTCTTTAGAAGCAGAACCAAGTACTACAGATGTATAGTTAGTTATATCACTAATAATCTCTAGACTTTTTGTTATTGCATCGTTTAGGTCTAACTCCCTATTTGAAAATATTGTTTGAAGTTTTAGCATATCACTTCCACTTATTTTCTTAGGCTCCATTAAATGGTCTACATAATAACGATATCCCTTTTCACTAGGAATACGTCCAGAAGAAATATGTTGTTTTTCTAAGTATCCCATGCTTTCTAGTACCATCATGTCATTTCTTAATGTTGCACTAGAACACTTAAACTTTTTAGTTAACGCTTTACTTCCAATAGGATGAGCAGTTTTTATATATTCACTACATATCTCTTTTAAAAGTAATGCTTGTCTTTCACTTAACATATTTACCTCCTTAGCACTCTTTCTTTACAAGTGCTAATAATATTATACTATGCAGAATTAGCAAAGTCAATACCTAAGTGCTAATTATTTTGTGAAATTTACGTGAAATTTCGTCAAAGAAAAAAAGATACTTTTTTTCAAGTATCTTTACATAGTTTTTGTTAAACTTTTTCCTTTAATAGCTTTTGCTACATCTAAAGTGTATTCTTCTATAGTTGTACCAAGTTCATTTATTATGTAATCTCTGTTCTTAGTATCTACTGTACCATAAGCATAATCGTAAGTTAAAGTTGTGATAATTGTATCACCAAATTCGTTTGATATACTAAGTATTTTGTTATCTTTAGTTAGTGTAATGTATGCTGTTTTACCTAGTTTTAATTTCTTTGATGCACCAAAAGCATTTGACATAAAGTCACATTCTCTTGAATAGTTTACTACACTGAAAACATAACCTTTAGTGCAGTCTACCATAAATGCATAAGTTACACAATTATTTGATACGTATATTTTTTGTATTTTAGTTTCTATAATTTCCATAAACTCCCCTCCCTTCAATATTAATATTCACAATTTCCTGGTGTTCTAGGGTATGGTATAACATCCCTAATATTTTCTACACCAGTTAAGTATATTAGTAGTCTTTCAAATCCCATTCCAAAGCCTGAATGAACACATCCTCCAAATCTTCTAAGATTTAAATACCACTTCATATCTTCTTCTTTCATACCTAGTTCAGTCATTCTGTTAAGTAGTTTAGTATAGTCTTCTTCTCTTTGACTTCCACCCATTAACTCTCCTGCACCTGGTACTTCTAGATCAACTGCTGCCACAGTTTTCCCATCATCATTTTGTTTCATGTAGAATGCTTTTATATCTTTAGGCCAATTAGTAATAAATACAGGTCCATTAAAATATTCTGTTATATATTTTTCATGTTCTTTTTGAATGTCTTCTCCGTATAGAGGAGTAAACTCCCATTTAACATCTGCTTGTTTTAAAATAGTTATTACTTCTTCATGAGTAATTCTTGTAAAATGACTATTTACTAGTTTATTTAGCTTTTCAAGTAATCCTTTTTCAACGAATTTGTCAAAGAAAGCCATTTCATCTTTAGCGTTTTCAAGCACATATTTAACAACGTATTTTAGCATATCCTCCATCACATCCATATCGTCATGCAAGTCCATAAATGCCATTTCAGGTTCTATCATCCAAAATTCATTAGCGTGTGTTTTAGTGTTTGAGTTTTCTGCTCTGAAAGTTGGCCCAAAAGTGTAAACTTTCTTGTATGCTAGTGCAAAAGTCTCAGCTTCAAGTTGACCTGATACTGTAAGGTTAGCTTGCCTGCCAAAAAAATCTTTAGAGTAGTCTACTTTACCAGAACTTGCTACTTTATTTAAATCAAGTGTAGTTACTTGAAACATTTCTCCAGCTCCTTCACAGTCACTTGCGGTTATAAGTGGTGCATGAAAGTAAACGTATCCTCTTTCTTGAAAATATTTATGTATTGCAAACGCAGCTATACTTCTTACCCTAAAAACAGCATTAAATAGGTTTGTTCTAGGTCTTAAATAAGCAATTTCTCTTAAAAACTCTCTAGTAGGTCTACCTTTACTTTGTAATGGATAGTCCATATCTACATCTCCTAAAACAGTTATTTCAATTAACTTAATTTCATACTCTTGACCAGCACCCTCACTAAGTATAACAGTTCCTTTTACTTCTATACTACTTCCTACTTGTACTTTAGAAGCAACTTGATAAATATCATCATCGCTAGTATAAACAACTTGTACTCCTTTAAAACTAGTTCCATCATTTAAATCAATAAAACCTAGTGTTGACTGATCTCTATTACTCCTAACCCAACCATCAATTATAACTTCTGTATCTAATAATTCTTTATATTTTAAATTTAACTCTTTTACATCAATTTTCACAATTTTTTCTTCCTTTCTTGATCTAACTCAATTATATCTCCTATAATCCTTCTTAAATACTTATACTCTCTTTCTTTCTCATAAATATCTGATTCAAAAGCCGAAGCAACAAGTGCATCTCTCATATATTTATAAGTGTTTTCATGTTTAAAGAAATTAACATCAAACTTAATATCATAACTATTTAAATAAGTTCTTAAAAATACTAAACAAGTTCTAGTATTACCTTCTCTAAAAGGATGTACTTTCCATAAATCACTTATTAAGGAAGTTACAAAATCTTTCTGCATTTCAATATCTAAACTAAGTAAATCAGTATTTCTAAGTATTTCAAATATCTCATTTAATTGGTAATCAATTTCACTTGGTTTAGCATATTCTACAGATTCATAAGCAAGTACTCTTTCTTGTTTATATATTTCTATAGTCCTATATTTACCTGCAAAAGAATATACATCGCTAAATAAATATTTATGTAATTCTAAAAAATAATCTTTACTACTTTCAAAATACATAGTTTTAAATATTTCATGTATTCTAGTAATAACTATATCGCTCTCTGCTTGCTTTAATTTATTATTATCTTTAATATTTAATAAATTTTTAAGCACTCCTGTATTACTGTCAATATACGGATCACTCTTCTCCATAGTACTCCTTTAATCTTTCTACAATTTTTTCTTCTGTAATTAGTCCTTTTCTTTGTTCTTCTATAAGTTCCTTTAAAAAACAACTTCCTGAACAACCATCACATTTATTTATTTCTTCACTAACTACCCATTCTAAGTCATTAAAATTGTTATTATTATCATTATTATCGTCTGTCATACTAGTCACTTCCTTTAATGATAATATTATACTACATTTTCATAAAAGAAAAAAGAGTTAATTTTCATAAGTTTTTACTCGTATTTTTAAATAATTTACAAAATAAAAAAAGAAACATTACTTTTTAATGTATCTTAAAATTTGACTATTAGTCTCATCTATCATTTCTAATAAATATTCATGAGTTATACCACATTCAAACCTTTGTTGTACGCCAAGTTTTTCTTTTATAATATGAAAGTATTCTTTATCAATTTCATTAATATGAGTAGCAACTTCTTTAAAAAGTTCTTCTCCCACATAATTCTTTTTAACTGTTTCTTCAAGCATAATTGGTCCATATATATAATAGAAATCATTTACTAACCAATCTAAATATGTTACATCATATTCTTTTAAATCACTATTTAATAAATACATATACTTATCTTTAGTTAAATTATAGGCATACACAAAATCAGTTACTAAGCCATTTTTCATTGTTATATTTTCACATTTATATATAAATAATTTTTCCACCAAAACCACTTCCTAGATAAATTATAGCATAAGAAAAGTGTTTATTCAACAACATAAACACTTGCTTTTTTCTTATCTCTTCCTAATCTTTCGTATTTAACTACTCCATCAACTAGTGCAAATAATGTATGATCTTTACCCATTCCACAGTTAGTACCTGGATAAATTCTAGTACCTCTTTGTCTATAAATAATAGAACCTGCAGTACAAAATTGTCCATCAGCTACTTTAGCACCAAGTCTTCTACCAGCAGAGTCACGTCCATTTTTAGTTGAACCAACACCTTTATGGGATGCGAATAGTTGTAAATCTAATTTTAAAAATTTCACTATTTATTCCTCCTTAATTGTAATGTTTTTCTTGTAGTCACTTTCTATATCTTTAAGAGTTCTAACTAAATTTTCTAGTAATTTATTAGTTATTTCACTTTCATTTATATTAGTTAATATAAATGGGTCACTCTCATTATAAGTAATGCTTTTCTTATCAAAAGATAAACAAGCATTGATAGTTACAGTAAGCGACGTGCTAACTCCTGCACACACAATGTCTTTGCCGTATTCGTCATACTTTGCGTGTCCTGTTAGTTTTATTTCTTTTATTATATTATCTTTTCGTTTAATATTAACTTTAATCATATTAACCAACTATTTTCTTAATTTCTATTTTAGTGTATGGTTGTCTATGTCCTTTAGTTACTCTTGAAGATTTAGTTTTGTTTTTGTATTTAAATACTCTAATCTTCTTTTGTTTACCATGTTTTAAAACTGTTGCAGTAACACTTGCACCTTTAACTGTAGGTGTTCCAACTTTACCGTCAACATAAAGTACTTCATCAAAAGTAACATCTGTGTTAACTTCATTATCAAGTTTTTCAACATATAAAACTGACCCTTCTGTAACTAAATATTGTTTTCCACCAGTAACGATAATTGCTTTCACTTTTCATACCTCCTTTAAATTATAAGACGCGCCATTGAGGTAAGGTTTAACCTTTTACAACCTATTCTGAGCGGTTTTTCAAGTGAATACGCCTTGAGAAACAAGTAAATTTTACCATAAAATGCCTAGAAATGCAAGTATGAATACGAAAATCTTTTGGAAAGTGATGGTATTTATATATTTATTCATATTTATTTTAAAAATTTCAAAATAAAAGAATGTAATTTTAATTACACTCAATTAATGGCTAATAACTCACTTTTAGACATATGAACAATTCTAGCCTTGTCTAAAATGTTGTTTTGTTGATATTCTGTGTAGTTTTCTAATAAATCAGCTAGTTTTTCTTTTGACAGACAGTCTGTTGTCTTACGATATTTAATTAATTCTGGAAAATTATCTACAGTCAATTTTGTGTTTAACTGAGCGTAACTGTCTTCATATATAACTGTTTCATATGGGTTTTGAGAATTAATATAATGATTGTATGGACGATATAATTGATGAATTTTTCCCGATGTTTTATCAATTGCTATTATTTCAATATGCTTTTCTTCAATTTTAGCAATTAGCATCGGATGCTTTGTTTCTGATACCTTGTCTAATTGATATCTTACTTTAAGCCACAATATTTGCCCCACTTTCAAATCATTTATCATATATTTAAAGCTTCAATTAGTCCTTTGTATCTTTTCTTATATTCATCAATGTGTTTTTCCAAATCCATAACAGGAGCATTATATGTTAATTCTTTAAGACATAACCATTCTGGATCTTCATGAGTTATATCAATTAATTCTTCATAAGTTGCATTTTCTAAAGATTCATAGATTTTATCAAGAAAAATCTTATCTTTATCACTTATGCTACTAAAATTTTCCTCGTTCTTTAATACTGGAAATGTCTTCATAATATCTAATATAACGGGTCCATTATCATATGCACGAAAATCATCATTAAATAATCGCTTATTATATTTAGCCAAATATACAACTTGTGATAAAAATAAATATTTATTCAAACGTGCATTTCCCTCGTAAAAATTTCTATTATTATAAGTGACAACATTCATATTGAATAACTTACGTTCATTATCTTTTGATAGAAAATATTTAGCAACCAATTCTGCATTAATCATACTTATCCCTCCTTCTTACAAATAATTATAACATGATAATAATTCAAAGTAAATATGTTTGTTTGGTATTTTGAAATATTTGTTTATTCAAATAAAAAATGATCTAGCTGTGCTAGATCACTATACAAACAACAGAAAGTAATTTCTGTTAAAGAAATGAAAAGGAACACCGTATCAGCTAATGAAACGGTGTTCTTCAGAACACAATATGGACTGAGGAACACCTAACAGGCAAAAGCTAGGTACTACTCTTTTTGTTTGTCCATTAATATTATATGTCGTTTAAGACAATTTAATTATAACAAATTTTACTAATTAAATCAAGTACTTTATTTTGTACTATATCTTGAATTCATCAAAGAAGTCACTCATTGTTAAAGTTTCATATACTTGTTCTTCTTGTTTTTTATCTTCTTTAGGTTCTTCTTTTAACTCTTGAGTTTTTTCTTCTTTTTTAGGTGTTTCTACACTACTACTTTCTTCATGTTCAGGAGTGCTTGCTAGCGCATCGTCTATTACTTTAAGTCTAGCCTCTTTAAATACGTCAGTTAAATCTTTTTTAGATATCGTACTACCCGTACTAGATTTATCCATTATACTTATATCACTTGATTTTATAGTTTCAGTCTCTTCCCTTATAAGACCATAATTAGTTTTAGAATTTCCTGCATAACATTCAGTTATTTTATATTTCTTTGATTTAGGACTATGTAAGATATTATCGCCTTTTAAACTTCTCTTACTATAATCTATTTCTTCAAGTTTCACTCTTTTAGCAGTATTTTTATCAGTAAATATAGTAATGTATTCGTGGTTTTCATTTGTTACAAACGCACTTACTACACTGTCACTCACTAGTTTAATACCTTTAACTCCACTTGTTTTTAATCCAACAACAGGTATTTCTTCTTTATTAAACTTAAGAGCAAACCCGTTTTCTGTAACTATATATACTACTCCATCATTTATACTTGCACTTACTACTTCATCATTATCTTTAAGTTTAAATATAGTCATAGGTTTAGAGTATCTTGTAACTGGTAAATTAGATAATTCAGTTTGTTTTACAAGACCATCTTTACTAAATAGTGTTATAGTTCTAGAGTCAAAGTTCTTTATACCAAAACTTGCAATAATAGTTTCCCCTTCAGATAAAGGAATATAACTACTTATATGTTTACCAATATCTTTATATTTACATTCAGTAATATCTCTTACTGGTAAATAACAATAATTTCCTAAATTAGTAATTAGTATAATTGTATCTATATTATTAATTTTATATAATCCGATTAAATAATCTTTCTCTTTTAGTACGTACTCAGTTTCATTGTTAGCATTATATACTTTAACACTTAATTTCTTAATATAGCCACTTTTACTTACACTTACTATAAAATCTTCTTTAGGTATCATACTTAACTCGTCTATCTTAATTTCTGTAATCTCATCTTTAATAATAGTTCTTCTAGGAGTTGCAAACTCTTTCTTAATACTTCTAAGTTCTTCTTTCATTACTCCTTTTAAAACACTTTCATCATTTATTACACTTGTTAAATATTTAATAAGTTCAAGTAAGTTAGCATGTTCATTTTGTAAGTCAGTAACATCAGTATTAGTAAGTTTATATAACTGCATCATAACAATAGCAGTAGCCTGTTCAGTAGTAAAAAGATACTCTTTAACTAAGTTTTCTATCGCATCTGCCTTATTTTTACTTTTTCTAATAGTTTTAATTACTTCATCTAGTATATCTAGTGCTTTTATAAAACCTTCTACTATATGAAGTCTTTTTTTAGAATGTTCTAAATCAAACTTACTTCTATTTATTACAACTTCTTCTTTATGAAGAATAAATGCATCCAATATTTCAAGAAGCCCTAAAGTTTTAGGCCTTTTATTATCTATTGCAACAACATTAAAGTTATAGTTTATTTGTAAATCAGTATTTTTTAGTAAATAATTGATTATTAAGTTAGCGTCAGCATCTTTTTTAAGTTCAATTACTAATCTAGCCATATTAGTTCTATCTGATTCATCAATTACATCAACTATTCCATCAATTTTTTTATCACTCTTAATGTCTTCTATCTTTTTCTTTAATTGTTCTTTTAACACTTCATAAGGTATTTCTTTTATAAGAATTTGTTTTTTACCTTTTTCTTCAATAATTTCATAGTTAGCTTTTAATACTACTTTCCCTTTACCAGTAGTATATGCTTGAATTAAACCATCTTTGCCCTCAACTACACCACCTGTTGGAAAGTCTGGTCCTTTTATTATTTCTAGTATAGTATCAAGTCTACAATTAGGACTATCAATTCTTTTTATAGTCGCGTCTATCACTTCAGCTAAATTATGTGGTGGAATATTTGTTGCATAACCTGCACTTATTCCAGTAGATCCATTAACTAGCAGTGCTGGAAAATGTGCTGGTAAAACAGTAGGCTCTAAATCTTCATCACTATAATTAAGCGTCATTTTAACAGCATCTTTATTTATATCTGATAGCATTACATTTGCTATTTTAGAAAGTCTTGCCTCAGTATAACGACTTGCTGCTGGACCATCTCCATCAATTGAACCATTATTTCCGTGTATTTCTACAAGTGGTTCACGCATTTTCCATCTTTGACTAAGCCTTACTAACGCATCATATATAGAACTATCTCCATGTGGGTGATAATGTCCCATGATATCTCCAACCGCTTTAGCACTTTTTCTAAAAGGTTTATCATATGTGTTTTTGCTTTCATACATACTCCAAAGTATTCTTCTTTGAACTGGTTTTAAGCCATCTCTAACATCTGGTAAAGCACGGTCTTGTATAATACTTTTTGCATATCTTCCAAACCTATCTCCCATTATTTCTTCTAGAGTGTAATCATATATTTTTTCTACAATGTTTTCTTCAATTTTCTTTTTTGCCATAATTACCTCCTAAAATCATCTTCTAGAGTAAAGTCAACATTCTCGTTTATCCACTCTTTTCTAGGTTCAACTTTATCTCCCATTAACACACTTACTCTTTTTTCAGCAAGCATTGCATCTTCTATATTAACCTTTATTAAACTTCTATGTTTTGGATCCATAGTTGTCTCAAATAACTCTTCAGCATCCATTTCTCCTAAACCTTTAAATCTATTTATTTTGTAAGCACCTTTAATTTCTTTTCTCTTAATAGCTAGTTCTTCATCAGTTTGAATATACTCTTTTGTTTTATTATATTCAATACTATAAAGTGGTGGATTTGCAATATATAGCATACCATTTTCTATTAACCCTTTCATAAATCTATAGAAGAAAGTTATTAATAGTATTTGAATGTGTGCCCCATCATCGTCAGCATCGGTCATAATTATAACTTTACCATAATTGCTTTCTTTAGGATCAAAATCACTTCCAATACCAGCACCTATTGTTTGAATAATTTGATTAATTTCTTCATTTCCATTTATATCATTAGTACTTGCTTTTTCACAGTTTAAAACTTTACCTCTTAAAGGTAGTATAGCCTGTGTTTCACGGTTTCTTCCTGTTTTAGCACTTCCTCCAGCTGAGTCTCCTTCTACTAAGAATAATTCATTCTTACTTGGATCTTTTCCTGCTGCTTTAGTAAGTTTACCATTAAGTATTTTATTTTTATCACTTTTAGTTTTACCACTTCTTGCTTCTTCTCTAGCTTTTCTAGCAGCTTCACGTGCAACTTTACTTTTAAGTGCTTTATCCATTATTAAAGAAGCAACACTCTTATTTTCTTCTAAGTAATAACTTAATTTTTCATAAACAATACTTTCTACTACAGCTTTAGCTTGAGGTGTACCCAACTTTCCTTTAGTTTGTCCTTCAAACTGTAACATATTTTCAGGAATATTAACACTTATTACTGCAGTTAAGCCTTCTCTAGTGTCACTTCCTTCTAAAGTAGTACTCTTTCCTTTTAATAGATTATTATTTTTAATATACTCGTTAAATACTTTAGTAACAGCTGTTTTAAAACCAACTTCATGAGTTCCTCCATCAATTGTTTTAACATTATTTACAAATGATATGATGTTTTCACTATATGAGTCAGTATAGCACATTGCAATTTTAACATCTATTCCATTTTTAGTTCCTTCCATATCAATTACTTTATGTAAAGGTGTTTTGTTTTCATTAATGTATTCAACGAAACTAACTAGTCCATTTTCATAATGAAAGTTCACGTGTTTATCTTCATTTTCATCATTTATTTCAATTGTTAAATCGTTTATTAAAAATGCACTTTCTTGCATTCTTTCTTCAATAGTACTAAAACTAAATTTAACTGTATCAAATATTTCAGGGTCAGGCCAAAATTCTACCTTTGTACCAGTTTTTCTAGTTGTACCTATTTTCTTTAACGGCACATCTACATGTCCACCATTTTTAAAACTAATTTCACTTATACTACCATCTCTACAAATAGTAACTACCATCTTTTTAGATAATGCGTTTACAACACTTGCACCAACACCATGTAAGCCACCACTTACTTTGTACCCATCAGTTTCAAATTTACCACCAGCATGTAAAACTGTATAAATTACTTCAGGTGTACTTTTTCCACTTTCATGCATTCCACATGGTACACCACGGCCTTCATCTTCAACTATAACACTACCAGTTTTAGTTAGCGTTACTTTAATTATATTACCATACCCGTTTATTGCTTCATCTACTGCATTATCAACAATTTCCCAAACTAAATGATGTAATCCTCTTTTATCAGTAGAGCCTATATACATACCAGGACGCTTTCTAACTGCTTCCAAGCCTTCTAATATTTTTATGCTTTTATCATCGTAAGCCATTCTTTCACTTCCTAACATAATGTGTAAATATATACACTGTCTTTACTTTTCTTACCATTTAATCATATCACAAGATTTTACTTTTTGCAAAGCCAAACATAGAAAAAAGATAATATTTTTAATTATCTCTTTATTTTCAGTATTTAATTTTATACTATTAGCAACCTGTCTCTGTTTCTTTTATTGTGTATGGTGCGTTTGCCGAGCCATTTCCTGTACTATATTTTATACAAGATTTGAGAGAAATGGCCGGACGCACCCCGTGAGTGCCGATGACGTAGCTGAAGCTCAAGTAGCCAGGGTAGGACGAACCGCCCACGACAAACACGTGAGCGTTGCCGCCATACCAATAGTCAGGAGACAACAACCACCACCAAGTGTCGCCTGTTGAGCTACCGTTTGCACTATTATAATAATACCATGTTGGTGCATTATTTTCATATAACCCACCTGCAAAACTTACTTCGTCTGCTGTCATTAATGCTATTGGGTATGTTAGTTTCCCATTTCCAGTACTACTATCTGCTGTGAATTTGTCTTCTATTGTTGCACAGTCGTATGTTGGTGTTTTATTTGTATCTAGTCTTGTACGTGCTCCAAAGTATTTATTATCTGATGTACTTCTATCGTTACAATATACTGCTGTTCTACTTAAGTATTTTGTATAATCTTTTGCTTCTAAGTTGCTTGTATACCAGTTATCTATTGTTGTTTTTATTGTACTGTTAGTTGTATTTGCTCTAGCATTTGCTATACTTCCTGTACTTCCGTACATATAACTTACATATACTATATTATCAACACTACTATTAAATGCTGTACTTGTATTTATAACCGCATCTGTTGCTGTAGTACTTGTTCCGTGATATAGTAGTCTTACTCCACCATCTGAGTTTGTTCTTATTATTCTCCAGTATAAGTCTTGATTACTTGCATTCTTTCCAAACTTTACCCAGTTATCTTGTGCATTCCCTGCAAAATAATATA
>DOEC01000026.1 GCA_003524085.1 Bacillota bacterium | reverse complement strand
AAGACAAGTGGAGGAGATGGCTCGGCAAGTGCACCATACACGATAGAAGAAAGTACAAGTGGGTGCTAAACTGTAGATCTGAAATACCGTCCGAAAACCCTTTCGGACGTCTCCACCGACTGTAAGTTGGTGGCTAGAAAATCACGTAAGTGATTAAATGACTTTCTGGCGCGTAAGTGCCAGTAGCTGAAAATTTAATTTGGTATCAAGTGTGTAAAACACTTTTGAAAATACTAAATAAAACAGAGATAGGCGCTCTGCCTTTAGGCGAACGCGCTTATCCCTGTTTTTTGGTTTTATTCATTAAAAGTTAATGAACTTAATATACTTAAGTGGTGAAGCTTATGTTTAATATTAAGGGTCTAACTAGTGAAGAAGTATTAAGTAGTAGGAAATTAAATGGAAGTAATAAAATAACTGAGAAGAAAAAGACAACTATTTTTGGGCTTATTATTGAAGCAATGAATGACCCGATTATTAAGATACTTTTGATAGCTTTGGGTGTTAAGATATTGTTTTTTTTGAATGATAGTGATATTTATGAGACTATTGGTATTATTGTTGCTATTATTTTGGCTACTGTTATTAGTAGTTTAAGTGAGTATGGAAGTGAGAAAGCATTTCAAAAGTTAAGTAAGAGTACTAGTAATATTTTAGTTAAGGTTATTAGAGATAGTGTGGTTAAGAATGTTAGTATTGAAGAAGTTGTTAAGGGAGATTATGTTTATTTAGAAAGTGGAGATAAGGTACCAGCTGATGGAGTAATTTATAATGGCAGTGTTTATATAGACGAGAGTATGTTAAGTGGGGAAACTAAGGAACAGTATAAGAGTGTTAATAAGAAAGTCTATAGGGGTAGTGTAGTAGTTAATGGAAGTGGTGTGTTTATTGTAACTGGTGTAGGAAATGAGACATATTACGGAAAGATAGCTAAGGATATCCAAGAGAAAACACCTGATAGTCCACTTAAGAATAGGCTTAGAGTACTTGCAACTTTTATCAGTAAAATTGGGTATATTTGTGCTTTTCTAGTAATTGTGTCTTACTTATTTAATGTAGTGGTTGTTCAAAATAATTTTGATTTAGATAAGATTAAACTTATGCTTGGTTCATTCAAGACATTTACACCACACCTATTATATAGTCTCACTCTCGGTATTACAATTATAGTAGTAGCTGTTCCTGAGGGGTTACCTATGATGATTACACTAGTCTTGTCTAGTAATATGAAGAGGTTATTAAAGGAGAATGTTTTAGTTAGGAAGTTAGTGGGTATTGAGAGTAGTGGAAGTTTAAATATTTTGTATACAGATAAGACTGGTACTTTAACTAAGGGAAAATTAGAGATGGTTGGGTTTGCTAGTTATGATGGTAAGCTATATAAGTCTTTTAGTGATATAAGAAAGTGTAAGTTGGGGGAAATACTAGAATTAAATCTAGTTTATAACAATCAAGCTAATTATGTAAGTAGTGAGATAATTGGAGGTAATACTACTGACAGGGCTATTCTTAAGTATGTAGGAGAAAGTGGTAAGTCTAAGTATAGAGTGTTAGAAAGAAAAGAATTTTCTAGTGAGTTAAAGTATAGTAGTGTTAAATTAAATTATGAAGGGAATACTACTTTTGTTAAGGGAGCTTATGAAGTAGTGGGTAGTAAGTGTAAGTATTATTATAGATGCGATGGGTCTAGGGGTATTATTAAGAATGTTAGTGAGTTAGTTAGTAAGGGGGATGAGTTTACCAAGAATGGATATAGGGTTTTAGCTTGTGCTTCTGGAAAAGAGGATAGTTTAAGTTTCGTTGGGTTTATTTTGATTAAAGATGAAGTTAGAGAAGAAGCAGTAAGCGGGATAAAGAGTGTAAGTGAAGCGGGCATACAAACTGTTATGATAACTGGGGATAATAAGCTTACTGCCACTAGTATTGCTAAAGAAATTGGACTTATTAGTAGTGAAGAAGATATTGTTTTAACTAGTGAAGAGTTAAATAAGATGAGTGACGCTCAAGTAAAGAAGATTATTCCAAAGTTAAAAGTTGTTGCAAGGAGCTTGCCTGAAGATAAAAAGCGTCTTGTTATTTTAAGTCAAGAATTAGGACTTGTTACTGGAATGACTGGAGATGGGGTGAATGACGCGCCTGCTTTAAAAAGAGCTGATGTTGGGTTTGCAATGGGAAGTGGTACTGAAGTAGCAAAAGAAGTAAGTGATATTATAATACTAGATGATAACTTTAAGAGCATAGTTAAGACAATACTTTTTGGTAGGACCATTTTTAAGAGTATTAGAAAGTTTATAATATTTCAACTTACAGTTAATTTAACAGCAGTTAGTTTAAGCGTGATTGGGCCTTTCTTTGGTATTACTACACCTGTTACAGTTATTCAAATGCTTTGGATAAATATGATAATGGATACTTTAGCAGGAGTAGCGTATGCTTATGAGCCACCACTAGATAGTTATATGAAGGAAGCTCCTAAAAAGAAAGACGAAAAGATAATGAATTCTTATATGTTAAATGAGATACTTGTTACTGGAATGTATATGAGTTTACTTTGTATGTTTTTCTTAAAAAGTGAGTTTATTCATTCTATGTATAGGGTTGGGGAGAATGATAAGTATGTAATGAGTGCATTTTTTGGGCTTTTTATATTTATGACTATATTTAATGCTTTTAATGCTAGAAGCAATAGGATTAATATTTTTGCTAATTTAAGAAAGAATAAGGTGTTCTTGTTTATAACTTTGTTTATTATAGTAGTAGAGTTATTAATGATTTATTTTGGTGGTAGTATTTTTAGGACTACTGGGTTAACTATTATAGAGTTAGATATAACATTGTTCTTTGCAATTAGTGTTATTCCATTTGATTTTATTAGAAAGCAAGTAATTAAGAAATTAGGTAAAACAAACAATATATAAAAACTAAAGAGCTATAAGAAACTCTTTAGTTTTGTTATTTCGCTTTCTCCAAAAGCGAGTACTTCTTTTGCTAGGTTAAGTATACTTTTATCTACTTCTTTTTTGTAACTTTTTATTTTTGCTTCAATGTCAATATTACCCATGTTGAAACCTCTTATTAGTATACTTGCTATGTTTGAGTCTGAGTTGTCTTTGTTTACTTCTGTTTTCATAGCTACTGTGCTTGTTAGTGTTTTTAATAGACCTTTTTTTTCTATAGTTATTTTTTGTTTTTTGATTTCTTTTTTTGTTTTGTTATAAAGACTTTCGTAAGTTTTTAGTTCACTTTCTAGTGTCCCTTTTATTTTATTGTTAGTGTTAAGTAAGAGACTAAGTAATTTTTTTGTACTAGTTAACCCCATTTTAACATTTTCATGAATGAGCACTAGAAATTCTTTATTTTCGTTCATATTTTTCACCATTAATTATGTTGTTCAAATACTAAATAATTATACATGGACTTTTTGTTAAATATTTATTATAATGTAAGTGGAGTAGATTAGTATGAGATTAAAGAAAATTTATATGTTATTAACAAGTATTTTTAGTTTATTAACAATTTATGAAGTGATTATATATATTTTAGGAAAGTCTAATTATTTTGGATTATTTTATTTAATTTTAAATTTGTTTATAGTGTTTTTGATGTTTATGGTTAGTGTTAATATAAAGAAAGGAAATACAATGATTAGAATAAGTAAGAATGCTATTATAGTTGTTTTAGGAATATTTTGTTCTTTTGTTTTAAAGTTAATACTTAGTAAAGTATTTGGATATGTTGATGAAAGTAATGCTTATATTAGTAATATATTTATTTCTTTAAAAGTAGTTAAGCCTATTATTTATTTAATGCTTGGTATTTTGTCGTATTTGGAATACAAAAATATGAAAATTTAAAATAGATAGTTGAAATTTTTGTTTATTTATTATAAAATTATTATGAGGAGTGATGGTATGAAGAATTTTAAGAAATTCGTTAGTAAGAACAAAGTATTACTTTTAGTTGGTGCTTTAATTATACTATTTGCTGTTTTATCAGTATTAATTAAGGAAGAAGATATTCAAGTTAATAATGATGTAACTAATTGGTATTCAACAACAAAGGAAGGCGGAGTAGTAGTTACAGTATTTGGACAAACTTGGTGTAAACACTGTAAAAACTTTAAGCCTGTTATGACTAAAGTACAAAAAGAGTATGGTTTTAAATTATTCTGGTTTGATTTAGATGAGGTAAGTAATAAAGATAAAGTTACTCTTGAGAATACTTATCAAATTTATACTGATTTTGGTACTCCATATACTTTCATTACTAATAATGGTGAGTTTGTTGCTGATTATCAAAATGGTGCAATGTCAGAAGAACAATTAATTGAATTCTTAAAAGAAAACAAAGTAATTGAGACAAAAGAAGATTAATGCTAGACATTAATCTTTAATTTTAGAGGTGACTAATGAAAAAGAAGTTAGTGATAGTGCTTACTTTAGTGTCAGTAATTGTGGTTATAAAGTATTTTACTGGAAATTACACTATTACTTATAAAGTGGGAGACTATAGTGTTAAAGAAATTGTTAAAGATAGTGATATTTATGTTGAAGTGACTGATAAAGATGGTGTTATATATAACTTTTTAAAGAATGGTAAGAGAAATTTTACTAAGAAAATGGTTAGTAAGATAACTAGTGAAGATGGTTGTATTAAGCCTAATGGATTTTATTATGTGTGTAATTCTGATACTTTGGAAGTAAAAGACTTAGGTGTTAGTTATGTTAAAAATCTAAAAGACTTTAATTTTAATGGAAACTTAAATAGTAATGAACACGTGCTTATTTGGAAATATGATGGTTTTTATTATTTAAATGGTAGTGAATATAAGACTATTAATATTTTTAAGAAAGACAGGTATTCTAATGATTTAATGATAATTAAAGATAAGTATTTAGTTTTTCCTAATTATAGTGAAGAGTATATGTTTGATGGGTTTATTATAATGGATGTGAGTACTGGAAAATATAAAGAGTTTAGTACTAACTTTAGTATAAGTTATGAGAGTGAGTATGTTGGAGAAAAAGGTAGTAACTTGTATTTGTTTGATAAAAAGAATAATAATTTAATAGAGATAAATGTTAAGAAAGCTAAGGCTAAGATAGTAGGAGATAAGATTAACGGATACTTTAAATATGATGGGTTAAAGAAAGTTAGAACTAAGTTAAGTGAGTACACTAGTGGTAAAGTTAATTTCTTTAATAAGAAAGAAGAAGTGCTAAGTGTAAATAGTAACTATTTATCTTATAAGTATAACAAGGAAGTTAAGACAAAGTTTTTTACCGAAGAAGTAAATGTGGTTAGTACTAATAAAGATAGGGTATACTTTATTTATAAGGATAATTTGTATAGTTATAGTATGGGAAAAGTAAAAGAGATAGCACATTACTTTGAATTAAATTTTAATAGTAAAGATAATGTATTTACATATATTAAATAACTTTTAAAATTCCTTAATTATTTTGATAAAGCAAAATAACTTTCACTTAATTAGTAAAATAGCATATATTAAATTAGGTGAATAGAGGATGGAAGAATTTAAACGTGTAATGGATACAGAGTATTATACTTATTATACAGTTATGGCTGGAGATACATTGTATCAAATAAGTAAAAAATTTAATGTTAATCCTAAGTTAGTTAGTGAATTAAATGGCTTAAAGGTTGACGAGTATATTTACCCTAATCAAACACTTATTATACCTAAAAAAGGTATTCAATATTATATTACAAAAGAAGACGATACATTGAATGTTGTTTCTAAAGTGTTTGGAGTAAGTGAAAAGGATTTAGTTAAGCAAAATAAAACTATTTATTTATTACCAGGGCAAATGATATTTTATAAGGAGTAATTCTTGAAATTTGCTTCTTTTTTTTATATAATTATATTAGGTGATGAAGTGTGAGTAATCGTGAAGAAATATTAAATCTATTTAGAAAAATTTTAAGTTCACTTTTATGTATTAGCATGGAAACTTCTGATAAACATTTAAAAGAAAAATCTTTAAAGTATATTAATGAATTTGAAAATGAATATAAGAGTTATTACAATTTAAAGAAATATTTTATTAGTAATATTAGTGAAATTGTTGATTTTTGTAATGAGTGTTATGAAGATAAAGATGTTTTTGATTATGCAGAAGATGTGGAGTATGGGTTAAGAGAACTTGTAAATTTATCTAATAAGAAAGGAAATAATTAAAAATGGCAATTGAAACTGAAGGTGGTACTTATATTAATGTTAATGGTAATGAAGAAAAAGGCCATGTTAATATTTATGATAGTGATCCTAGGGGAGAACATAATTCTATTCATATAAATATTAATTATGATGAAGAAACTTTTACAATTACCGAAAAGGAAGATGATAAAAAAACTTCTGAAAAACATAAATGTTTTTTAACAACAGCTTGTATGAAACATCAATTAAAAGATTTTGACGATAATTGTTATGAATTGACTACCCTTAGGTGGTTTAGGGATAAGTTTGTAACAAAAAGTGATATTCAGTATTATTATCAAATAGCGCCAATTATTGTTAATGTTTTAAATAATGTTTCTAATAGTGATGAAATTTATAAAGAAATATATGAAAGTGTTATAAATACGTGCATAATTGAAATTGAAAATGGTAACTATAATAGAGCATATGAAATTTATAAAAATGCAATATTATAATTAGAAGAAATTACTAAAAAAGAATTAGGAACAAACTTAGTTAAAGTGTTAAAACAAATAAATTAGTTTTATATAAATGATTTATTTATTACCAGGGCAAATGATATTTTATAAGGAGTAATTCTTGAAATTTGCTTCTTTTTTTTATATAATTATAATAGAGTAAGGAGTTGGTAAATGTGATAATTAAAAAACCTTATGCTTTCATGATTAAGCATTTTAGAACTATACACGTTATTTTAACTATTTTGGTTATGTATTTAATTAGTAAGACACACGCGATATTTACTTTTTTTAATGATTATGCTAATAATGGATATTATACTTATTCAAATAATCTAACTGGCAAGTATATTAATTTCTATATGTTTGCATCTATAATTTTTATTATTTTGATAAGTGCTTTTGTATATTTATTAATGAGATGGAAAAAGAAAAGTAGAGTGCTTTATGTTTCTATGGTAGTTTTCTATTTTGCTTTGTTTATTGGTTATTTAGTATATTTTAATGCTTTAAATAATTTAGCATTTACTGAACTTAATGTAAGAAGTGTAAGAGCTTATAGAGATATTATTTTAATGCTTTATGCTCCACAGTATGTATTCTTAATATTCGGAATTATTAGGTCAATAGGCTTTGATATAAAGAAGTTTGACTTTAAAAAGGATTTAGAAGATCTAGACATAGCAGAAGAAGACGCTGAAGAAATAGAAGTTACTTTAGGTAGTAATGATTATAAAGTTAAACGTTTTATTAGAAAAACTATTAGAGAGTTTAAATATTACGTTGTTGAAAATAAATTTTTCTTTAGTGTTATATGTTCAGTAGTAGTGCTTGTTATTGGTTTCTTAGTATATTTGAATGTTTCAGTTTATAGTAAGACTTATTATCAAGACGATACTTTTAATGTAGATGGGGTAAACTTTAAAGTTAATAGTTCATATATTACAGATGTTGACTTGAGTGGAAAAGTTATTAGAAGTGATATGAGATATGTTGTAATAAAGGTAGAACTAAAAAATACTAACCAAAATAGAACTGCACTTCAGGCAAAAGATATTAAGTTGTCTTTAGATAGTAATGATTATTATCCAATTTATAGTTATGTTAATTCATTTTTGGATATGGGGGAAGGGTATGTTAAGGATAGTGTTTTATATCCAAATGAGACATATAATTATTTGTTAGTTTACGAAGTACCAGCAGATTTGACTTATAGTAGTAGTAAATTAAGGCTAATGCAAGATGTTAATGTGGAAAAAGGAGAAATTAAGGCAAGTTATAAGAATGTGGTTTTAGATATTAAGGAAATGTTAAATACTAAAGAGAGTAAATCTTATTCCATAGGAGAAGCGATTAGTTTAGAAGAGACAACTTTAAATAAAAGTGAAGTATTAGTTAATTCTTTTGAATTAGGAGACACATTTAAAGAAAATTACACATATACTATAGGAGGTAAAACTTATAATGGTGTAAAAATGATTGATGCAAGCTTGTTAAATCGTGGGTCTAGAACTATAATGAAACTTAATATGGAAGTTACTTTAGACGATGGGTTATATATTAACAAGTATATCAAGAGTAATAGTGATTTTATTTCTTATTTTGCTAAGATTAATTATATTTATGAGGGTGTACAAAAGTCAGTTGATGTTACCATGGCTGATGTTGGAAAGGTTAAAACTAATAATGTTTATATAGAAGTACCTTCTGAACTTAAGCATTCTACTAGTATAAATCTAGTTTTAAACATAAGAAATAAAGAATTTGTTATTAATTTGTATTAAATTTGTAATTTTTACTTTTCAAGTGACATATTATTTGGTATAATATAGTTACTTCTTGTGGACCCGTAGCCAAGAGGCTAAGGCATCGGACTGCAACTCCGCGAGCGCCGGTTCGACTCCGGCCGGGTCCTCCAAAGTAAATACATAAGTCCTGTAGTAAGGACTTTTTGTTTTGAATATTATTTCATTTTTGTTATAAAAAAAGACTATTGAAAGAATTAATTGTTTAATTTCTCAATAGTCATAAATTGTTCCACTAAAGGAACCATAGTCTAACTATTTGTTTCATTGAAGAAACCTAAGTTATATGGTAAGTATATCATATTATATGCGGTTTGTCAAATTATATTCTTTTTTTGTGTTAATCCTTTTTTTCATTATTTTGTGTATCATATAATTTTATGTTGGTATATTTTTTAATAATTTCTTTACTTATTATCTGCATTGTTTTGCTATTACATTTAGCTCGTCCAACTATATCATATTTATTTTTTGGACGCATAATTTTATTTTTGCTTATAGTTGTAATTTGATTTAAACTAGCGTATGAATTTTTTGCATAATTTGAATAGTAATTAATCATATCTTGCAATAATTTAACTTCTTCTTGCTTTTTTGTTGTTTCACTTATTAAATCCTTTTTTGATATCAAAATTTCGTTAATTTCTATTTTTAAGACATTTAATGCCTTAGTTAGTCTTTTAGTAAACTCTTCTATTATTAAAGTGTTTAATTCCAAATTGTGTTTTTTCTTTTGTGAAGTTAATGGTAATACTGTTATAGAATTACTCTTTGTACTATCAAATTTATCTAAAACTATTGCAAAATGCGGACCACTTAATTCGGAACCAACATTAATTCCGAAATCAACTTTAACAATTGTTCCGTATTCAAATCTTGGGTATAGTGCTTTTTGTAAGATGCTGTTTTCAGTTTTAAAATGTTTTGAAGTTTTTAAAAGCCAAGCATCAATATGTTCAAATTTCTGATTCTTAACTTTGCTTGAAATATTTTTGAAGTTGTTACTAGCTTCATCAATATTTTTGTGTTTAATAATTTCATTAGTTTCTTTTATTTTTGTTATCATTGTCATTTTACCTCACTTTCATATTTTTTCTTTAAATTAAATTTCCCATATTACTTTGCATAATTTTTAGTGTTAACTCTTTTTCATTATAATTATTTTCTATTTGTTCTTCAAATGTATTTATTTAAATGTCTCTTTTTTACACATACGTGTGTTTGTAATCCAATTATAAAACAGATATATTTGTTTGTCAACATTTTTTTTATAAAATAATCGTAAAAATTTTATGTCTAGATTTTTCTTCTTTTTTAAGTTATAATGGTTATAGAAAGGTAGGTTAAAAATGACTTTAGTAATAATGGCTGCTGGAATGGGCAGTAGATTTGGAGGATTAAAGCAAATTGAGCCAGTTGGGCCTAATGGCGAGTTTATAATTGATTATTCAATTTATGACGCGGTGAGATGTGGGTTTGACAAAGTTGTGTTTATAATTAAAGAGGAGAATTATGAGGTTTTTAAGGAGACTATAGGTAAGAGAGTTGAAGACAAAATTAAAGTAGAATATGTTTTTCAAAAGAATGATAATGTGCCTATAAATATTCCTAGTGAAAGAACTAAACCTCTAGGAACTGCTCATGCAATACTTTGTTGCAAAGATGTTGTTAAAGAAAATTTTGCAGTTATAAATGCTGATGATTTTTATGGATATGACTCTTATAAACAATTAGGAGAATTTCTTAAGAATACTACAGATGATTTTGGTATAGTTTGTTATAAACTGGGTGCTACTTTATCAAGTAATGGCAGTGTTAAAAGGGGAGTATGTAATATAAGTAATGGGTACTTAAATAAAATAGTTGAAAGTAAAATAGAATATACTGACGGGGAGTACAACGCAGCTAGTTTGTTTACTGACGAAGAAGTAGTAGTAAGCGATAATACTCCAGTGTCTATGAATATGTTTGGTTTTACTCCTAGAATATTTGATTTAATTGAAGATAATTTTAAAGAATTTTTAGAAACTAATGATATTATGACACTAGAATATTTAATTCCTGTTGAAGTAAGTAGATATTTAAGTAAAAATTTAGTTAAAGTAAAGGTACTTGTTACTACTAGTAAGTGGTATGGTATTACTTATAAAGAAGACAAAGAACTTTTAGTAAGTGAAATAAATAAGCTTATTGAAAAGAATGAATATCCTAAAAATTTATGGTAAATTAAAACGGCTTGATGCTGTTTTTTTGTTTTCGAAGATATTTCATTTGACAAAGTTATTTTAGTGTAGTATCATTATGTTGTTGAATAGTCAACAGAGGTGCAATTATGTGTGAAGAGGATAAAGTATTTTTACTTTTTGGGTCAATTAAGAAAAAAATATATAAGTTAATAAATATTAAGATAAAAGAATATAATTTAACTGCGCCTGAAGCTATTTATTTAATAGTGATTAGTAAGTATGAAAGTTTAAGTTTTAAAGAAATTACTAGTATAGTAGACTATGATAAAGCAATGACTACAAAAGTTTTAAATAGTTTAAAAGATAAAGAGTTTGTTAATAATAATATTAAGAATATAGTGCTAACTGAAAAGGGCTATTTAGTAACAAATAAAGTAATAGATGAGTTAAATCTTTTAAAAAGTGAGATACTAGGTAAAGTTAGTAAAAGAGAAATTAATGAATTTTATAAAAAATTAAATCAATTTAATGAGATATTGGAGGGAATATGTTAGAATTAAAAAATATTAAAAAAAGTTATAAAACTGGAGAGTTTGTACAGCATGCTTTAAAGGGAGTAAGTCTTACATTTGATAGAAATGAGTTTGTTTGTATATTAGGTGCATCAGGAAGTGGAAAGACTACTCTTTTAAATATAATTGGTGGACTTGATAGATATGATAGTGGGGACTTAATTATTAATAATATGTCTACTAAGAAGTTTAATGATACTTTATGGGATGCTTATAGAAATAATTGTGTAGGTTTTATTTTTCAGAGTTATAATTTAATTGGACATTTGTCAGTTTTAGAAAATGTAGAGATGAGTCTTACTTTAAGTGGTGTTAAAGATAAGAAAGAGAAATCTTTGAGCGCTTTAGAGAAAGTGGGACTTAAAGATCATGCGTATAAAAAACCTAACCAACTTAGTGGTGGACAAATGCAAAGGGTGGCAATTGCAAGAGCTATTGTAAATGACCCTGAAGTAATTTTGGCTGATGAACCAACAGGTGCCTTAGATACTAAGACAAGTAAACAGATAATGGAACTTATTAAAGAAATATCTAAAGAAAAACTTGTAATTATGGTAACACATAACTCTGATTTGGCTAAAAAGTATGCAACTAGAATAATTGAAGTAAAAGACGGGGAAGTAATAAATGACAGTAGTCCATTTGATAAGACTAAAAATAAGAATAATATAGAAATAAAGAAAACTAAAATGAGCTTCTTAACAGCTTTAAAATTGAGTTTTAATAACATTAGGACAAAGAAAGGAAGAACGTTTCTCACAGCTTTTGCGTCTAGTATAGGCATAATTGGGATTAGTATTATATTAAGTTTGTCTAATGGTTTTGATAAGCAAGTAGATATATATCAGAAGAATACTCTTAGTAATTTTCCTATTATGATTAGTAAAAGTACTATGACTATGGATGAAAAGCAAATGGAAGAAATGATGGGAAGTATGATGCCTGGAAAAGGTGATTATCCTACTGAAAAGAAGATATATCCATTTGATATAAATTCATATAATTTGGTTCATACTAATAAAATAACTAGTGAGTATATAGAGTATATAGAAAATATTAATGATGAACTAATAAGTGGGATAAGTTTTACAAGAGCTACTAATTTGAATTTACTTGTTAAAAATGATAGTGTAGTAAAGAGCGTTAGTACGAGTGAATTAAATATGGGAGTTATTCCTAAAGAAATAGATAAAGAAGACTTTATCATGGATGCTTTTGATTTACTAGAGGGGAGTTATCCAAAGGATGTGACTGATTTAGTACTAGTGGTGGACTCAAAAAATAGAGTTGATACTAAGATACTTAAAGCTTTGGGAGAAGAAATAAAATCAGAAATAGATTTTTCTAATATTATTGGTAAAGAGATTAAGCTTGTATTCAATAATGAGTATTATGCTAGATATATGAATATGTTTATACCAAATACTGACTATAATAGTGTATATAATAATGAAAAGAATTTAACTCTTAAAATAGTTGGTGTTGTTAGAGCTAAAGAAGATAATTATCTAGGGGAAATTGCAACAAGTATGAATACTTTAGGGAATATGACAGATACTAATAGTATGATGACTAGTAATAATATTGGGTCAATTCTTTATAAGAATGATTTAGTAGAGAAAGTAATAAGTGTTAATAGTGAAAGTGAAATTGTTAAAGAACAAGAAAAAAGTAATACTAATGTAATGAGTGGAGAAATTATAGATGATCAAAGTAAAAACAATATGTTACTTTATTTAGGAAGTAAGGATGAACCGTTTATGATTAATATTTATCCAAACGATTTTAATAGTAAAGATGAGATAATTAGATATTTAGATAAGTATAATCAAAGTAAGAGTGATATAGATAAGATAGTTTATAATGATTTAGCAAGTACTTTTATTAGTTTTGGTTCTAAAATAATGGATGCAATTACAATTGTTTTAATAGCTTTTAGTGCAGTTAGTTTAGTTGTTAGTTCTATTATGATAGGTATTATTACTTATATAAGTGTACTTGAAAGAACTAAAGAAATTGGAGTTTTAAGAAGTTTAGGGGCTAGAAAGAAAGATGTTAGCAGAGTTTTTAATGCTGAAACTTTAATAGTAGGAATCCTAAGTGGATTAATTGGTGTGTTAATTGCTAGGGGTTTGATTATTCCAGTTAATATAATTCTTAAAGATTTAACAGGTTTAAATAATGTTGCTATATTAGATCCGTTGCATGCGGTTATATTAATTATTATTAGTACAACTTTAACTTTAATAGGTGGAGCTATTCCAGCTAAAATGGCAAGTAAAAAAGACCCAGTTATAGCACTTAGAACTGAATAAGGGTTTATAGAAAGAGAGGAATAATATGTATCAGACATTTATTTATGTAGCTATATTTTTAATTTATTCTTTTATAGGTTGGATAGTTGAAGTTAGTGCATTTTTAATTCAAGATCATAAATTTGTTAATAGAGGTTTCTTTATAGGACCAGTTGTACCTATTTATGGAACTGGTGGAATACTTATAACACTTTTATTAACTAAGTATCAGAGTGACCCTGTAACATTATTTTGTATGGCAGTAGTCGTGTGTAGCATACTTGAATATTTTACAAGTTATGTAATGGAGAAACTTTTTAAGACAAGATGGTGGGATTATTCTAATAAAAAATTTAATATTAATGGAAGAATATGTTTAACTAATTTGTTATTTTTTGGACTAATGGGACTTGTGATGGTTTATTTAGTTAATCCATTTTTGATAGATATTTTAAATAAGATAGATCCAATACTTTTAAAATGTGTTGTTTCTATATTGCTAGTGTTATTTATTATAGATTTCTTTGTTTCATTTAGTGTTACAAGTAAGATTAAGAATGTTGGTAAGGTTGTACTTAAAGATAGTACAGAAGAGATAAATGCTAAAGTTAAAGAGATACTTATTGCTAAAGGTAAACTTACTAGAAGAATAACAAAAGCATTTCCTAACTTTAATATTATTATTAAACAAAAAAAGGCTAACGAGTAGTTAGTTCTTTTTATTTGTGTCTTCTTCTATTGGCTCAAAAAATAATCTTATATCTATATCTAGTACTTCAGCAAATTTCCATAATGTGCCTAAGCTGAATGTTTGGTAGTATTTTTTACTTTCTATATTCATTATAAAGCCATCACTATAATTACATGCTTCAGCAAACTTACTTTGAGTAAGTCCTTTTAATTTTCTTTGTTTTTTTAAATTGTGCGCTACTAAATAGTAGACATAATTTTCGTCTTTTTTATTTTCCATTTAATTCACCTAAATATATTTTCTCACTTATTAGTTGAAAATATTCTCACTTGTTCGTTGAGTTTTTGTAAAAAATATGTTATATTATATATAAGAAGTGAGGTGAAAGTGTGAAAGAAGTAAAATTTTTTGGTGTTACACTTCTAATGATATTTATTATTTTTGTATATTTTACATTTTTTAATGGGAACGATAGAAAAAAATTGGAAGAGAAAATTGATTTTAAAAATGATTGGTATGTTGAGATTACAAATGATTTTATAAATGTTAGAAGTGATAGTAAAGCTTCTTCTAAATGGCTTGGTGAAGTGTATAGTGGAGAAAAATTTCCTGTGTCTGATGTTGACTATGAATCTAGTAATACATATTATTGGTATAAGATTGAATATGAAGTTAATAAATATGGTTGGATAGCTAGTGATAAAAATGATGCTTATTTAATAGATTACAATAATCCTAATGATATTGCTGTTCCTACTATAAAGATTCTTTATTTTTTACACGCAAAAGATATTAATTCAATTACTTTTGATAATTTAGAAGTATGGGATGATAAAGGTAAACCGGAAATCACATATAAAGTTTATCATGAAAAAGGCATTAATAAAGACAATGAGTATGTTGATCAATATTGGATAATGTATACAGTCACTGATAAATCTGGTAAATTCGATAGTAAATTGGGGTCAATTGAATTTGATATCGCGCCAGATGAAAGTGAAGTAAGTGATTTTAAAGAATTGGAGTGGTAGAATGAAATTTAATAAAAAGTTTTTTCTTGTTGTATTTGTATTTTTAATAATAATGGGTTTTGTTATTTTTGAAAAATTTAAAAATAGAACGATTGAAGATGTGGCTATAATAATTGGTAGTGTTGATAATATTGAAAATATTAAGTTTGAAAAAATTAGTGAGAGCTTAATTCAAGATAATTATTCATTGAATACTAAGTATGATACAGATGATTATTTTATTAATAATTTAGTAAATGCATATGGTAAAGTACCTTTAATAAATTCTGATATTAGTATTAATGTAAATGCTTTATATGACTTAGAAGACTTATTTAAGGACTTAAATAATCATAACTATGATAACATCATTGTCAGAAGAGGATATTTATCATGTAGTAATGAAAATGATTGTGTAACCGATCATAGAACTGGGTATGATATAGATGTTTATATTAAAGATAGAGAATGGGAAGATTTTGAAGGTCATAAAGAAGCTAAGTATTTTATTAATAATGCATATAGGTATGGTTTTGTTTTAAGATATACTAAAAAAGATAATTATCAGCCATGGCATTTTAGGTATGTTGGTAAAGTTTTCTCTTATTTAATTCATGAACTTGAATATGATATAGATGATTTTGTTAATAATTTAGAGGTTAATACTATATATAAGTTTAATGATGAAGAAACATATTTTTATAAAGTGAAAACGGATAATATTTATATTCCGAAAAATATAAAGTATGAAATAAGTTCTACAAATAGTGGTGAATATGTTATTAGCTATAGTTTAAAAACGTTGACTAAACTAAGCGAAACAAGTGATGAATTTGATTTTAAATTAAATAAACTTAGTAACGAAAATATTAATTATAATTTGATTTTAGTTAATGAAGATAAAGAAAATAAGTTTTTAAGTGATAATATAGTTATATTTGAAGAAAATAAAAAATTAGATAAAACCGTTTTAGAAAGTTATAGCAGAATGAAAGAACAAGCTAATAAACTTGATAACCATATTTTGTTTTCAACAAGTGCATATAGGTCATACGAAGAACAAAAAGAGATTTTTGAAGAAGAAAATAGTGGGATTGCTAATAAGCCCGGTCATTCTGAACATGAAACTGGACTAGCATTAGATTTGGCAACTGATGAAAAGAAGGTTACATATTTTTATGGCACATATATTGGAAAATGGGTTACAGATAATGCTCATGAGTATGGATTTATATTAAGATATTTAGATAATAAAGAAAATATTACTAAGATTAGTTATGAACCATGGCATTTTAGATTTGTTGAAGAAATGCATGCAACGTATATGTATGAACATTATTTGACTTTAGAAGAGTATTTGAATTTATTTGATTTAAATAAAAAATATATAATGAATTATGATAATAAAAATTATTTGATATACAAATATGAAGTAAATGATGGTAATATATTAAAATTAGAGAATAGTGTAGTTTATTATTTATATGATAATTGTTACTTAGTAATAACTGAAATGTGATAAAAAAGACTAACGACTAGTTAGTTTTTTTTATTTGCATTTCATGTTTTTTCTTTTTAAATAATCTATTATATTTTATAAAAGTATGATATACTTAATGTATGAGGTAGTGAGGTTTTTATGAATGAGAAAGTAAAGAATGAAGTTAATGGGGAGAATATAGAAATACTTGATAGTGGTTCTACTACTGAAAGTAAAGGTAGTAAGATAAAAATAGTGATACCTATTTTGGCTACATTAATAGTTTTACTTTTGATGTGTGGCGGAGTGTTTCTCTTTATTAATAAGGTGTTTAATGCTAATTATTTTTTAGAAGAAAGTTCTAAAAGTGTTAGTAGTTTTGCTAAGAAAGTGTTAAATGGAATGGATATAAATAATGAATATCTTAGTGATCTTGATAAGTATGATGTAGTAAGTAATACTAATATTAAATTATCAAGTAGTACTAGTGCTTTAGAGAATTTAAATGGTATTAGTCTAAACTTAGATGTTAATGCAAGAGTTAAAGAAAAGTATGTGAGTATGGATGCAACATTAAAACAAGATAGTGAGAATATAAAAGCCAGCGCGGTTATAAATAATGATAAAGTATATGTTGAAAGTAAAGAGTTTTTTGATAAAATGGTATCAATTGATAGTAGTGTTAAAGTGGAAGATATAATAAGTGAGTACTCTAATACAATAGGCAATTATGATATTTTAGAAATTGTTAATAAGTATATTAGTTATTATTTTGAGTCACTTAAAGAAGCAAAGATAAGTACAGAGTATGAAGGATTTAATGCTGTTTATACTTATGAAATAAATGACGATAATATAGATAAAGTTAATGATAAGTTTATGTCTTTAATTAAAGAAGATGAGGTTTTTAAAGATATTGTAACTGAAGAGATAATATCTAATAATATTAGTGTTGTTATTAAAGTAAAGATGCTTACTAATGAAGTTAGTGAATTTATAGTTAAGAATGAGATTAGTGAATTTAAGGGTGTAAAAATTGATGAAAACAAGTATGAAATAACTGATGGGGAAAATAAAATTACTTTAGAGATATCTAGTAATTTACTTTCATTATCAACTAAAATTGATAATGAAGAAGTTAAGGTTAAGTTTGAAGTGGGAAAAAATAGTTCTTCATTTAGTTATAAAACAAGTAATACTGATATTTTATTTAATTTAGAAAAGTTAAAAGGTAATACTAATAAATTAAGTTTTAACTTAGTAGTTCCCAGTACTCAAAAAAATGTAAGCGAATATAAAATTAATGGAGAAGTAAGTGTTAAAAGTGAGAATAAGAAAACTAGTGCGAGTGGTAAAGTGACATTTAATTATAGTGAAAATGAAGTAACTCTTAATTTAAGCAGTGATACTGAATATGGAGAGAATTTATTTAGTAGGAAAGATGTAAGTAATTTTGTTAGTGAAAATGATATTACAGTGGAAGAAGTGAGTACTATTGTAGTTAATCTAATGACTAAACTTATGAATTTTAGGTTTTTTGGGTTGATATATGGAATGAATGAAATGAACGATGAAACAGTAGATAATTCTTTCTATGATAGTGAAGTAGGTGTGTAGATTATGAATGGAACTAATAAAACTTAGTTCTTTTTTTTTGAATTTTAAGTAAGAATTAAGCAAGATGTTTTATAAATAAAGTAAATATTATTTATGTTGAAATTTTAAATAAAAAAAGTACTTTTCAAATTAGTATCTTTGTGGTATAATTTAGTACATAAAGCGAAGAAGAAGAGGAGTAGTAAACAAGATTTTGTAGAGAGTTAACGTTTGGTGAAAGTTAATAAATTAAGTTTATGAAGGTAGCTTGTGAGTGTTTATTTGAATAATAGTAGAATAAAACGAGTTGTGCACGTTAAGCATATAAGATAGAAATTAAGGTGGTACCGCGGTTAATAATAGTAATGGTTATAATCGCCCTTTGGTAACCACTTTTTATTTTGGAGGGAAATTATGTTAGAAAAGAAATATGACCATAAGATGGTTGAAGAAGGAAAATATGAGAATTGGTTAAATCATAAGTATTTTGAAAGTGGAGATATGAGTAAGAAACCTTATGCAATAGTTATTCCACCACCTAATGTTACAGGAAAACTTCATTTAGGACATGCTTGGGATACTACATTACAAGACATTATTATAAGGTTTAAGAGAATGCAAGGGTATGATGCACTTTGGGTTCCTGGGATGGATCATGCTGGTATTGCTACTCAAGCTAAAGTTGATGCTAAATTAAAAGATATGGGGATTAATCCAAGAAGTTTAGAGAGAACTGACTGGTTAAAGTATGCTTGGGACTGGAAGAATGAGTATGCAGAAAATATTCATAAGCAGTGGGCTAAGATGGGGTTAAGTCTAGACTATACGAAGGAAAGATTTACACTAGATAGTGGGCTAAGTGATGCTGTTAAACACGTTTTTGTAACTCTTTATAATGAAGGTTTGATTTATAGAGGAGAAAGAATTATAAACTGGGATCCACAGGCAATGACTGCTTTATCTAATGAAGAAGTTATTTATAAGGATGTTCCTGGTGCATTTTATCATATTAAGTATTTTATAGAGGGGACAGATGATTATTTAGAGGTCGCAACTACTAGACCTGAGACATTATTTGGGGATACTGCTGTCGCTGTTAATCCTAATGACGAGAGATACAAGGATTTAATAGGTAAAAATGTAGTACTTCCTATAGTTAATAAACTTATTCCAATAATAGGAGATGAGCATGCTGACCCTGAGTTTGGTACAGGTATTGTTAAGACAACACCCATTTGT
>DOEC01000010.1:23495-26396 GCA_003524085.1 Bacillota bacterium | reverse complement strand
CCGGCGGTGTTCGTCCGGCCATTTCTCTTAAATCTTGTGTTAAGTGGAAAAGTGGAGATGGTACTGCAAGTGACCCATACACAATAAAAGAAACTACAAGTGGATGCTAAGAGATCCCATTAATTTAACTGTGTCTAACGATTAATTTACTGATATAATTACTATAAAGTAATCTATGGGTTAAATGATAGTTTGTATAATATGATTAACTAGTAAAAACTGGCTTAACAGTCAGTTTTTTTCATATTTTAGAAAAAAGACCATAAACTTTGTTAGGTGGCTATATGAAAAATAAAGTTCTTTTTATAACTACAATTATTCTTTCTATTTTTGGACTTATAATGATATATTCTAGTAGTTATGTATGGGCTAGTTATAAATATAATAATGCTTTTAAGTATGCTATAAATCAAGGAATATTTTTAATTTTAGGTATCGTGTTAATGTTAGTCGTAAGCAAAATAGACCATCAAATATATAAAAAATATTCTAATCAAATACTTGCAATTACTTTAATACTTTTAATCTTAGTTTTAATTCCAGGCATAGGTGTTGTAAGAAACGGTAGTAGAAGTTGGTTTGGAATAGGTTCATTTGGTTTTCAACCAAGTGAAGTATGTAAATTATCTTTAGTAATTTTTGTATCAAAGTATTTATCTAGAAATGATAAAGACAAAAGAATTACTAAAAATTTTGTTTTTCCAATACTTTTAGTAATACTTTTATTTTTTGGTCTTATCATGCTAGAACCGGATTTTGGTAGTGGTATGATTATGGTATGTGCTTTAATTATGCTTATCTTTGTAACTGGAACAGATTTGTCTATCTTTGTAAAGTTAGGAATACTAGGCATATTTGGCATAATATTTTTAGTTGTAGTTGCCCCTTATAGATTAAAAAGAATTGTATCATTTATTAATCCATGGAGTGACCCATTAGGTAGTGGCTTTCAAATTATACAAAGTTTATACGCGATCGGGCCTGGTGGCTTACTCGGACAAGGTTTCTTAAATTCAAGACAAAAACACTTTTATTTACCTGAACCCCAAACAGACTTTATTTTTTCTATTATAAGTGAAGAGTTTGGCTTTTTAGGAGTTATTATAGTAAGCGTGTTATTTATTATAATATTTTATAATGGAATTAAAATATCTCTAGAAACAGAAGACTTATTTTCAAAATATTTATCTTTTGGACTTACTTTTATGTTAATATTTCAAACATTACTTAATCTTGCTGTAGTTGTAGGCTTAATTCCAGTAACTGGTGTAACACTTCCGTTTATCAGTTACGGCGGTAGTAGTTTACTCACAAGCTTTATAATGGTTGGTATTATTCTTAATGTTGGAAGGAAAAATAAATAAATAGTATTGATTTATTAGTATAAGAATGTTATAATTATACTGCCATCAAATGATGGCAGAAAGTGTGTTGATTATGAATGTTATTACTGATAAATTAAGGGGAAAGTATCTTCTTAGAATAAAAACACTTGTTAGTTCTGATATTAATGGTGAACATTTTACTATGGTTAGAACAAAGAAAAATATTGACTTCATGTATGAATATGGTTTGTCTATAGAAGATGTTAAAAATATTATATTAAATTTGAGTACAGAAGACTGTTTTTCTGGTCCTGAAAATGATAGAGATTTAAGCTATGAGGGTTGGATATTTAAATTTAGTCCCATGTTTGAAAATGTAAAGTTATACATTAAAATTAGAGTGGAAAGTAGTGAAAAATCAGTTTGTTTGTCTGTACATGAATTTGGAAAGTATGATGAGGTGAAGTAATTATGAAAGCTTATTGTCCATATTGTAGAAAAGAAGTAGATTATAATATAGAAAAAAGGAGTGTTTCAACATTTAAAGGAGTAAAAGTAGATACTTTTATGAATGTTGCTGTGTGTAAAAGTTGTAATAATGATTTATACGTTAATGATTTAGAAAAAGAAAATATGAAAAGAGTATATGTGTGTTATTCATTAAATACTGATATTATTAAACCAAGTGATATCATAGATTTTAGAAATAAATATGGTTTATCACAAAGAGAATTAACATCAATTTTATCTTTTGGAAAAATGACTATTAATAGATATGAAAATGGATATATTCCTACAAAAACACAAAGTGATTACATTAAAATGTTAATTAATAATGAAGAAGAATTTATAAAAAAAGTGAGCATTGCTTATAGAGATAATTTAATAAGTGAAAAAACATATAAGAAAGTTATATCTACTAATATTTTAGCAAAAATAACTAAAAAAGATGTACAAGACGACATTAGAAAATACTTAGAAGTTGTAATGATAAGAAAGCCCGATATTTATAATGGGTATAAAGAATTTAATATGGATAAACTAGAAAATATTATTTCATACATTGCAAGTAAAGTAGATAATTTAACAATAACAAGTTTAAATAAGTATTTGTGGTTTATAGATATGTTATCATTTAATAAACGAGCAATTTCAATTACTGGTCTTACTTATCAAAAACAACAATATGGTCCTACTATAATGGATGGACTATATGAAGAAATTTCTTTGTTAGACGATTTATACGAGAGAAAAGATATAGAAACTACTAATGGAAATATAACTAATATTCTTAGTAAAGGTAATTTTAATTTAAGTTTAATAAATGAAAAAGAAAAAGAAATAATTGATACTATTATAGAAACTTTAAAAAATAAAAAAGTTAATGAAATATCTACACTTTCTCATAAAGAAGAAGGGTGGAAGAAAACAAAAAATTTAGATAGAATTTCTTTTGAATATAAGTTTAATTTATTAAATAATTTAGAACTCAACAAATAATTTCTGATGTTTTCTAAAAAGCACCCGAATTGTACCAATATATGGTACAAAAACAAAAAGTGGGTGCAAAAAGGTG
>DOEC01000010.1:0-23240 GCA_003524085.1 Bacillota bacterium | reverse complement strand
AAAGTGGGTGCAAAAAGGTGCAAAGTTAATGAAAATAAATTTATCTTTACATGAAAGCATAGATAAGATTATTCACTCTCTCTAGTCTTTTAAATTATTATAGTTAGCACTCTCTATTGACGAGTGCTAATTTTTGTGGTATAATATATAACGTAAAAAGGAGGAATGAAATATGTTTGATATGAATAATAATGAAGAAGAAAACGTTCTAGAAAAATATGGACGTAATATAAATGAAGATGTGAAGTCTCGTAAGATAGACCCAATTATTGGGCGTGATGAAGAAGTACGTAGCATCACTAGAATTTTATCTAGAAAAACTAAAAACAACCCTGTTCTAATTGGTGAACCAGGTGTTGGTAAAACTGCTATAGTTGAAGGACTTGCACAGAGGATTGTCAAAGGGGACGTTCCAGAAAGTTTGAAAAATAAAACTGTTTGGGAGTTAAATATGGCAAGCTTGATTGCAGGTGCTAAATACCGTGGCGAGTTTGAAGAAAGACTTAAGAAAGTACTTGATGAAGTCAAAAAGAGTGAAGGAAACATCATAATGTTTATTGATGAAATTCACACCATCGTTGGTACTGGTGCAGTGGAAGGCGCAATGGACACTGGTAACATTTTAAAACCAATGTTAGCCCGTGGTGAAATTCATGTAATTGGTGCTACTACATTAAATGAGTATAGAATGTACATTGAAAAAGATGGAGCTCTTGAAAGAAGGTTTCAAAAAGTTATAGTAAGTGAACCAACTGTAGAAGATACTATTACTATCTTGCGTGGTTTAAAAGAAAGATTTGAGATATTCCATGGTGTTACTATTCAAGATAAAGCTCTTGTAAGTGCAGCCACTTTATCTAATAGATATATAACTGATAGATTTTTACCTGATAAAGCAATAGATTTAGTAGATGAAGCATGTGCCACAATAAGAGTGCAAATGGATAGTGTACCTACTTCACTTGATGAAGTTACAAGAAAAATATTAACTCTTCAAGTGGAAAAAGAAGCTTTAAAGAAAGAAAAAGACGAAGTTTCTATAAAAAGACTTGAAGCTCTTGATAAAGAACTATACGACTTAAAAAGTAAAGAACAAGAATTAAGTAGCAAGTGGAAAGAAGAAAAAAGTGTTAATGAAGAAATAAAAAGAGTTAAATCTGATATTTCTAAATATACTTTTGAATTTGAAAATGCTAAAAATAGTTATGACCTAGAAACTGCTGCTAGAATTAAGAATGAAGTATTGCCAAAGTTAAATGAAAAACTTAGTGAGTTAAGTAAGAAAGGTAAAGAAGGAATTTTGTCTGACGTGGTTACTAGTGAAGACATCGCTAATGTAATTAGTAAATGGACTAATATTCCTTTATCAAAGTTAATTTCTAGTGAAAAAGAAAAAGTCTTACACTTATATGATAACTTAAAGAAACGTGTTAAAGGACAAGATGATGCATTAAAGTTAGTAAGTAATGCTATACTTCGTTCAAGAAGTGGTATAAAAGATCCTAATAGACCCATTGGTACATTTATGTTTTTAGGCCCTACTGGTGTAGGTAAAACAGAAGTTGCAAGAAGTCTAGCATATGAGTTGTTTGACGACGAGGCACACATGATTAGAATTGATATGAGTGAGTATATGGAAAAGTATTCAGTATCAAGACTTATTGGTGCAGCACCAGGATACATCGGATACGAAGAAGGTGGACAACTTACTGAAAAAGTAAGAAGAAACCCATATTCAATAGTTTTGTTTGACGAAATAGAAAAAGCTCACCCTGATGTGTTAAACTTACTTTTACAAATACTAGACGAAGGAAGATTAACTGACTCAAATGGTAGATGCGTTAACTTCAAAAACACTATCATAATTATGACATCTAACGTGGGAAGCGAATACATCTTAAATGGAGAAAGCGATAAAGTAACTAGTGAGCTTACTAAATACTTTAGACCAGAATTTTTAAATAGACTTGATGAGATAATCGTATTTAATAAGTTAAATAAGGATAATTTAAGTGAAATTCTTGATAATATAGTTAAACAAATCGAGCGTAGATTAGTTGATATCAATGTAAAAATAGTACTTACAGATGATGCTAGAAGATATTTTATTGATAATGGATATGATGAAGCATTTGGTGCACGTCCTTTAAAAAGACTTGTTAGTAATAAACTAGAAACACTTCTTGCTACTAAACTAATTAATAACGAAATAAAATCTAACAGCACAGTTACAGTTGACTATAAAGATAATAACTTAATAATAAAATAAGAGGCTACTTGTTAAAATGTAACCTCTTCTTTTTCTTCTTCTTTAAAGAAATCATCTAATGGAACACCTAAAACTATAGATATTCTCCATAATGTTTCTATAGAAAACCCGCGTTTACCTCTATCACTTTCTATTCTTCTAATAAACTCAAAACTTCTATCAGTATAAAGAGCGAGTTGTTCTTGAGTATATCCTCTCATTTTTCTATATTTTCTAATATTATTTGAAATAATCTCTTTAATATTTTTATTAAAATCATATTCTTTTATATCGTATACCATAAACATCACCTTTATAATTTTCTCATAAAATTTATAATTTTTATGTAGTCAGTAGTAACCTGTTTTACCAAAAATTACCACTTTCTTTGATTAAAACATAAGAATTAATGCTGTTCCATATTAATTATGCATAATTATAAAATATTAACATAAGTTTAAGTGAAATATTAAAAGGAGTGGAAAAATGGATAAGAAAGAAATACTAGAAAGTATAAGCAATAAAGGTAATGGAGAAATATACCTTGGTGTAGTAGGAGCAGTTAGAACAGGTAAGAGTACTTTTATTAAGAAAGTGATTGAAACTCTAGTAATACCTAACGTGGTAGATGAAAGTGAGAAGAAAAGATGTTTAGATGAAATACCTCAAACATCTGGTGGAAAGCAAATTATGACAGTTGAGCCTAAGTTTGTCCCTTCAAGCGGGGCTAATATTAAAATTGAAGAGATGACTACTAACTTTAAATTAATTGACTGTGTAGGCTTTGTAACACCTGAAAGTATTGGATATACTGACCCAGATGGACATGAAAGAATGATTAAAACCCCATGGTTTACAGATGATTTACCATTTGTAGAAGCGGCGACTATCGGAACAGAAAAAGTAATAAAAGACCACAGCACTATTGGTATTGTTGTTACTACTGACGGAAGTATTTTAGATATGGGAAGAAGTAATTATGTTAATGCTGAGGAAAAAGTTGTAAACGAGTTAAAAAATATTAACAAGCCGTTTATAATTATAATGAATTCAACTCATCCAAATGACCCAGAAACTAGAATGCTTAGTGATGAATTAAAAGAAAAATATAATGTGCCAGTAATACCTGTAAGTGTTGTTGATATGACTGAAAAAGATATAGTTGGTATATTAAAAGAAGCACTTTATGAGTTTCCAGTAGAAGATATTGAAGTAAATATTCCTGACTGGGTAAGTGTTTTAAGTAAAGAAAATAAAATTAAAAAAACATTTATGAATGCTATACAAGAAAGTGTAGTAAGTGTTGATAAACTAAGAGATATTGAAAATATTAACCTAAACTTTGAAGAAAAAGACATAATTAGTAATGCTTATATTTCAAACCTAAACACAAATACTGGAGAAGTAACAATTAACTTAGAGGCACCTGATACATTATTTGATGAAGTGTTAAAAGATACTATTGGACTTAGTGTTAAAGGAAAAAAGGATTTACTTAGAATATTTACAGAATATAAAGAAGGCAAAACTGAATACGATGGCATTAAAAGTGCCCTTAAACAAGTTTATTCAACCGGGTATGGTATAGTTTTTCCTAAACTAGAAGATATGAAACTAGAAACACCTGAGATAATTAAACAAGCTGGAAGGTATGGGGTTAAACTAAAAGCACTAGGAAGCTCAATTCATATGATAAAAGTTGATGTTGAAAGTACTTTTGAACCAATTATCGGTACAGAAATGCAAAGTAAAGAATTAATTGACAACTTAATGAAAGACAAAAATAACGAAGGTATTTGGAAAAGTGAGATATTCGGAAGAAGCTTAGAAATAATAGTCCAAGAAGGAATTCAAGCTAAATTAAATATGGTACCAGAAAGTGTTAGATATAAATTAGGTTCTACAATAACTAAAATTGTAAATAAGGGAAGTAATAACTTAATTGCTATTGTTTTATAGCAATTTTTCTTTTATAATAGTATCTAGGAGGTGCGATTTATGGGTTATTCATTCGATATGTATGATACGATTGACAAGGGATTTAGTCAAGCAGAAAGTAGTTTAACTTGGATGGCTATTGCTTTATTATTAGCTATAATCGGTGGAATATTAATTTATTTCTTATTCTTAAAGAAAGAGAATGAAAGTAAGTATACTGGTTTTGTAAAATACTTATATGAATTTTTATCTTTCAAAAAGATGTGGCTTGAAACTATATTAAAAGTTTCTTACTTAATTTTAGCTATATATATTACATTAACATCATTTGAATTAATTGGTACTAGTTTTATGGCTTTTGTATTAACTTTAGTATTTGGAAACATAATTTTAAGAGTAATTTATGAATTATCTTTAGTACTACTTACAATTTGTAGAAATACTACTGAAATTAATAAAAAATTAAAATAATTAGTAAAATTGTACAAAAGAAAATACCAAATGTAAAATTTTTTTAAAAAATGTTAAAAAAACATTTGCAAATTAAGATTTTTATAGTAAAATGAAGATGTAAGCATAATTATGCTTAAAGAAATATTTTTATGGAGGTAATAAAGATGACTAAAAATGAATTAGTAGAATTCATCGCAGCTAAAGCTGGTTTAACAAAGGCTGATGCAAATCGTGCATTAGAAGCTACTTTAGAAGGAATTCAAACTGGACTAAAAAAGGAAGGAAAAGTTGCTTTAGTAGGTTTTGGTACATTTAGTGCTAAGAAAAGAGCTGCTAGAGAAGGAATCAATCCTTTAACAAAACAACCATTAAAAATAGCTGCTAAAACAGTTGCTAGTTTTAAGGCTGGAAGCAAACTTAAAGATGCTTTAAACTAAAAAAGTCTTTTTTGACTTTTTTTTTGGTCATCCTAAAATGTTTATGGAGAAATCTTATTATAAAATATTAGATGAAATAGAAAGTGCTGGATTTGTAGCTTATATAGTTGGTGGTTATGTAAGAGATAAAATTCTTGGGGTTATTACTGCAGACATTGACATAATTACGAATGCTACACCAAAAGACTTAAACGGAATATTCAAAAATATTAAAAAGACATATCTAGATTATGGAGCGGTTAAACTTTATATTGATAACCACATAATAGACATAACTACATTTAGACGCGAATTTGACTATAAAAACAATAAGCCATCAAGAATAGAATATATAAGTAGTTTAGAAACTGATTTGTTAAGAAGAGACTTTAAAATGAATACTTTAGTTATGGATAAAGAAGAAAACATAATTGATTTACTAGGTGGAAAAAAAGACATTAAAGATAAAATAATTACTCCAGTAAAAGATGTTAATGTGTTGTTTAGTGAAGACGCTAGTCGTATGTTAAGAGCCTTACGTTTTATGTTTACACTTGATTTTACTTTAGATAAGTCTATTTTTAATTACATTATCAGTCATAAAGAACTATTTAAAACTATAAGTAATACTAAAAAGAAAGAAGAATTTGATAAAATTTTTAAAACAAAGAATACTAAAGATTTTTTAGAGTTTATTAAGAAGTATCAACTAGAAGAAGTACTAGGAATAAGAAGTAATTCAAATTATATTATAACTGATACTGTGATAGTTACTTATGCACAACTTGAAATCATGTGTGAACTTCCTTTTACAAAGTACGAAAAAGAACAAATTAAACAGATTAAAAGTATAGTTAATTCTGGTAAACTTGATAAAATGGATATTTATAAAAATGGCTTATATATCTCAATGTGTGCAGGGAAACTATTAGGAATACCTAAAGAAAAGATTAATTTAATCTATACTAATTTACCAATAAAGAGTATAATAGATATTGATATTAAAAGTGAAGAAGTATCTAGTGTATTAGGTATTAAACCAGGTAAAAAATTAGGAGAAGTACTCCACATACTAGAATATGAAATAGTAAGTGGGAAGTTAGATAATAAGCATGACTTGATATTAGAAAGGTTAAGTGAATTTAATGAATAACGTAAGAGCAAGCTTTAAAACAAAGAATTTTATAATCAATGAAAATGTAGTTAAAACTATAAAGAATTTAGATATTACTTTAAAGGAATTCTTATTACTATTATACTTTATTAACATTAAGGCCTTACTGGATTTAAATGATATAAAGAAGGTTTTAGGCTTTAATGAAGAAGAAATACTAAATACTTACACATCTTTAATTACTAAAGGCTTGATTGAAGTTAAAGTATTTAAAGACTCTGGAGTAGTTAGTGAAGTAATATCTTTAGATATGTTTTATGATAAACTTGTAATGAATACAAAGAATGAAGAAAATAATACTGATATATATTCTAAATTTGAAAGTGAATTTGGAAGAAGTTTATCTCCAATTGAGTATGAAACTATTAATAGGTGGCTTGAAAACGGTGTAAGTGAAGAAATTATTACAAGTGCTTTAAAAGAAGCTGTCATTAATGGAGCAAGTAATTTAAGATACATTGATAAAATAATATATGAATGGACTAAAAAAGGAGTAAAACCAAAAGAAGAAGACTACACTTTTATAGATGATTTTGACTGGTTAAATGATGGCGATGAAGAAGATTAGCATTATAGTAAAAAACTTAGATATAATGTATCCTACACCTATTTGTGAATTAACATATAATAAAGATTATGAATTACTTTTAAAAGTAATGCTAAGTGCGCAAACTACTGATAAAAGAGTAAATACTGTTACAGATAGTTTATTTAAAAAGTATGACACTTTAGAAAAGTTAAAAACACTGAACTTAGAAACCATAGAAAACTATATTAAAAGTCTAGGAATGTATAAAACCAAAGCTAAGAATTTTTTACTCATAGTTAGTGAAATATCCAAGCTTGGTTATGTTCCAAACGATAGAACTTATTTAGGAATCTTGCCAGGTGTAGGAAGAAAAACAACTAATGTGGTCTTATCTAACTTATATAATGTAGAATGTGTAGCAGTTGATACCCATGTTGAAAGAGTTAGTAAAAGACTTTCTCTAGCAAAAATAGATGATACTGTTTTAGAAGTAGAAAAAAAACTAACAAAGAAATTTCATAATTATAGCCTATCTAGATTACATCATCAATTAGTTTTATTTGGAAGATACAAGTGTAAAAGTAAAAATCCAGAGTGCATTACTTGTCCATTTAAAGAAATATGTAACTATTATAAGAAGAAAAAACATTAAAATATACTTTATTATTCTTTAGTTTTTTGATATAATTAGTGTTAGAAAGATATGGAGTGTAATATGAAACAAATAATAACTAGTTTAGACATTGGAACAAATAGTATTAAATTAATTGTTGGTGAGATATATAGAGAAAAATTATTTGTTCTAGCAGTATCAAAGGTTAATAGTAAGGGTATTAAAAAGGGAATAGTAGTAAATGATGAAGAAGTTATTCTTAGTTTGAAAGAAGCTTTTAAAGAAGTAGAAAGTGTAATAGGGACTAAAATTAATAGAGTTATACTTTGTGTACCATCATATTTTGCATCATTTGTTAAAAGTGAAGGATACACTACTATTTCAAGAGATGATGCTATAGTAAATGGTGAAGACATCACTAGAAGTTTACAAGCAAGTGTCTATAATAGAGTTAGTCCAAACTTAGAATTAGTGAGTGTAAGTCCGATGTATTTCATAATAAATGAAAAAGAAGTGGTATCTGACCCTAAAGGGATTGAAGCGTTTAAAGTTTCAGCGAACACTATGCTTGCAATGGCACCTAAAAAAAGTATATACCCATTAATTACAATTTTAGAGAATTTGGGAGTAAAAGTAGTAGACTTATCTTTTGGAGGAATATGCGATTACTACGAATTTAGAACTGATAAAATGAAAGATAAAAATGTAGCAGTTATAAATATAGGACACGCTAAAACTGAAGTTAGTATTATAAAAGAAGATACACTTATTAACACAGAAGTACTTGATATAGGTGGAAGAAATATTGATAGAGACATAAGTTACATATATGACTTAAAATTAGAAGATAGTAAAAAGATAAAAGAGACTTTTGCAGTAGCTCATAAAGAAAAATCAAGTATGAATGATATATGTGAAGTCTTGACAAAATCAGAAGAAAATATTAAAATAAATCAGTACGAAGTAAGTGATATAGTACATTCTAGGCTAAGAGAAATACTAGAACTTTCAAAAAAACAAATTAACCTCTTAACAAAAGAGGAAATTAGTTATATAATAGTTACAGGAGGCATAACTGAGATAGATGGATTTAACTTAGTTTTCAAGGAAGTCTTTGGTAAAGATATGGTAGTTTCTAAAGTAAGTGAGTTAGGTGTTAGAAATAATTCTTTCAGTAGTGCTCTTGGATTTATTAAATTATATAATGCTAAATTAAAATTTAGAGAAAAACTAGCTTCTACAGTAAGCGAAGAAGAACAAGAATTATTATTTAATGAAAAGAAAAAAATTGACGATAGTAGTATAATAGGAAAAGTATATAGTTACTTTTTTGATAATTAGGAGGTTAGATTATGCAAGGTAATCCGTTAGAAATGTTACAAATAGCAAAAATTAAAGTAATTGGTGTAGGTGGAGGCGGCTGTAATGCTGTTAACAGAATGATAGAATCTGGACTTAAAGGAGTGGAGTTTATTGTTGCAAATACAGACTTACAAGTATTAAATACAAGCTTAGCTGAAACAAAACTTCAAATAGGTGCATCTATTACTGATGGCTTAGGTGCTGGAGCTGATCCTGAAGTAGGTAGAGAAGCTGCACTTGAAAGTAGAAATGAAATAGAAGACGCTCTAAGGGGAGCAGATATGGTTTTCGTTACATGTGGTTTAGGTGGCGGAACAGGTACAGGTGCTGCACCTGTTATCGCTGAAATTGCTCAAGGGTTGGGTGCTCTTACAGTAGCAATAGTTACAAAGCCATTTAAGTTTGAAGGAAAGAAAAGAATGGACCATGCACTTCTTGGACTAGATGAGTTAAAGAAACATGTTGATACATTTGTAGTAATACCAAATGATAGATTAAGAGATATAATTGACAAGTCAACTCCAATGATGGACGCATTTAAAGAAGTAGATAATGTTCTTAGACTTGGTGTTCAATCAATTAGTGATTTAATAAGCGTTCCAGGACTTGTTAACCTAGACTTTGCTGATGTTAAAGCAATTATGGAAAACAGAGGACAAGCATTAATTGGTATAGGTGTTGGTTTTGGAGATAACCGTGCTATTGAAGCAGCTAAACAAGCTGTAAGTAGTCCACTACTTGAAACAACTATCAATGGGGCAACTGACTGTATTATAAATATTACAGGTGGAAACAGCTTAACATTATTTGAAGCAGAAGATGCAGCAGAAGTAATACGTGCAGCAGCTAACACAGATATTAACATTATATTTGGTGCAGTTGTAAATGAAGCACTAAGTGATGAAGCTATAGTAACAGTAATTGCAACAGGTTTTGAAACAGATAGTGAACCTCTTTATCAACCCTATGGTGCAAATAAAGAAAAAATAGAAGTATTAAGTAATGAAGATGATGACGATTTGCCACCATTCTTAAGAAACAGAGATATATAGGCTAGCTAAAAACTAGTCTTTTTATTTAAAAGGAGAAATTTCAGTGAAACAAGAGAAGATAGGAAAATTTATTGCACAACTTAGAAAAGAACAAAATATAAGTCAAGAAGAATTAGCAAAAAAACTATGCATAAGTCGTCAAGCAATAAGTAAATGGGAAGTAGGAAAAACTTTGCCAGATGCTTTTAATCTACAAAAATTAAGTGAAATATTTAATGTTGATGTAAATGAACTACTAACAGGCGAACATATAACTAAAACTGAAAGCGAAGCAATAACCAATTATTACTTTCATATTTACAATGTTAAAAATAAAAAGAAAAAAATTATAATATATTTGCTTTTAAGTCTACTATTACTTTTATTAGTAATTTCTTCAATTTTCTTTACAAATAATTATGGTAAAACGAAAGTATATCAAATAAGTGGAGAAACTGAAAACTTCTTTACTAGCGACGGTTTATTTGTAATTACAAGTGGAAAAAGCTATTTTAAAATGGACTTAGAAACAACTGACGAAATAAGAGATAGTATAGAAAAAATGAAACTATACTATACTGGAACTGGCGGATATATATATACAATATTCTTTTGCGAAAATTGTAAAGAACTTAATATAACACTATACGATTTTAATGGTTATAACGTTCATTTTGACATGAGAGATTTGGAAAACATATTAAAAAACACTAAACTTGAAATAACTTATAATGGTAAAACTGAAATTATTGATTTAGAATTTAAAGAAGATTATATAAATAATAAATTTTTTTATCCCAAAGTTGAAACGATATCCTCAGTCCCTGTAATCAATGATTATGAGCAAGAAGAAAATGATAACAAATTAATAGAAGGGTTAAAGCCGAAACTAATAAAGTCGTATGATGGTTATGTGTTAGAAAAGAAAATGTCTTCACATGATATATTTGTTGCGATTTTAGATGGAAGTATATATTTGGAGATAATAAAAGATGGACAACTTTCTGAATATTATTCTTATCTTGAAGAAAATGATGTATTACTTTATGAGAAATATGACGATGAAAAGAAAATTCTCTCATTATTAATGGATATTAGAACAGATACTTGCACAAAAACCATTGGAAAGTGTGGAAATGTTAAAGAAATATTTAATAATTTTGTAAGTATTTTAAATGAAATTTAATAAGCAACCATTTGCAACAAATTGTTGCAAATGGTTGCAACATAATAAATATCGGGGATAAAAAGGAATATTTTGTTTTTTTAAAAATAATATTCATTGACATATATATTTTATTATGTTACTTTTATATTAGTATAAAAGAAAGGAGGTAAAGCATATGAAAAAAATAATACCATACTTATTATCTGTAATTTTACTAGTTGTGCTTATTACTACAACTATATTAAATAAAAAAGAAGTATCTAATTTGCAAAGTGAAGTGAATAGTTATAAAAATAAAGTTGAAGCTTTAACTAATAAGGATAAGGAAGATAATAAAAATACTACAGAAGATATAGTTTATAAAGAATGCACATATACCAGAACTTATGAGTTTAAAGATTATTATAACTACAAAACAACTGATGAAAATAACTATTACATAGTTTTAGACACTTACTTATCTAAAACAGGACCAATTATTGAAAAAGTAACTACAGATATATTTCCTAAAAACTTTAAAAAAGACAAAAGTTATGAAATAACATATCACACAGAAATAAGATATGACAATAATAAAAATATAATTAGTCAAAGTAAAGAAATAGTAAGTATTAAAAAGACTGATAAAACAGGAATGGAACAAGAACAAGGTGCTTGTGTACTAAAATAATAAATACTACCGTGATAAGGTAGTATTTTAATATATAAAAAAACCTCCATTACTGGAAGTCTTTTACTATCTGTTATAATATTCAACGATAAGTGACTCATTAATTTCAGCATTAAGTTCTTCTCTTTCAGGATATCTTACATAAGTTCCTTCTTTTTTCTTAGCATCAAATGTAACAAAACTAACATTACTTAATTTTGACTCTAAGCATTCGTTGATAACTGGATGGTTCATAGAACTTTCTTTAACACTAATAATGTCACCTGGTTTAACTTGATATGAAGGAATATCTACAGATTTACCATTAACTAGAATATGTCCATGATTAACAATTTGTCTAGCACTTCTTCTAGTTTTAGATAGTCCCATACGATAAACGATATTATCAAGTCTGCTTTCAAGCATAATTAATAGGTTAGTACCATGCATACCTTTTTTCTTACCAGCAGCTTCAAATGTTTTCTTGAATTGCTTTTCAGTAAGACCATACATAATTCTTACCTTTTGCTTTTCAGCAAGTTGGATACCATATTCACTTAGTTTTTTTCTACTAGTTCCATGTTGTCCAGGAGCACTAGTTCTTTTTCTAAGTTCTTTACCACTTTCTAATGTACTGAAACCAAGTCTTCTACTTTTCTTAAAAGCTGGTCCTGTATATCTTGCCATTTACTTACACTTCCTTTCATAATATTTGAAAGATAGTCTTTATTCTCATAAGTAGGGTGTTTACTTTGAACTTTCATTATTGGCTTATAACTACTAGTATAATTCACTCAATAAACGCGTTACTTAATTAATAAAGTCGCCATTTCTTCCATGAGATAAATTATACTAAAAAACAGTGTGAATTTCAAGGTTTTTCTTTATTTTTCTTAAAAAACATGCTATTATATATGTTACGAGAGGAAAAAATACAATGAAAAACAGAAAATTTTATATAGTAGACGCTAAAAATGTTACAAAAGGTTACGATTTTATAAGTGATGTATATAATAGCAAATTTGCTTCAAAAAAGTGCTTATGTGAAATATTTGATAGTTATGGTTTACCTAAAGAAGCACAAGTAATATTTGTTGAAGACTTTTTATTTAAGTTTAAACTTACAGATGCTAAAGAGTTTGTCACTGATACTAACCTTGATATAAGTAGTTTAAAATGGGAAAAGACTACTGAGGGTAAAACTATAGTATGTGGAAGAAGCATTAATGACTATGATATGATTAGGTTTAAAGTTAATAAAAATAATACTTGTAATTATACTGAACTAATAAATTTCTTTAGAAAATTAGATAGACTTGACATACTTGATAACTATGTATATGCAGTAGAAGAAGCTTTTAGAAAAGACTATATAATTGATGAAAAGTTAGAAAATATTAAGTTACTCATAAAATAGTAGTAACTTTTTTCATTTTATACTTTTAGAATTCACTTCTTTGTGATAAAATAGTATATAGAGAGTAGGTGTAAACATGAGTAATAACATGGCTATTTTAATTGCAATATCTATATACTTATTAGGTTTTATCTTAATAATTGTTACTATATATTTAATGGAAAAGAGTAATAAAAAGAAATTAGAAAGTGAGTTAACTAGGTTAGAGACACTTAAAAATTTAATTATATCTAGTGGTATTTTAACTGAAATGGAAAAAGTTAAAGCTTTAATTAATAGTGAAACTCTAGAGAATATGTATAAGAAATGGGAAAAAAGGTATAACACTATTGAAAAAGAAGATATTCCTAGACTTACAGATAGTCTTTTAACGTGTGAAGAATTAATAGAAAATAAAAAGTATAAAGAAGCTGGCTATGAACTAGCTAAAACAGAAATTGATATTTACTATGTTAAAACAGATATGGAATTACTTTTAGAAGACGTTAAAGAAGTAACTTTGAGTGAAGAAAGAAACAGAAATGCAGTTACTAAACTAAAGAGTATCTATAGAGAAGTAGTAAATAAATACACATCAAACATTAATGACTACAAAGGAATGGAAACTAGAATTGACCTTCAATTTGAAAACATCAATAAGCTTTTGAGTGCTTTTGAAATTGTAATGGAACAAAATAACTATGAAGAAGTAGGAAAAATAGTACACGCTTTAGATGACCTAATTAGGAATATCAAGATAGTAATAGACGAAACTCCTACAGTAATTCTTCTAGGAAAAATGGTCATACCTAAAAAGATAAATGATATTAAAGCTACAGCAAATAAAATGAAGAAAGATGGATATAATATTGAATACATTAATCTAGACTATAACATTGAAGAAAGCGAAAAGAAGATTAACGATATATTTGATAGATTAAAAATGCTTAATTTAAGTGATAGCATATTTGAACTTAAGACAATACTAGATTATTTTGAGAGTTTATTTGGAGACTTTGATAAAGAAAGACATGCAAAAAAAGAATATGAAGAATATATGAATAGTATCCAAAATAAACTAAATAGGTTATCTTCTGTTATAAAAAATATCTATGAAGAAGTAAGTGTTTTAAAAGAAACTTATGCTCTTACAAATGAAGAATTAAATACACTTGATGTTATAAGTAAAGAAATTACTAGCGAAAAAGATTCATTTAAACAAATTAATGATAGAACTTTAACAAAAACTATACCTTATAGTAGACTAAGTAATGATTGTGAACTAATAAGTGTAAGAATTGCTAAAACAGAAGATAAATTAGAAAGCACAATTAAGAGTTTAGGAAGTTTAAAAGAAGACGAGTATCGCGCTCGTGAACAACTTACTGAAATAAGAACTATATTAAAAGATGCTAAAGCAAAGATAAAAAGTTATAAAATTCCAGTTTTACCTAAAAATTATTTTGTAGAGTTATCTGAAGCTAAAGAAGGAATAAATGAGATAATAACTGAGTTAGATAAAAAACCAATTGTAATAAGTGACTTAAATACTAGGGTTGATACTGGTAGAGACTTAGTACTTAAACTTTATACGTTAAGTAGTGAGTTAACAAAAACAGCAGGTCTTGCAGAGATGGCAATAGTGTATGCAAATAGATATAGAAGTAGCTATAAAGAAATGGATATGACCTTAGAAAAATCAGAAAAAGAATTTTTAAATGGGGATTATAAGAAGAGTTTAGAAATGACATTAAATGCACTTAATAGAATTGAACCAGGTATTCATAAAAAATTAATAAGTGCTTTTGAAAGTTAGGGAGTGGTAGTTATGGCAAAGAAGAAAGTATCAAATGAAGTAAAAACTGAATTTCCTTATACAAAAGAACTTGAGGGATTAGGTTTAATTTTAATAGGTATATTAGGCGTGGGTAGATTTGGCCCAATAGGAAGATTAATTAGAAGTTTTGCCGTGTTCTTATTTGGAACATGGTACGTACTTTTTCTTTTGATGTGCCTTTTAGTAGGACTTATCATATTAATTAAGAGAAAAAGTCCAACGTATATGTCTAGTAGACTACTTGGTGTATACATTTTAGTAATAACTCTTCTAATTCTAGCTCATATTAAATATATAAAAGAAAATGACTTAAGTGGAGCTAAGATAATAGAAACTACTGTTAATAATGTGGTGGCAACATTTGATAATTTTAACATGGTTAGTTTTACAGGTGGAGGAATTATAGGCGCCTTACTCACTACAGCATTCGTTAGTTTATTTGATATTACTGGTACATTTATAGTGTGTGCTGTATTTACTGTTTTTGGTATAATCATGCTATTTGATATTACTTTAAGTGATGTGTTTGCATTTTTAACAAAGCCATTTAAGAAGAAACCTAAGTCTATTGAAGAAATGGCAAAAGAAGGAGAAAATGAACTAGATAATAAAGAGAGTATGGAAAATAATAAAGTAGTAATTACTAATATAAATGAACTTCCTATACAAAAACCACAAATGACACATTTAGAAGAAGTAGCTTATGAAGAAAAAGAAATTAAGAATGATGAGCCTTATGTTTTACCACCACTAGATCTTTTAGTTGGTAGTAAAAATAGGGGTAAAGTAGACTCAACTGAATTTATTACTAGAAATAATAAGATACTTGAACAGGTATTTAATGACTTTGGAATTATGGGTAGAGTTAAAGAAGTACACGTAGGTCCTACTGTAACACAATATGAAATAGAAATAAAAGCAGGTACTAAAGTAAATAAGATACTTAGTATAAATAGAGAAATTGCATTAGCACTTGCTGCAAAGGATGTAAGAATACAAGCACCTATTCCAGGAAAGAGCACAATAGGAATAGAAATACCTAACCCTAAAACTAGTGAAGTTAAAATGAAAGATATATTAGCTGGTATACCTAAAAAGTTAGATTCATCAAAACTTTTAGCGCCTCTAGGACTAGATATAATGGGTAATATTCAATATTTTGAGATTAACAAAGCTCCACACATGTTAATTGCTGGTTCTACTGGTAGTGGTAAATCAGTTTGTATAAATAATATAATAACATCAATTTTAATGCGTGCAAAACCTGATGAAGTAAAAATGATTTTAGTTGACCCTAAAAAAGTAGAACTTAACTGTTACGAGGGAGTTCCACACTTAATGCGTCCAGTAGTAACTGACCCTAAAAAAGCAGCAGTAGCTTTACAAAAGGTTTGCTTAATAATGGAAGAAAGATATGAAATGTTTGCAAATACTGGAACAAGAAATATTGCTAGTTATAATGAATATGTAGAAAAAAATAAATCAAGAAAACCAGAACTAGAGAAACTCCCATTTATTTTGGTAATAATTGATGAGTTAGCAGACCTAATGATGGTAGCTAGTAAAGAAGTTGAAGAAAGTATAATGAGAATTACACAACTTGCTCGTGCTGCAGGTATACACTTAATTGTTGCAACACAAAGACCTAGCACTGATGTAATAACAGGACTTATTAAGTCAAACATTCCTACAAGAATAAGCTTTATGGTATCAAGTAACGTTGACTCTAGAACTATACTTGATATGGGTGGAGCAGAAAAACTTCTTGGTAAAGGTGATATGCTATTTTTACCACCTGGAGAACCTAGTCCAATAAGAATTCAAGGTTCATTTGTAAGTGATGAAGAAATAAATAGAGTTGTAGAATTTGTAAAAAGAAGTGGAACACCTGTTTATGATGAAAAGATGACCAACTTAGATAAAAGTCCACAAGAAGAGCAAAAAGAACTTGAAAGTACAAGTAAGATGGATGAAGATGATCCATTATATAATGAGGTAGTTGAGTTTGCAGTAAGAACTGGTAAAATAAGTGCTAGTCTTATACAAAGAAAATATCGTTTGGGTTATAACCGTGCGGCTAGAATAATAGATTTATTAGAAGAAAGAGGTATAATTGGACCACAAAACGGTAGTAAACCAAGAGAAGTACTATTCAAAATGAATAAAGAAGAAACAGGAAGTGAAGAAGAATGACACCACATATAAGTAGTGAAAAAGAAAGTATTGCACGTGTTGTTATCATGCCAGGAGACCCTAAGAGAGTAGAATATATTGCAAAGAATTTTCTAGATAACCCAGTACTTGTTAATGATGTTAGAAAGGAAACTGCATACACTGGCTTTTACAAAGGAAAAAAAGTAACTGTATTTTCAAGCGGTATGGGTATTCCTTCTATGGGTATTTATAGTTATGAACTATTTAAGTTTTATGATGTTAAAGCTATCATAAGAATAGGTAGTGCAGGTAGTTACGTGAAAGATTTAAGTGTTAATGACTTATTTTTAGTAGATGAGTCTTATTCTACAAGTAGTTATAGAAAAGACTTTATAAAAGATAATAAAAGTATTGTAGTATCTAATACTCATTTAAATGATTTAGTACTAGAAACATGTAAAGAATTAAATATAAACTTAAAAAGTGGAAGAGTACACTCAACAGAAGCTTTTTATACTGAAGGCTTTAGCATTGATAATATAGTAAAAGAGCACAACTGCAAATGTGTTGAAATGGAGTCATTTAGTTTATTTACAAATAGTGAACACCTAAACAAAATGGCAACTTGCTTGCTTACTATAAGTGACTCATTTATTACAGGTGCATCTCTTACTAGTGAAGAAAGAGAAACAAGCTTTAATAGTATGATTAAACTTGCATTAGAAACATCTTTAAAAATTGACTAAATTTAAGAAAAGTGAACTGCTTTTCTTTTTTTATGCTAAATTACAACTTTACACATTTTATGTCAAAATTAACGTAAAATTTCTATGTAAACTCAAAATAAAAAAAGACTTTTCACGATTTTTATCGAATAAATATATTAGAGGTAATAAAAAATCTCTAGAAAGGTGTGAAGTTATGAACTATTATAATGAAATAAAGAATATTCTAATAGATAATGCAATTGGAAGGAAAGTAAGAGAGTATAAAAGTAATCAAAAAGATTTAGAAAGCTATTACAATATAGGTAAACTTCTAGTTGAAGCACAAGGTGGAGAAGAAAGGGCTAAGTATGGTAACGGACTTATTAAAGAATATTCTAAGAGGCTTACTAGTGAACTTGGTAAAGGATATACTGTCACTAGATTAAAATATATGAGGACTTTTTATGAACTTGTTAAAAAAAGTCCGCCATTGGCGGACCAATTCAAAAATGTAAATACTACATGGTCTAACACATGCGAAATATTATATTTGAAAAATATTGAAGAAATAAAATACTATTTAAATCTATCAAACAAGTTATGTCTGACAAAACGTGAATTAAGATTAAGAATAAAGTCTAATGAGTATAATAGGCTTTCAGTGGAAGTCAAAGAAAAGTTAAAAAGCAATGAATTAGTAAGTACTAGTGAGAAAGTACCATCGCCAGTGGTATTACAGAACTTGAAAGTTGATGGTAAACTAACTGAAAAGATAGTACAATCATGGATAGACGAAAACCCAGCGAGTTTTTGCGAAGCTTTAGGTGAAGGATACACTTATGTTAAGAGCCAGTACAAAATCAAAATAGGCTCAAACTATAATTACATAGATGTGCTTTTATTTAATGTTATAGACATGAATTATGTAGTAGTAGAAATAAAAGTAACAGAACTCAAAAAAGAACATATAGGTCAAATTGAAACATATATGAATTATATTGATACTAATTTAAAGAAAGACTTTCACAATAAAACAACAGGAATACTTTTAGTAAGAGAAAATAACAGGTGGTTAATTAAGTATATAAACAATGATGGAATATTGGTAAGAAACTATATAACAAGTGAAGAACAAGTTAGTGAATGTTTGGGAGGTTTAAAATGAATTACTATAATGAAATAAAAAGTATTTTAGTAGATAATGCAATTGGAAGAAAAGTAAGAGAGTATAAAAGTAATCAAAAAGACTTAGAAAGCTACTACAATGTAGGGAAACTTTTGGTTGAAGCACAAGGTGGAGAAGAAAGAGCAAAGTATGGGGACGGACTTATTAAAGAATATTCTAAAAGACTTACAACTGAACTTGGGAAAGGATATTCAACTAGAGTATTGAAAAAAATGAGAATATTTTATATGTTGGTTCAAAAAGGGCCGACACTGTCGGCCCTTTTTGAAAATGTAAACATAACATGGTCAAATGTATGCGAAATATTAAAATTGAAAGATGTAAATGAAATAGAATATTACTTAAATTTATCAAATAAATTATGTCTTTCTACGAGAGAGTTGCGCGCTAGAATAAAGTCTAATGAGTATAATAGGCTTCCAGTGGAAGTCAAAGAAAAGTTAAAAAGTAATGAATTAGTAAGTACTAGTGATAAAGTACCATCGCCAGTGGTATTACAAAACTTGAAGGTCGATGACAAACTAACAGAAAAAATAGTCCAGAAATGGATAGACGAAAACCCAACAAGTTTTTGTGAAGCGTTGGGCGAAGGCTATACTTATGTTAAGAGTCAGTACAAAATCAAAATAGGCTCAAACTATAATTACATAGATGTGCTTTTATTTAATGTTATAGACATGAATTATGTAGTAGTAGAAATAAAAGTAACAGAACTCAAAAAAGAACATATAGGTCAAATTGAAACATATATGAATTATATTGATGCTAATTTAAAGAAAGATTTTCACAATAAAACAACAGGAATACTTTTAGTAAGAGAAAATAACAAGTGGTTAATTAAGTACATAAACAATGATGGGATAATAATAAGAAACTATATAACAAGTGAAGAACAAGTTAGTGAATGTTTGGGAGATTTAAAATGAATTACTATAATGAAATAAAAAGTATTTTAGTAGATAATGCAATTGGAAGAAAAGTAAGAGAGTATAAAAGTAATCAAAAAGACTTAGAAAGCTATTATAACGTAGGAAAACTTTTAGTAGAAGCACAGGGTGGAGAAGAAAGAGCAAAGTATGGAGATGGACTTATTAAAGAGTATTCTAAGAGACTTACAACTGAACTTGGAAAGGGATACTCTACTAGAATGTTAAAACGAATGAGACTGTTTTATCTACTCATTCAAAAAGGGACGCCATTGGCGGCCCAATTCAAAAATATAAATATGACTTGGTCCAATGTTTGAAAAATAATTAATAAATATAGCCATTATTTTACAAAAAAGTATTTTACATAACTTAGAAGTTGTGCTATAATTTAGTTGTTAGCTGATTATGTGAGTCTTAGTAGTTATTTATTAACTAAGTAGAGAGTTTACGTTTGGTGGAAGTAAACAGTTGATACATAACGAAATCAAACTTATCTAGGTTAAAACGGCAACGCGTTATAGTATAAAGAGTATAGAATAATTCTATAAATTAAGGTGGCACCGCTTATAAGTAGTCCTTAAGATATAGGATTTTTTTGTTTAAAAGGAGGAATATGAGAAAAGAAACAGTTGAGCCAAAAAGTATATGGAGACATTTTAAAGGAAACACTATTGAAGTGATATGTGTATGCAAGCACACTGAAGACTTAAGTACCCTTGTAGTTTACACACACCAAAAAGACATTTGGGCAAGACCCATAGAAATGTTTCTAAGTGAAGAAGACGTAAGTAGTAGAATAGATAACACTACAAACCAAAAATATAGATTTGAAAGGATAATAAAAAAATGATAGATATAAAATTAATAAGAGAAAACAAAGAATTAGTTAAAGAAAATATTAGAAAAAAATTTAAAGAGGAAAAGTTACCAATCGTAGACGAAGTATACGATTTAGACGTACAATTTAGACAAGCTAAAAAAGAAGCAGATGAATTAAGAAACGAAAAAAACAAATTAAGTGATGAAATTGGTTCATTAATGCGTGAAGGAAAAAAAGACGAAGCTTTACTTATTAAAGATAAAGTAAGCACTATGACAAAGAGAATTAAAGAGTTAGAAAATATTGAAGAAAGCGTAGAGCCAAAAATCAGAGAACTTATGTATAAAATTCCTAACATCATAGATAAAAGTGTACCAATTGGAAAAGATGACTCTGAAAACGTAGAAATTGAACGCTTCGGAGAGCCCGTTGTACCTTCATATGAAATTCCATATCATGCAGATATACTAGAAAACTTAAATGGGCTTGATAAAGAAAGTGCAGGACGTACTAGTGGAAACGGTTTTTACTATTTAATGGGCGACATTGCAAGACTTCATGAAGCGGTACTTGCATATGCTAGAGACTTTATGATTAACAAAGGATTTACTTACTGTATACCACCATTTATGATAAGAAGTGACGTTGTAAACGGAGTTATGTCATTTGAAGAAATGTCAGGGATGATGTACAAAATTGAAAATGAAGACTTATACTTAATAGGTACAAGTGAACACTCAATGATAGGTAAATTTAAAGGACAAATCATTGATGAAGACAAGCTACCTATCTCTCTAACAAGCTATAGTCCATGCTTTAGAAAAGAAGTAGGTGCCCATGGTATAGAAGAAAGAGGAATTTATAGAGTACACCAATTTGAAAAGCAAGAAATGATAGTGCTTTGTAAAAAAGAAGAAGGAATGGACTGGTATAATAAGATGTGGAGTTATACTGTAGAATTCTTTAGAAGTATGGGTGTTCCTGTTAGAACCCTAGAGTGCTGTAGTGGAGACTTAGCTGACTTAAAAGAAAAAAGTTGTGACGTTGAAGCATGGAGCCCTAGACAACAGAAATACTATGAAGTAGGAAGCTGTAGTATTTTAGGAGATGCTCAAGCAAGACGTCTTGGCATAAGAATGAAAGGTATAGATGGTACTAAATTCGTAACAACACTTAATAATACAGTAGTAGCATCCCCTAGAGGACTAATCGCAGTTATAGAAAACAACTATAATATGGACGGAAGTATAACTGTACCTGAAGTTTTAAGACCGTACATGGGTGGAACAGAAATAATTACTAAAAAATAACTAATAATGGGGGATATATGAAAGAAAAAGATTTAATTTGCAGTGAATGTGGATATGTTTATCCAATAAAGAGTAATAGAAATTTTGTTAAAATAAAAGGATTTAAATATGTTTATTGCTTTAGATGTGGAGAATTTACTAAACATCAAACTATAGACAGTGTAGACTTATATAAGAAAGACCTTGAAACAAAAGACACTTTAGAAATGTCTGGAAAAGATAGAATATGTAAAAAACTACTAAAAATTAAATAATAAAAAATGAATAAGCCACATACTTATAAAGTAAGTGGTTTTTGCATTATTGACAAGTTAAATTTTAATTTGTATAATATTTTCCATTATAAAAAAAGGAGGTCTTTTTATGTCAATTGATGCAGCAGGTGCAAATTTAAGCAATTTTGCTTTTGTAAGCCCACAAGACGAAACTAAAAAAAGAAAGTCAGAAATGTACTTTGATAGGCTAAATGAAAGCATTGGTAAATTAGTTGTTTGTGATTTTATATCAGAAAATACTGTTCAAACATTAACTGGTATTTTAGAAGAAATAACTAATTATCAAAGCGTTATTATTGATGGTAAAGAATTAACTTTCATTGGTGAAAATATTGCAATTAAAACCATTAGAGATGTTGAATTTCCATCATTTAATTTTCTTTTATATTATAATACTGAATTACAGTATACATACAATGGTGAAGATATGCAAAAAGAAAGAAGAAAAATGTTTGGTAATGAGTTTGTAGATAATGAAATTAAAAAGTTGATTAAAATTAAATAATAAAAAATGAATAAGCCACATACTATTAAGTAGGTGGTTTATTTTGAAAAAATATCTTGAATATCTAGGGCTGATATTAATAACCGTTTTTGGTTTTTATTACACTGACAAAGTAACAACACTAATGAATAGTAAAGACCCATTAATGATAGAAATAAAAGAATACAAAGATAAAATAAGTACTGACTGTAAAGAAGGGTATCTTACAGAAGATGGTTTAGTAATGGGAACAAGTGGTTATGTAGTAGATGTAGAAGAGTCATATTCTAGAATGCAAGGACTTGAATTTAATAAAGACTTACTTGTTTTTAAAGAAATCAAGTGCAAAGTAAACACTAAAAACACTAAAGATACTCATATAATCAAGGGAAACGAAAGTAAAAACATGATAAGCATATTTATTAAAGTTAATGATTTATCTCATATTGAAGAAATAACTAATAAATTTAATAGTAACAACATTAAAATAAATATAATCACAAATGGAGTTACACTAGAAAAAAATATAGACTTATTTAAAAAAATTTATATGAAAGGTAA
>DOEC01000001.1 GCA_003524085.1 Bacillota bacterium | reverse complement strand
CTATCTGGACGTGTTGTTTTATCTGATAATAGTTTCTCATATAAAGTATACTTTGTCTCAATTGACCCAGGACAAGTATTACCACTATTACCTTGAGCATATATATGGGCACTAAAGTTTCCACCTAATAAACTATTTTGGTCTACACTTCCATCATAACTTAACCATATTTTTAATGTATAAGCGTCTCCCGTTGTATTAGTTTTACTTAAATATTTATTTTGCGCAAGTAATATTATTGCTTTACCATCTTGATAAGCAACTGTACTAAAGTTTCCAGTAGTTGTACTAGACCCATTAGTAAGTTCATACTTCATATATTTAGAATTCTTAATATTATCACTAATACTTTCAATTACTAAATAAACATTATAACAAACATCAACATTAGAGTCATCTGTTCTCTTAACAGTAAAATTCTTTATCTGCGCATTTGTATCTTTTTGACTATCTAATATTGGAAGTAATTTTTCTCCACTTATAGAATTCTCATTTAACTGTAGTTTTATTGTTCCACCTATTAATTCAAATGGATTAGTATTATTTACTATTCTTGCTTTAAAATAAGCATAAGAAGAACTAAATACTATTGCTATTAAGCAAAATACACTCACTGCCATTAATAGCAAATAATTCTTTGGATATTTATCTTTCATGTTATCCCTACTTTCTATAGAATATTTTATAATAAAAAAGAACTTTTTTCAAGTACCTACTTTACATTATTTAAACTTTTATTATATAATATTTTCTAAAAGGAAGTGAAAAGTGTGTTAAACATAATAAGTTGTGAATTTTTAGAAGAAATTATTTATAATTTATTTCTTAATGAAGGTAGAGAAATATATAATGAAAATGGTACTTTTAATAGATTTCAAATAGACGATACTGATTATGATAATTTAAGTATATATGAAGCTCAAAAAAAGGCATTAAATAATATTAAAGACCAAAAAGGTGTTGAATATAAAAATTTAGAAAATTCTTATAATATTTTAATAGATAAGAAAACAGCAAATGAGTTTGTTTATTCCCATGATACCAAATATTCAAGTTATGAATTAAAATATGTTAAATATAAATTATCAAAATATTTAAAAGAATTAATAGAAAATGGAAAAGATAAAATATTTGATAAAAACAGAAAAGAAAAACACATATTAGATGCTAAATATGGTTTTTACAAATATAAAATAACTTTTTCTATTGTAGAAAAAAATATAGAAATTATTTATGAAGCAATAGTACTAATTAGAAACTCATATGATGGAAAAAAATATTTATATGACATACTAAAAATTAAGCGAATAAAAAAACAAGAACTAGCCTCCGCATGAGCCCGTCATTTTAATGAACGAGGCATATTGGCGCTCCAGCTAATTCATGTGTATTAATGATATCATATTTTTAACAAAAAGTAAATTGTTTTTAAACAAAAAACAAGAACTAGCCTCCGCACGAGCCCGTCAGTATTAGTGAACGAGGCATGCTTGCTTCCAGCTAATTCATGTGTATTAATAATATCACATTTTTAACAAAAAGTAAACTACATTTCTTCTAAAGTTAACTCTTCATGACTTGATGCGTTAACATCTAAATCACTAAATTCATTGTTTTTATATAGTACATACGCAGCAGCCCCTATCATAGTTGCATTATCTGTACAATACTTTTTATCTGGAATAAACAACTTAACATCATTTCTTTCACACATCTTTGTTAAAGCTTCTCTTATATGTGAGTTTGACGCAACTCCTCCAGCAATAGAAAAGTTTTTAACACCAAAATGGTTAATCGCATTCTCACTTTTTCTAACAAGCACATCTATTACTGCATCTTGAAAACTTCTTGCTATATCTTCTTTAACAATAGTTTCTCCTCTTTGTTTAGCATTATGTACTAAATTATTAACATGACTTTTTATCCCACTAAAACTAAAATTGAATGTGTTATCATCTAATATCTTAGGCATATGATAAGTATTATTTCCATTACTTGCTAACCTTTCAACATTAGGTCCCCCAGGATAAGGCATATCAAGTATCCTTGCAACTTTATCAAAGCACTCTCCAACTGCATCATCTAATGTTCTTCCTATATACTTAAAACTACTTTCATTTTCCATATAAAGTAAATCAGTATGCCCCCCACTTATAACTAAACTAATAAGTGGATAACTTAAATCTTGATTAATATTATTTGCAAGTATATGTCCCATCATATGATTAACTTTAATAAATGGTTTATTATAAACTAAACTAAGTGTTTTAGCAGCTTCTAATCCCACTAGCAAACTTCCTAATAGCCCTGGTGCATAAGTAACTGCTATCGCGTCCATGTCTTCTACTTTCATATTTGCTTTTTTAAGTGTCTCATCTATTACTAAAGTAATATTTTCTAAGTGTAACCTACTAGCAACCTCAGGTACTACTCCACCATATAATTTATGTGTATCTATCTGTGTATTAATTGTAGTAGCTATATCTTCTTTCCCATTCTTAACAATACTAGCGCTTGTCTCATCACATGAGCTTTCAATTGCTAAAATATATACATCCTTCATAATTACTTCCTTTCCATAATGTACGCGTCATCATCTTTATAATACTTTAAACGTGTGTGAATAACTTTAAATCCCAAGCTTTCATATAAACTAATCGCTATACTATTTTTAGTTCTCACTTCTAACATAAATCTCTTATCCTTATATTTATCAAATATATAATTAAATAACTTCCTAGAATATCCTTTTCTTCTATATTCTTCTTTAGTAAAAACATCAATTATATTAATGTCTTCCATTACTACTTCTATATCTATAAAACTAACACTCACTTCATCTATCATATAAGATACTCTATATTTATAATACCCTATAGTACTTTCACTAATCACGCTTATTTACCTCAATTTCTTTAACATAATTAGCTCTAACTAGATGTGCATTAACACTATTTTTCTTTAATGCTTCACTTACCACTTTTCTAACATCTAACACCTTTGGTACTATGTTATACTTTTCATATTTACTCATATCTGTAACGTATTGTTCTTCTATATTATTTCCTCTTATATAATACCCTTTAGTATCCTCTATAACAGCAATGTTATTATCACTTTTTTCACCACTCACTAAATAAGCTTCCAAACTAGACATCAAATAAATTGAAACATTTAATGTATAAGCAAGAGTCTTACCCACAGTAAGTCCTATTCTTAATCCCGTAAAACTACCAGGTCCATTTATACAAACTATATTCTTTATATCTTTTACTGTTAAATTGTTTTCACTTAATATACTCCTAATCATAGGTACTAAATAAACTGCATGCTTATGAAAACTAGCTTGTTCTTTAGTAAAAACATTACTCTCATTAACTAAACTAACAGTAATCAATTCATCATGCGTATCAATAAACAACGTATACATAAAATCAACTTCTTTCGCCCTATATTTTACCACATTTAATAAAAAAATAAAAGAGTTTACAAAACTCTCTCACATAAATCTTCATACTCTTCCCCATGAGGTGTAATATAAAAAACTCTTTTATTTTCATCAACTATTTTAATTCTAATATCTAACCTATCTTTAGGTAAAATATCACTAATCAAATCAGCCCATTCAATAATAGTTACTCCACCTTTATTAAAGTATTCACTAATACCTATATCTTCTTTACTTTCACTTAATCTATAAACATCCATATGATATAACTTATAACCTTCTTCCCCGTCATATTCTTTAATAATATTAAATGTAGGAGAAGTAATATTTTCACTTATTCCCATAGATTTAGCAAAAGCCTTAGTAAAAAGTGTTTTACCACTACCTAAGTCTCCTTCCATACATATAACCATATTAGGAAACTTTTCACTTTCAATATTTTGAGCAAGCTCAATGGTATCCATGTCGCTATTTGAAATAATTTTGTAATTCATAAATCTATCACCTCTTTAATTGTATCATAGCTTTTTAAATAATCAATACTAAGTTTATAAACTTTACAAATTTTTTTAGTTATAAGCCCTTACTAAGTATAGTTAAAAACATAAGATATCTAATGAAGGGGGAAATGTCATGTATTATGATGAAAGAGAGAATGCTTTTAACTATAGTGATATTGACAAGGAAAATGTAAGTGTGGATAACGAATATAACTATGTTGATATGGATAACACAGTTAAAAAATTTGACAATGATTTTAAAGTAGACACTATTAATGTTAATGTTAATAACTTTAGAAAAGATAATTCTTTATATAGTTTAAGCGAGTCATTAAACAAAGGAAACAGTTTTAAAAACGAATATATTCCTTATAAAAATTATATTTATAAAGTAGTAGTAAAAGGAGAAAAAGATAGTTTACTTTTAAAAATTCAAGAATTAACTTTTAGAGTAATAGATTTAAATCTTTATTTAGATATATATCCTAATGATTTAGAAGTATTTAAAATTTTTAAAAACTCTATTAATGAGTTAAATAGTGTAAAAGAAACTTATGAAAAGAAATATGGTCCACTTTGTGTAAAAAGTTCTAATATGTATAATGAATACTTGTGGAATAATGTAATGTGTCCATGGATGAATGGAGGTAATAAGTAATGTTTAAATATGAAAAGATGCTTGAATATCCTATTAATATAAAGAAAAAAGATCTTAAAATGGCAAAACTTCTTGCAGATCAGTTAGGTGGTCCAAACGGGGAACTTGGCGCTTGCTTAAGATATCTTTGTCAAAGATTTACTATGCCTGATGAAAAAGGAAGAACACTACTTTCAGATATTGGTTGTGAAGAAATTGGTCACTGCGAAATGATATCTTCTATGATGTATCAACTTATGCGAGGCGCTAGTATTGAAGAAATAAAAAGTGCTGGCTTAAATGATTACTACACAACACACAACAAAGGAGTATTCCCAAGTGGCGCTAATGGTATGCCTTTCACTGCTGCATATATTGCTTCAAGTGGAGATGCTATAGTTGATTTAACAGAAGACTTAGCTGCCGAAGAAAAAGCAAGAAAAACTTATGAAAACTTAATGGATTTAACTAATGACCCTGACTTGCTCGCACCACTTAGTTTTCTAAGACAACGAGAAGTAGTTCACTATAATAGATTTAAAGAACTATTAGATTACTACAAAAGTAAAGGAATGTAATTTAAAACTGCTAAACGAGGTGAAAAGTTTAGCAGTTATTTTTATACATCTTTCTTAAATAATCTAACACTTAAAACAAAGAATATAATACTATAAAAACTTAATATAATAAACCCATTATTCAAAGTAATATCACTATTATAAATAGCATTATTTAAAAGATACACGTTATTTTCAAAATAAGTCAAATCAATATAACATATTGGTAACTTATAAACAAAAGTAATTCCAAATTTAAGTAAATTTCCCATTAAAGTTGTTGATAACAAATACACTATCATGTTAATAACTAAACTAATAGTATTGCCCTTAAATAAAATTGTCAAAAGAAGTGTTAATAATATCATAAAAACTATAGGCAACATATATATAACACTTTTTATAAATATGTAATACACTAAAGACATATCAATAAATTTCTTATTATAATAAATAGTCTTAGTCAAATAAAGTACACTCTTATCTCCAAAAATACTTGAACACACTATATTTAAAACATTAACTAAAGAAACAAAAGCAATTAAAATTATAAGTAGGGATACAAATTTAGAAATAAAAACTTTCATTCTTCCTTCTTTAGCTAAAAACACATATTTTAAAGTACCATGTTGATAATCATAACTTAAACTTTGATAAGCCATAAACACTAAGACTACACCAATTAAATAATATAAAGGCATGCTATTAATAACTATCTGTCTAGTCTTACTATAAACTGTCTCACTATCAATTTCACTATTTACTAAACTACTCTTTTCATAGTCTTTAAACTTACCTAAATACTCTTGATAATCTCCTTTCCCATTAATACTAGAATACTCTTTTTCACTTAACATAGGACTAAAATTATCACTAGAACCCAAGCTCTTACTACAAATATACAAATAAACAACAGTAAAAATAGATACAACTAAAATTAAATAGATTAAACTCTTCTTTCTAGTTTCTTTATATAAGTCAGCCTTAATTAAGTTAATCATTTATCCTCCATTAAATCAATTAACATATCTTCTAGTCCACTACTTTCATTAACTGCGTAGATAGGAACATTCTTATCAGCTAGTTTTTTAACATAAACACTAACTTCTTCATCACTCATATTCATACTCTCAGGCAAAATATCCTTAGCTAAATCATAGTTTCCTAGTTTAAACTCCCTATGCCTAGTATTACTTTCTATTTTAGTAATACTCTTATTATTAATAAATAATATATCAGTAGTAAGTTTTTCAATTTCACTAATCATATGACTAGACACTATTATAGTTTTATCTTTCATGCTCTTTAATAATTGCCTTAACTCCATTATCCCTTTAGGATCTAACCCATTAGTAGGCTCATCTAATATAAGAACATCTGAGTCTTTTAGTAAGCTCACACCAAGTCCTAATTTTTGTTTCATTCCTAAACTAAAGTGTTTTACTATTCTCTTATCATTTATATCAAACTTTAATAACTCAAGTATTTCTTTAACTTTAGAATAATCTACATCATATAAATATGCAAAATATCTAAGATTTTCTTTAGCAGTTAAAAAGTCATACAAAGATACATTATCTACTATTCCACTAACTTTAGAAAGAGCTTCACTAAAGTTTTTTCTTACATCAAAACCATTTATCAAAACTCTTCCTTTAGTCTTATATAAACTCATTATTATCTTTAGAAGAGTACTCTTTCCACTTCCGTTCGCACCTACTAAACCATATATTTTACCTTTCTCTAAGTTAAAGCTAACATTTTCAAATATATTATTATCTCCTAACTTTTTACTTACATTTCTAACTTCTACAGTATTCATTTTTTCTTCCATTTCTAGAAATATTAACAAATGTATTTGGATTTTCTTTTGCTTTCTTGTAAATATAACGCATTTCATTAATTAGTACATCCAGTAAAAACTCTCTCATAAACATAGCCTTAGCTGAATTAAGTACCATAACAATTCTAATCGCGTCTTTCAAATCAACTGTTTCAGTATATCTCACTTGATTATCAAAACATAGTAGTTTTCTCTTTTTAACATTTCCATATAAGTTTAAATCATGTTTAATCTTTTTCCAAAGTTTAAAAGGGTTGCCACTTTCAAATTCTTTCAAAATGTCTATTGGACTAAAATATAAGATCTCAGCATCTAATTCTATAGCACCACGTATACAGTCTTTAACACTTTTTTTCATATAACCTTCTCCTTTCATTTTTCACCTCCAAACTCACTTTACCAAGTTTTAAAGAGTTTGTCAAATTTGCAGATTTTTAAAATTAACCCATGTTTTATGCTAAAACCTATACCCTTTTTTAACAAAACCCCACTCAATTTTCAAAATCTGTTAAAAAAATTTCTTTAAAAAAAATAAAACTCTTTCATAATTTAAAGTTTTTGACATTTAAAAACAAACAAATAAATGTCTTGAATAATTATATGATATACTATTAATTGAAAGGAACGTTCATTGATTGAATGTAAGTCTTTTTTTTAAAATGTAAAAAAAGACTATTAAAAACATCTTTATGATTTTATAAAAAAAATTTTTTAATAAGCTTTTCGCGTAAAATTACTTGCATAAATTATAAAAATATAATATACTATTAATGAAAGGAACGTTCATTGATTGAATGTAAGCCTTTTTATGATCTTACATCTATCTTTATTACTAAAGATAGGTGTCTTTTTTTCTTACGTCGCTGTAAGAAAAAGATAATCCCCTTGATAAGGACACCAATTATGTCTCTTACCACATTATCACCCCCTCACCTTGACCTTCCCCTGAAAGGAGCCAAGGTGAAAAGGCAGTCACCCAATGTAAGCGTTCCTTGTTTTGTAGTCTAACATATAAGTTTATGTATGTCAAATTTGCAGATTTTTAAAATTAACCCATGTTTTTGCTAAAACCTATACCCTTTTTTAACAAAACTCCACTCAATTTTAAAATCAGTCAAAAAAATTTCTTTAAAAAAATTAACATATTATGATAAATATGTTAATCTAACACTACATTTTCTTCTTTTATGATATCTTTAAACTCGTTTTTAAACTCAACTAGTCCTTTTCTTTTAGCATCTTCATATACACTTTTAGTATTTTTAATCGCATCATACACATTCTTTATATTAAGAGTATTCTTATTTTCAAACACAGCATTACTAAAAGCATTACCTAAAAGCGCTAAAGCTATATCAGGATATCTATTCCCTATTTCATAAATTCTTTTATATTCGTCTGTATACTCTACCATAAACCTAAATATCTTTTCTTTAGTATACTCACTATATGGAATAGTAACACCACTTTGTTTTTCAAGTTTAGGATATGTTCCCATAAGTATTTTAACAGTATCTTCAATAGTTGGTTCCATTACATCAACTTTCTGAAATCTTCTTAAAAATGCTCTATCTCTTAAAATATAACTTTCGTACTCTTCAGTAGTAGTCGCACCTATCATTTTAATAGTACCCCTATCAAGTCCAGGTTTAAGCATATTAGCAAAGTCAACATTCAAATTACTTGTATTTCTACTTACAAGTAAATGCACTTCATCTATAAATAATATAATATTCTCTCTTTGTTTTAACTCATCAACAAGAATTTGTAGTTTATTCTCATTTACACCATCACTACTTACGTTACCTAATAAACTAGATATATTAATTTTAATTAAATCATAATTTTTTAAAGCATCAGGTACTTCGCCCTTTTGCATTCTATAACCTACACCTTCAACTATTGCAGTTTTACCAATACCAGGCTTACCAACAAGCATCGCGCTTTTTTCAGGTGTTAACAAAATTAATAAAGTTTCTTTTATTTCTTTATCTCTACCAATAGCTGGGTCTGTCAAATAAAACTTAGTTTTTAAATTTTCTCCATAAGTATCAAGTACACTAAACTTTTTAGGTTCTTCAAAATTTAATACTTCAAATTCTTCGTTCATACTCATTCACCACTATTATTGTACCAAAAAAAAGCCCAAAATAATAGTAAAATTAAAATTTTTTAAAAAATTTAACATTTTCATTTGACAAATAACATATATTGATGTAGAATTATATACATGTGATGCCTGTTTAGCTCAGTCGGTAGAGCGCACGGCTGTTAACCGTTAGGTCGCAGGTTCGAGTCCTGCAACAGGCGCCATTTTTAAATATTAACTATTCTTCGGAATAGTTTTTTCTTTACTCTCTGCGACAAAAGAGGTTAACAGTCGTGATATTAAATGTAAGTGGAAGAACCGATATAGTAGCTTTTTATACAAAGTGATTCATAAATAGATATAAAGAAGGTTTTGTAGATGTAAGAAACCCATTTTACCCAATAAGCATTAGTAGAATATACTTTAATGATGTAGACTTAATTGTATTTTGTACTAAAAACCCAAGACCAATTATACCCTATTTAAAAGGTATCAAAAAACCTATAATATTTCACACAACTATTACACCATATAAAATAGATATTGAACCAAACGTAAAAGATAAAACCAAACTTATTAGTGACGTCATAGAGGTATCTAAAATAATTGGAAAAGAATTTACATATATTAGGTATGACCCAATATTCATAAGTGAAAAATATACTATAGAATATCATATAAAAGCATTTGATAAACTCTGTAAATTATTAAACGGACACGTAGAAAAAATAATAGTATCATTTATTGATAACTACCAAAATGTAAGAAAAAACGAAAAAATCCTAAACTTTAGAGAGTTCACAGAAAACGACTATAAACTAATCGGAGAAAATTTTAGCAAATCTGCAAAAGAAAACAACCTAACAGTACAAACATGTTTTGAAAATAGAGACTTAACAGAATATGGTTTTACTAAAGGAGAATGTTTAAGTCATGAACTAGCTTATATCTTAACTGGTAAAAAATACAAAAACTGGACTGCTAGAAAAGAACAAAAATGTAACTGTGTAGAAATGGTTGATATAGGTGTTTATAACTCATGCCCACATTTCTGCAAGTATTGTTATGCAAACTTTAATGAAGAAAAAGTAAAAGACAATTTTAAACTACATGACGACAAATCAAGCTTACTAGTCGGTCACATTACTAAAGAAGATATAATTAAAGTAAGAAGATAAAAGAAGTGAAAATAACATCACTCCTTTTATTTTTTAATAACTATTTTTATTAACAACACTTGATAATTTTTCATATTCTCCAGTCTCATTATTTAAAACATCTAAATCTTTAAAACTTTCAGTAGTTACTAAATTATCATTATCAGTTTTTACTTTTCTTAAACCATATTCAAAACCAATAATAGCATAAGAATTTTCTTCATTTTTATAAGATTTTTCATCTGTTAAATAAACTAAATAAAATTTATCTTTTTCAATTTGAACCTTTTTTCCTGTATATGAATCCACATATTTATATTTAACTTTTCTTCCTTCATTAAGTTTATTAATTTTATCTTTTTCACTATCTGTTAAACCTTCATAATATTTATCAAATTCCATAGTAGCACCTAAACGATAAAAATCAACTACTTTGTTTATTTCTAAATCACCCTTAAAAACTTTTAGAATTTTCATCTTACCATAAGTATAAGGTAAAACATATTGATTAGTAACATAACTATAATTATCACTTCCTGCCACTTCTTCTATTTTAACAAGAGCAACATATTTTACTGAATTAAAAATAACTGAATTATCAGAAAAATCCAAAAATGTATCAGCTTCACTATGTACTGTCAATATATTATCTTCTATAATTTCTTCATTAATTATAGAGTTTTCATTATTATTTTTTATATTAGTATTAAGTTCCTTTTTATTGTTACATCCAGTTAAAATTACCAACATTAAACCAATTATTAAAATTTTTTTCATAAATAAATTCCTTTCTTATTAATATAAACTATTTAAAGTGTTATGATCAATTAATTGAATAGTATTGACAGTTCTTCCAGCACCTGTCGGACACATTATACTATTCGGAATTGAATTGTTATGTGCAAGACCAAACGCGTGTCCAATTTCATGAGCAAAAGTGCCAGTGGCTGCAGCATTACTAACAGTGTCAAGAGATAAAACATCATCATTAAGATTTATAGTTGCTGAATACCAATCATAATAGTGTTGATCAACTTTAATTTCAGAAGAATTATAAAAAGAAGTGCTTGCCAACACATTAGAAGAATCATTTCCAAAATAAGAACCATAACGATTATATATATCAATTTTAGACCCATTGCTAGAACTAACGTATACATATTCAAATTTGTTTAAGCCAAAACCAGTATTATCCCAATTAGTAACAGCATTTTTAATTAAACGTTGATAATATGTTGCATAGGGATGTGTTTTATTATCAATATAAATAGAAACATTCCCGATACCACCAGTCATTTTGTGCCCATATACGTTGCCTAATGTTACAGCAGAGATTTTAAGAGTAAAAAATAAAGAGCAGGTCAACAGATAAATAAAAATAAAGATTTTCTTTTTCACTAACATTTTCCTTTCTAATATAATTATAACATTTAGTTTTATTTTTATCAATATCAAAAGATTTATCTCTATTATAATCTTAACTAAAGATGATATAATCAAAGTAAGAAAATAAAAGAAGAAGAGCAATTAATAATTAGTTGCTCTTCTTTCTTGATAAGCCTTTCCATGCTTACATACTGGACACACTTCTAAAGCTTCTTTACTCCTATAAACATGTCCACAATTTCTGCAAATCCAAATAGTTTCTTCTTCACTTTCAAAAACCATATTGTCTTCTACTCTACTAATAAGTTTTAAATATCTTTCTTCATGCTCTTTTTCAATATCTCCTACCATTCTAAATAGTTCAGCGATATCAAGAAATCCTTCTTCTTTAGCAGTTTCACTAAACTCTTTATACATATCAGTCCACTCATAGTTTTCTCCATTAGCAGCATCTTTTAAGTTTTCTAAGGTACTAGGAACACTCCCGTCATGTAATGCCTTAAACCATAACTTAGCATGTTCTTTCTCATTATTAGCAGTCTCTTCAAATATTGCTGCTATTTGCTCATATCCTTCCTTTTTAGCTTTACTTGCATAGAATGTATACTTATTTCTAGCTTGACTTTCTCCTGCAAAAGCAGTCATTAAATTTTTTTCTGTTTTACTTCCTTTTAATTCCATTATAATTCACTCCTTCTTTATAATTATACCAAATTAAGTAATAAAAGAAAAGCGAACACAATAAAATTTTATAAGAAAATGGTGAAATATATGGACGACTTATTTACTCTTAATCCAAAAATATCAAGTGCAATATGTATTCTAATAGGATATTTATTAATAGATGATTTAACAGCAAACGAACAAAACGTAGTTGGTAACTGGTTAATGTTAATAAGTCAAATCTTAATCACAAACGCTGCAGCTCAAGCACTAATTGAAAGACGAGTTCATGGACCTATTATGAACACCAATAGTGAAGAAGTAAAAAATTCTTACGATCCAATTAAATACAATATTGAAACATTAAGAAATGTACTAAAAGAAATATACCCAGACCAAATGAAAAACGTATTTAACAATTTAAAACAAGGCATAGGCTCAATGGAAGATAAATACAATAACTTACACAACTAAAAAGAACTTATAATTCTTTATATAAGTTCTTTGCATTATCATACTCTTTCTTAATTTTAGTTTCATCTGCAGTTTCTAAAGTATACCATCCTTTAACAAAAGCTAAATCATATAACTCTCTTGCTAAAGCCTTAGTTTCCTTAAATATCTTAAATATTTTTTTATATAAAACTTTATTACTCATCTCATCTATTGCAATACTATAATTATTACTATTATTCTTTTCACTCTGCATTATATCATTTAAAATATCTAAATCATTCATTTCTTTAGTACTACTAACTTCTACTTTCTCATTTCCTATCTTACTCATAATTCCTCCTAACTTATAATTTCCAATAGCATTTCATAGTGACTCTTATGTACTTCATTAACTTTCTTTAAAAGTTCTTTTACATCTTTATCACCTACTAACTTTAAATACTCTTTACTCTTCTTAGCCATAACTAAATTCCAGCTAAGCATATCTTTAATATAACTTAAATCTTTAGTACTAATTATATTAGGTACTTCTTTCATTTTATCACTCTCCTACTTATATTATTTTCTAAACACCCACAATAATACTTCCTAAATCTACCAATATATTTTTTAAAACACTGTATATACTATTTAATGTGAATATTTTAAAAATATTTAGCACTCACTATTGACAAGTGCTAATAAAGGTAGTATAATGATAATTGTAAGGAGATGATATTATGAGTTTATTACCAGGAAGATTTTATTTAGATGATTTCTTTAATGATTTTGAACCAGAAAAAAAAGTTATGAACATGAATTGTGATATTTATGAGAAAGAAGGTAAATACAACATCGTAATGGATATCCCAGGATTTGACAAAAAAGATGTTAAAATTGAAGTTGAAGATGGATATCTTACAATATCTGCTCACAAGAGTGAAAAACATGAAGACAAAGATAAACACTACATTAAAAGAGAAAGATATTCTGGTTCATTCAAAAGAGAATTCTATATTGGCGATGTAAATCATGAAGATATCAAAGCTGAATTTAAAGATGGAACATTAAGAGTAATAGTTCCAGAATCCCCTAAGAAAGACAACAAAAAACTTATTGATATTGAATAAAGCTAAAATTAAGGAGCAACCGCTCCTTAGTTTTTTCTACTGAAAGATTTTACACACAAAAGAAAAATCTTTCACTTGAAATGAAAGACTTACTTCTTTTCTTTTTCTTCACGTTCTAATTGTTTATAATCAATTTTACCCAAATTAGTTCTAGGTAAACTACTTCTAAACTCTATTTGATAAGGCTGACTATACTTAGCAAGATACTCTAAACATAGTTTTTTAATCTCTCTTCTAACAGTGTCTTCTCTTGCCTCACTCTTTAATACTACAAAAGCTTTAGCAACTTGAGACTTATAAGGATGATCTACTCCTATAACACAAACTTCTTCTACCATAGGATGTTTCATAATAACACTCTCAATATGATTAGGATACAAATTATACCCACTAGAAATAATAATTCTCTTAAGTCTACCATCAAAATAAACAAACCCGTCTTCATCCATCTTACCCATATCTCCAGTATGAAGCCACACTACATTGTCTTTATCTTTTTCTAAAACTTTCTTAGTCTCTTCTGGATCATTCAAATACCCTAGCATTACATTAGGTCCACTTATAAGAATTTCCCCCACAGTATTTGCTGGAACTTCCTTATTAGTTTCAATATCAACTATCTTATATGTGCAATCTTGACAAGGTATACCAGTTGAACCTAATTTCTGATGTTTATCAGGTAAAAAGCTACTAGCACCAGACCCTTCAGTTAACCCGTATCCTGGTCTAACAGTCGCACTAGACCCTCTTTCCCTCATAAACTTATCAACTTTAGTCTTTAACTCAGCACTAACAACATCTCCTCCTGTAATAATACATTTAACAAAAGACATATCTTCATTTTGTAAGCTAGCATCATTAATCATAGTTTGTAATAATGCTGGCACTCCCACTATATAATTAGGTTTATATTGCTTAATTAACCTACCAAACGTTTTATAATTAAACACAGGAATAAGTATACAAGTAACCCCATAAGTTAAAGGTGTATGTATGCACACATCAAGCCCAAATGCATGAAATATTGGCATAATTGTTAAAACGGTGTCCCCATCTTTTACTGGAGTTATCATAGTACCAGTTTGCATAGTCGCAGCATTAAAGTTTCTATTACTAATTACTATCCCCTTAGGTTTACCTGTTGTTCCACCACTATATAAAATTACTGCTCTATCAGTAGTCTTTCTCTTAACCTTATATTCTCCATCATATAAGTATCCAAAATCAATAAAACTACTCCAACTAAGTAAATACTCATTATTATAGTCTACCTTAATCTTTCTACCCTGTGTAAGCTTATAAGCATATTTTGTAATTGTACTCATCTTATCTGCAGCAGACAAAACAACAACTAATTCTACACTAGTATTCTTTATCACATTTAATAACTTATCCAAAGTAATATCTATACAAAAAACATACTTACTTTTAGATAAACACAAATAATTTTCTATCTCTTTTTCAGCACTCAAAGGATGTATCATATTACTAACTGCACCTATCATATTAATCGCGTAAAACAAAACTACTGCTTGTGGGATATTAGGAGAACACACTGTAACTATATCGTCTTTTTTAACCCCAATACTCTTTAAACTCCTAGCACATTCTTCTATCTCTTTCATTAACTTTTTAAATGTAGCATTAGACCCATAATACTCATAAGCCATATTATTAGGGTTCTTTTCAGCACTCTCTTTAACAAACTCCCATAGCATCTTTTCTGGATAATCAAAACTCTTTGGTGTCCACTCATCATAATACTTAACCCATGGTTTACTAATACTTAAGTTTTGTTGTTTCTCTAATCTTTTCATTTACGTTCTCCTCTAGACTTTCTGGCTTATTAAGAATATCTTGCATTAACTTAACAGCCTTAACAAAATAAACTCCATCTGCTATTCTTTCATCTATATTAATACCAAATTCACAAAGGTATCTCTTTTCTTGTTTACCATCTATTAAAACGTACTGTTCCTTTATTTCACCAATAGTCGCAAGTATACTACTTGTTCCAAAATCAGTCAAATTATGATATATTGCTCCACTCTTAATACTTCCCAAATTACTTACAATACAAGTGCTGTAATACAAGTTATCATCAATTAAACTCTTTGGAAGTAAATCATGCCTGTCCATCCATTTAATAATCCCAACTACTGGACTTAATATAAAACCAGGTAACTTAGCTATAATGTTCATACTGTTATTAGTTCCACTTTCCTTTGCATTTCTAACGTTTTCTACAGCCTTCAAAGTCTTCTCTTTAATTGAAAATAAATTATCATTTTCTTCTATCTTAATAACAGACAAAATCTCTTTAGCTTTATCTTCATAATTAACTTTAGCTGTAAAAGCAATACTAACATCTTTTCTATCATAAAATCTCTTATTTACAACAAATCTATTTAACAAAGGTTTATTATAAATTGTCTTAGCAATAAGTGTCATAAATAAATGAAAATATGTAATATCTTTCTCTTTCTTTTTTAAGTTATCCATATACTTAACTAATTCTGTTACATCAAGTAACTGATTAATAAACACATCACTATCACATCTATTAGGCTTAATATAAGGCATTAATACATGCATTGCGTCTAAATTTTTTACTCTAATTCCATCTCTTCTATTCATTACTCTAACCTCTTTTCTTATGTTCTACTTTATATAATACTCTAAGTACTAATTTACTAGGTAAAACTCTTCCAAAAAAAGAACCAAGTTTAACATCTAACCCAGGAAGTATTACTAATTTCTTCTTAAACATCATATCAATAGCATACTTACTTACATACTCTGGTGTTTTACTTCTAATACTAAAGTGTCCACCTGCAACATTATTAAAGTTAGTTTTAACTGGCCCTGGACACAAGCATGACACATTAACTCTACTTTTTTTACGTCTTAACTCCTCATATATGCCTAGAGTATAGCTTCTTACATAACTTTTAGTAGCATAGTATGTATTTAGTAGTGGTCCACCAGGAAGTAAACCAGCGATACTAGCAACGTTTAGAATATAGGCATTACTACACTCTTCCATATATTTTAAGCAAGTCTTAGTAATTTTATGCAGACTAGTTACATTAACTTTAACCATATCCATTTCTCTATCTAAGCTTACCTCGTCGTAACTTCCAAAAGCGCCAAACCCAGCACAATTAATAACCACTTCAAACTTTTCTCTTAAAATATACTCACATAATTTCTTAACTTCACTATCATAAGTTAAATCACACACATAAACTCTAGACCTTTTAATACTCTCACTTACCTTAAGTAGTTTGTTTTCATCCTTACTAACAAGAACAACTTCATGTCCTAAACTACTCAAATACTTAGCCATCTCTAGTCCAATCCCACTAGAGCCACCTGTTATTAAACATCTCATTGCCATCACTCTCTAAAACCATTTTACCATAGATTTAACTAAATGAACAGAACTTTTTTAGTTATATACTTTCAAAAAAATTAATTAATTTCTTAATTATAACATCCACAGATATATTTAACCAATTATACTCCTTTAATTTTAAGTTAGTATAAATTCTTTTACTATATAATATTTCTCTTAAACTATCACTTACATCTTTCATATTTTTTTCTTCAAAATTCTCATTATTGAATACATAACATTCAAAATATTTAACAACTTTTTTAACATCAATAGAATAACTTATTAAATAATAAATATCAAACACATCTTTATATCTAGTAGTTTGTTTTCCAAACCGCAGTAAAGATAAAACTTTTTCAACTATTATTTGTTCTTTAGAATTAATTAACAATTTCACTTTTTCATTTGAAGATTTTAAATCAAAATAATACTCCTCTTGAATTAAATTAAAATTTTTATGAACACCTATATCAATTTTAGTTTCTAAAACATTCCCAAAGAAATCCTTAAGTTCAACATAAACTCTTTTACCATTATAATCTTGATGTTTCAAAGGTATTATATTACCTTTAATAGAAATATTCACTCCGTCTTCACCACTACATAAACTTCCAATAAATTCTCTAATTCTATCATCTTCTAAAGAATATTTAATAAAATCTAAATCTATATCTCTAGTAGTTCGTCTCTTATCTTTAGAAATACTATGCATTATAATTCCACCTTTAAGAGTAATATTATCTTTATACTTGCTCTTAAAAAGTTTATAAATAAATACATCCTGTCCTGCCAAAGAACTTGCCGTTTTATACTGATAACCAAGTTCAGTATACTTTTCTATAAGTTTTTCAAAATTTAACAACTATAACACCTCATTCCATATAATATTAGATAGATTATCTTCATTTTTATATAACTTTAAATACTTATCAACCTTTCTAAAATTTAGTTTATCACTAATAGCCCTATAATTACGAATTATTTCTTTATAATACTCTAAAGACATTTTATTTTTATTTCTAACAAGCTCAACTAAAAGTCTCTCTTTGTCATAAATATAAAAACTTCCATCTTTAACCCTTTCAAGTACTTTTCCACTTTCAAATCTTCCTTTAGGCACATAATACTGTTTAACATTTCTATTTTTAATCTTTCTTGCATTACTCAAAGTAGCCAAAGTAGTAACAGTAGGTACAACATCAGTCAAATCATAATAATAAAAAGCACTTTCCATAGTAACAATAGAACTCTTATATTTTTTAGAATAAACAACTAAATCGTCTCCAACTAATGTATCAGAATAAATTCCAGTTTCCAATTTATAAAGTTTTTTATTTAAAACTAAAGTTTCTATCTCTTTTCTACTCTTCTTTTTCAAGAGTTCACTATAATTATAAATCATTCCAACCACCATGTCAATTATAACACAATGTCGGGTTATTTTCAATAATTTACCCGACATTATGTTATAAAGTCACACATAACCATTTAACCCATATACTATAATTGAAAGTGAGGTTATATGAAAAAAATATACTATTATGTTATAAGTATTTTTATTTTAGCTATTTTAGGTTTTACAGGAATATATTATAAATTTAACAAAGAAGAAGATGTTGTTAAAGTTAAAGTTGCAGAAGTTACCCATAGTGTTTTTTATGCACCATTCTATGTAGCGCTTAATAATAACTACTTTGAAGGTTTAGAAGTTACTAAAACTCTAACAAGTGGGGCTGACAAAGTAGCAAGTGCAGTATTAAGTGGAGACACAGATATTGGTTTGTCTGGTCTTGAAGCAACTATTTATGTTTACCAAAATAATGCTAAAGACTATCTAAAAAGTTTCTCTTCTCTTACAAAAAGAGATGGACAATTCTTATTTGGAGACTGCAAGTACAAAGATAATTTTAATGTTGATATATTAAAAGGAAAAAAAGTCTTAGCTGGCCGTTCTGGGGGTATGCCATCAATGGTATTCTTGTATGCTCTACACAAAAACAATATAAATATTAAAGATGTTAACGTTGACTTATCAGTAGACTTTGCAAACCTAAGTGGAGCATATATTGGAAAACAAGGAGACTTTGTTAACTTGTTTGAACCAAACGCATTAGCTTTAGAAAAAGAAGGTTATGGATGTGTACTTTCAAGCATCGGACTTATGAGTGGAGAACTTCCCTATACAGTATTCCATGCTAAAAAAAGTTACATAGAAAATAATAAAGATACAATTAAAAAATTTACTAAAGGTATTCAAAAAGGTTTAGACTTTGTAAAAAATAACGATGCAACTAAAATTGCAGAAGTTATAAAAAGCGAATTTACAAGTACTAGTTTTGAAGACTTAGTAAGTGTTGTAGAAAGATACAAAAACGCTGACAGTTGGTGGGAAAGTACAGTTATCACTGAACGCGCATTTAATAATTTACTTGATTTAATGGAATACAATGGAATGTTAAAAAGTACTGTTAATTATAACGACTTGGTTTATAATGAATGAAATACTAAAAATTAAACACTTACACAAAACATATAACAGTATATCAAACGAAACACTAGCAGTAAGTGATACATCATTTACTGTATATGAAGGGGAGTTTGTCTCATTAGTAGGCTCAAGTGGTTGTGGAAAAAGTACCATACTAAACATAATTGCAGGACTAGACAACGATTACACTGGCTTAGTTAAATTTAAAAGTGGCACAACAACAAGCTATATGCTCCAAGACGATACCTTATTTCCTTGGCTTAACGTTCTTGATAATGCATTACTCGGTTTAAAAATACAAAAAAAACTAACAACTGAAAACATTAACTACGTTAAGGGCTTGCTTACAAAATATGGATTAAAAGACTTCATGTACAAAAAAGTAACAGACTTAAGTGGTGGTATGAAACAAAGAGTAGCCTTAATAAGAACAATTGCAACAAAACCAAACTTAGTACTATTAGACGAACCCTTTAGTGCACTTGACTACCAAAACAGACTAAAAGTCAGTGTAGACGTATATAACATACTAAAAAAAGAAGGAATAACTACAATTATGGTAACTCATGACTTATCAGAAGCTCTAAGCATAAGTTCAAAAGTTATAGTAATGAGTAAAAGACCAACTAAAGTAAAGAATATTTATAACTTAAACTTTGACAAAAACTTGTCTCCTTTAGAAAGAAGAAAAACTAGTATATTTAACGAATACCTAGACTTACTATGGAGGGATATAGATGAGTGATAGTAGAAAAAAATTCCTAAGATCTTACCGAAAGAACAAACTAATTATTAAACTATCCCAAATATGCCTAGCATTATTTTTCTTACTAGTTTGGGAAGTATTAGCTAAATATGAGATAATAAACTCATTCATAACAAGTTCTCCTAGTAAAATAGTAGTAACTATAATAAATCTATTTATAAAAGATAATCTAATATACCATATATTTATAACCTTATCAGAAACACTAATTGCTTTTATTATAACCCTAATAATAAGTTTAACTTTAAGTATACTAATATATAAAAGTCCTACATTAGACAAAATAATAGACCCATATCTAACAGTAATAAATAGTTTACCTAAAGTAGCTTTAGGACCACTTCTAATAATATGGGTAGGGGCTAACTATAAAAGTATAATACTAATGGCTATTCTAATAAGTATAATTGTAAGCATTCAGTCAATTAGCATAGGCTTTAAAAGTACTAACACAAATAGAATAAAACTACTTAAAAGTTTTAAAGCTACAGATAAAGACATACTAAAATATGTAGTAATACCAAGCAACTATAAAATAATAATAAATAGCTGTAAAATAAATATAGGACTATGCCTTATAGGTGTAATAATGGGAGAATTCCTAACAAGTAAAGCAGGCTTAGGTTACCTAATACTTTATGGAAGTCAAGTATTCAACTTAAACCTAGTTATGAGTGGAATAATAATACTCTTAATAATATCAGTCATGCTTTACAAGATAATTACCACAATAGAAAAACTCTTAGATGTTTAAAACGAAGATAGGCGCGTCCGCCTAAAGGCGGACTTCTATCTCCGTTTTTTTCTTAATATCATATTATATAAACTATCATTTAACCTTTAGATTACTTATAAGTAAATTAATCGTTAGACACAGTTAAGTTAATGGGATCTCAGACCCACAGTTTAGCATCCACTCGAAGTTTCTTCTATTGTGTATGGTGCGCTTGCTGAGCCATCTCCTCCACTTGT
>DOEC01000033.1 GCA_003524085.1 Bacillota bacterium | reverse complement strand
CTGGACGTGTTGTTTTATCAGCAAGCAGTTTATCATATAATGTTGCTAATGACTCACCCTTACTAGCATCATAAACACTACATATAGTTCCTTTTTGAACATTACTAAATTTAAGTGTACTTCCTGATACAGTTGGTGTTACATCATTAGTACAACTAATTGTTAAATCACTTAAAGTTTTAGATGTATTAGTTGGTGTTACTATAAATTCTACATCTTCTCCCTTTAAAACTTGTTTTACATTCTTGTCAGCAGTAGCGTCTTTTAAATCTAACTCAATAGTTTTTAAATTACTATCAACATCACTACTACTTCCACTAGGAAAGTATTCCCCTCTAGCACTTATTTGTGTTACAAAGTATTTTCCTTGACTAGCGTTAGTCGCGTCACTCTTAAGCCAAGCATATAATTTAAATGTCTTCTTTTCTCCAACGTTTATTAATATATTTGAAGCTATTTTATGGTTACCATCAGCATCAACTTTAGCACTATATAAACTTATAGTAGGAATACTAGTTCCTTCTCCAATAGCTATTTTAACTTCATCATCACTTACAAACTCACTATACTCTACCCCATCAGATACTATAGTACCTGCAGTTGGGTCTTTTTCTAAATATAAACTTACATATAATGGAATATCTCCATCATTAGTTAATGTAAATATGTAAGGCTTTAAATTATTCCAATCACTTGCTGTAGATGGGTCACTTACTGGATATATCTTACTATAAACAGTATTCCCATTAGCATCTTTTTCAGTTCCTATTACATTACCTATATCACTTATAGTACTATCACACGTACTATCTTTACAAAAAGCTAAAGAAATATCTCCAAACTTAATTGTATCAGTACTTCCTGTAGTATCCACTTTAAAAATTGCATAACTCATTGCAATAAAAATCAAACTAACTATAGCTACAACACCAATAGTTATTTTAATTTCTCTATTAATCATACCTTTTAGTCCCATTTATATCACCAACTTATTATCTTCTAATATAATTATTATAAAATATTTTTTTTATTTAATCAAGTAGGTATATACAAAAAAGAAATGTTTTTTACTACATTTCTTGAATATTAAAAGATATTTCTACATTATTATATAATGTTATACTATATTCTTTAGTTTCTTCTTTATTGATAATATTATTATCTAATATATAATAAGTAATATTATTAGTTTTATAATTGTCTAAATTTTCTAAATAAGTTAATCTATCTAAATATTTTATTTTTAAGTCTTTTTTATTTAAGTTATAACTATCTTTTACCCCTAGATATAAAACATATTCTTTTTCTTTAACATCACTATTACTAACTTTTAAAGTAACATCACTTTCATTTTCTTTTAATATAACTTCTAGTCCTTCTCCATTATTAGCATATCTACTTGCTATAGTAGAATATTTAGATAAATCAATTTTACCCCATATTATATATGTTAGAACAAGAATAAATGACATAAATATTATTTCTACAACTAAAGAAATTATTTTTTTATCAATATAGTCAACCATATTGTCCCCCTTATTGGCTCTATATTGTATATTATTTGTTACAAAAAGTCAAGAAAAAAACGCATATCGTGCGTTAATTTATTTTCTTAGGTCTACCTTTTTAGGTTTAGGCTTTTCTTTCATTTCTTCTTTTCTTCTTCTAGTTGGTAAATCATCTTCTTGTTCTTCTTCTAATTCTTGCATTCTATTTCTTACTTTAATTAGTTTTAATAATTTCATAATATCATAGATTATTACACCCACCGCAGGAATAAGTATTACAGTAAACCAACCAAACTTACTAGCTAAGAAGAATTGTACTCTTCCTAGTTGTGGTATTACAAATCTAACTTTACCTATAACTTGACTTTGGTCTATCATCTCATTATCCATAACAGGGTTAGCATCTCCCTTAGTTCTAAATACTATACCATTATTAGTAACGTGCTTTTCAACAACTCTGTGTGTTATTGGAGTTGAACCAAAGAATGAATTAGTACTGTAATATGATATAACATCATTTATTTGAATATCTTCTGGGTCTATTTTAGCCACAAACACAACATCATAAACTGCTATATCAGGTGTCATACTAGGACTTATAATAGTATATAAACCAAGTGGTTGCCTTTGTCCCTTAGCTTGCGCTATTTTATTAATCGCAATATATGACAATAAAAATGCACCAATTAAACACAAAATAGCCATAACACACCAAGAAATAGTCTTAGCTATTAAATAAATTACTCCCCTTTGTTTTTTCTCTTTCATATCATCCACCTACTATAATTTATTATATAAGATTTTCTTTATTTATACAAGGTAGTTTTTACTAAATTTGACAAAATATGACAAATATTAACAATAAATAAGTACTTGTAAAACACAAAAGTAAATTTATTCTGCAAGTAATACGTATTTGCAAGATGAAAGATACATATTTATAATATACAAAAACAAAGTAAGCCTAGTTTTGCTCACTTTGTTTTTTACTATATATACATCCACAATAGTTTTGTCTATATAAGTTATATTTTTTAGATAACTCTATTGATAATTTATATCCTTCTTTTTTCTTAAAGTCTGAATATAAGAATTTTACTTTTATTAATTCTTCTATATCCTTTCCAATAGCATTTAACACTTGACTATTTTTATATGGACTTACTGTTAAAGTAGTACCGAAATATAGAAAGTTGTTTTCTTTTGCAGTAAGTGCTGTTTTAGTTAATCTTAGTTCATAACATTTATGGCATCTATAACCACCCTCAGGTAAGTCTTCTAGTCCTTTTGACATACTTTTAAACTTTTCATTTTCATAGTCACAGTCTAAAAACTTAATACCAAACTCACTAACTATTCTTTTTTGTTCTTCTTTTCTTTTTAAGTATTCTTCTAATGGTTCAATATTTGGGTTATAGTAAAATATTGTTACATCAAAATAATCTTTTAGTCTTGTTATTACAGCAGTAGAACACGGTGCACAGCAAGAGTGTAAAAGTATAGAAGGCTTACGCCCTTTTAACTCGTTAATTGTGTCTTCTAATACTTTATCATAATTAGTTTTCATAATTACCTACTTTTGTTTTTTAGCATCTTCTTTTTTTCTAAGTTCAGTATTTAATATTTTCTTTCTTAATCTAAAACTTTTTGGAGTAACTTCTACAAGTTCATCAGTATTAATGTAGTCTAATGCTATTTCTAGAGTTAATTGTCTAGGTCTTTTAAGTACAACAGTATGGTCTTTACTAGCACTTCTTGTATTAGTTAAGTTTTTAGCCTTTGTTACATTTACTGCTAAATCGTTATCTCTATTGTTTTCTCCAACTATCATACCTTCATATACTTCTGTACCTGGTTCAATAAACATAATACCACGGTCTTCTAAAGCACCTAAACCATATGCAGTAGCTTTCCCGTTTTCCATAGATACAAGTACACCAAGTTTTCTTTCTCCAACTGGGTTAGGATTAACCGGTCCATATTCTTTAAATGTATGATTTATTATTCCGTAACCTTTAGTTAAAATTAAGAATTCGTTAACAAAACCAATTAAACCTCTAGATGGCACTAAGTATTCAAGCTTAGTATTAGTTTCAAAAGATTTCATGTTAATCATTTGACCATCACGACTTGCCAAACTTTCTATTACTGAACCAACTGTATCAGTAGGTGCTTCTATTAAAACTTCTTCGTATGGCTCACATTGAACTCCATCTATTTCTTTTACAATTACTTCTGGCTTTGATACTTGAAGTTCAAAACCTTCTCTTCTCATATTTTCAATTAATATTGATAAGTGTAACTCTCCACGTCCACTTACTATCCAGTTTTCAGCATCTTTTTGTTCCACTCTTAGAGATACATCTTTTTCTAGTTCTTTCATTAATCTTTCTTCAATTTTTCTAGCAGTTAATAGTTTACCTTCTTTACCAGAGAAAGGACTAGTATTAACTCCAAATGTCATTTTTAAAGTAGGTTCTTCTATTCTAAGAACAGGAAGAGCTTCTTCCTTTCCTATTTCACAAACTGTTTCTCCTACAGATATGTCAGGAAGTCCAGATATACCAACTATTTCTCCAGCTGAAGCACTTTCTATTTCTTCTCTTTTTATTCCAGTAAAACCAAATAATTTTTGTATTCTAAATTGTTTAATGCTACCATCTAATCTTACACATGAAACCATTTGTCCAGTTTTAACTGTGCCATTAGCAATAGTACCTACACCAATTCTTCCAACATAATCGTTATAGTCTAAAAGTGCTGGTTGAAATTGTAATGGAGCGCTCGCGTCTCCCTTTGGTTCAGGTATAGTGTTAATAATTGTTTCAAATATTGGGTCCATTGTGTGTTTTTGTGTTGATAAGTCTTCTAGATAACTACTAGTGCCATTTAGTGCACTTGCATAAATTATAGGGAAATCTATTTGTTCGTCACTTGCACCTAAGTCAATAAATAACTCAAGTACTTCATCAATTACTTCACTAATTCTTACATTTTCTCTATCAACTTTATTAATAACTACTATTGGCTTTAAATTAGCTTCTAATGCTTTTTTTAGAACAAATCTTGTTTGAGGCATAGTACCTTCTCTAGCATCAACTAGTAAAATTACACCATCAACCATATGCATTATTCTTTCAACTTCTCCACCAAAGTCAGCATGCCCCGGAGTATCAACTATATTAATTTTATAATCTTTATAATGTACACCAGTTGTTTTAGCTAAAATTGTTATTCCTCTTTCTTTTTCTATATCATTTGAGTCCATTACTCTTTTATCATGTGTTTCATTTTCTCTAAAAGTACCACTTTGATTTAATAATTCATCTACTAATGTAGTTTTACCATGATCAACGTGTGCTATTATTGCAACATTTCTTAATTTCATACTTCTTTCACTCCTTAAAAACCTAGTGTATTATATCACTAAATAGGTATTCTTGTAAAGAAAAATGTAACAATTTTGTTACATTTAACATTCAATTTTCTATTTTAATTTAGCTTTTCTTCCAATTTATTAGTTATGCTAATAAAGAATTCTTTACTCCAAATATCCAAACTATCACTGTTTTTAACAAATGAAATAACATCTTCTTTCGCTTCATCATAATTAATTTCATTAAATTTGTTTATTAACATTTCTTTCAAAATATCAATATTAAACTTAGCATTTTCTTTAATATAATCTGACTCTAATAATTTATTCTTAAGTAAATTCATATTAACTTTAATATCATTCGCAATAAAAAACACATAATCAAACAAATCTCTTCCTTTAACTCTACTTTTCCAACCTCTACATAATATCGCGTGTATTTTACCAGCAAATAAAGACTCTTTATCATATAGTTTTATTACATGCGCTCTTGGAAGTAATTTATACTCATCTTCATAAGTGGCACCCTTAGGTGGATTTATATCCACTTCAAATTTAATTTTAATATCTTTTAACAAACTATTATATTTAGTATTTTCTTCTTTAGGAAAAAATTTAAGAATATGTTTAATTGTATCTCCCTTTAAAAAGGCAGATGTTATATTAGAATGAGCACTTTTTTCCTTCGTTTTAATTTCTAAATTTAAACCATAAGCATTTAATTCTTTTTCAATATAATTAAAGTACTCCGATAAATGAAAATTTATATTTTTATTTAATAAAGCAAAGTCTAAATCTTCAGAAAATCTATCTAAATTATAAAATATTCTAAGAGCTGTACCACCATAAAAAGCGGCATCCTCAAAAAAATTTCCTCTAGCTAAACCACTTAATACTATCTCTTGAATTACTTCCTTTAAAGCGTTAACTTCATCATGAGTATTTTTTATTTCATACTTAGACAACATTTGACTAATCACATTGTTCATTTTTTCCCCTCCTCATATACTTAGCTAAAAGTTCTATATTAGTAGAATGATATAATTTACTTAATTTATCAATTACATCTCTATCTAATTTTTCAAATTCTTCTTCGTCTATTCTTAAATCATTAAAAAGCATAAACTCTAAATTCTTATAATTTTTAAGTGGAAATAAAGTATATAACTTATCACATAATGCTTTTTCAGGTGTTGCTATTTGATACGAATAATCTCCTTCTACTTTTAAAAGTATTTCTTCTGGATAAGCAAGTGTTGGCACATCTCTATAAGTAAATGTTCCATAATCTGTTTTATATATTTTCTTTTTCTTTTTTCCACATGTAGCACATGTAATAACAGTTACCCTTTCAGGAATAAGACCATATTCTTGAAGTGCATACTCAAAAGAAATATAAGAAGGTCCATATATACTACCAGCAAGTAAATAACCCGGAGTATTTTTTTCAGTTTCATATAACCCATTTACAACTTTATATAGTTTATTATCCTTAATAAGTCTACTTATTTTATTATTTTTATTAGAATATTCACCTAACTTACTTTTAATAAAATTATTAGAAATTATCATATTTTCACCTCTAAATACCATTATACGGTATTTTCTGGTGAAAATCAAGTGTTTTTTATTCTTTTACAGCCGTTTTCTTTAACTCACTCTCTAAATATTCTAGTCCTTTACTTTCAGCAAGTGTTTCTTTCCCGCTATATAAATCAACTCCAAAACCAAGTTTATTATCTTCAATACTAGCCCCTATACTAGACAATATTGTAGGATACATATCATAATTAGTAAATACTCTATTTTTATTATTAGATATCTTTTTATCACTATTTATAAACACATTATAAATACTTCTTTTGTCATTATCATATCCATTAAAATAACTATTTTGCATTGTATAATGGTCTCCTAGTAATATAATAGTAGTATCCTTATAAAAATCTTGTTCTTTAACCCAATTAACAAACTCCATTACCTGCTTACTAGAACAAGCATAAACATTAGATAATTGATCTTCAAACTCCCTATTGCACTCGCTATCTAAATATCCATCTTTAAAATGAGTATCCATTGTATACATAGTAACAGCAAATGGCACTCCTTTTTTAGCAGTTTCTAATATTTCTTTTTTAGATATCTCAAACATCTTCTTATCTTCAATTCCCCACCATTCAAGATAACCTTTAGGAACATAACCCTTTTTAATCATCTCATTATAATCTACTATTTCATAATCCCCATGTATTTTATAATATTGGTCAGTCGCTGAAAAATTAATATCAGTCCCTTGAATAACTTTCAAATTATAGCCATTCTCTTTTAATATATCCCCAAGTGTTTTAACTTCAGGCATAATCTTATTTTTCTCATTATATCCACCAAAAATCTTAATATCAAGAGGTGTTCCACTTGAACTTGCTACTAAACTAGCCATTGTAAAACTACTCACTGTTAAATTTTTTCCACCACCTAATTTATTTGTATTAGAAAAGTTATCATTTTCTAATGCAAGAGTTTCTAATTCTGGTATTCTTGATTTATTAAAGAGTCCTCCATTTTCTTTACTCATCAAACTACTCTCAACACTCTCTAAATATACAAGAATTAAATTTCTTTTTTTACCTTTAAAACTCACATTAACTTTATTAGTATCTTTATAATATTTATAAATATCAGTCTTTTTACTTTTATTTATTACATAATCATCAAACTGGTAACTATGTAGTGTTAATAACACACAAAAACAAAGTAAACTGATCGCATATATTTTAATAAATTTCTTAACAGCAAACCACTTAAAATGTTTAACTAAAATTATAGGTAAAACCGTTACAATAATAGAAAGTAAAGCAAAAGGAATGCAAGTTATTATTGTATCCATCACAACCTTAAAACTTCCACTTCCTGCTTTACCATTAAATAAATAATATGTTAATTGATAAAAATTAGAGTTAAGCATAACTTTATTAACATAATAAACTGCACTCAATAAAACATTTGAAATAATAATTAACACTACAAATACTGCCATAAACTTCACCTTTTATATGATATATATTCTATCAGATTTCACACAAAAATAAAAGAACATTATTTAAATTATGTATAATTCTTAAATTGTGTATCATTTTAATTTACAAAATAACCACATTTTTCGTTTAAAATGTAAAAAAATACCTAAATAATTAGATATTTTTACTTTTTAATTAAAAATTCAAGAATACTTGTCTTATCTTTATTACCACTTATTATATCACTTACTAAATCAATAATAGGCATTTTAACATTTTCTCTTCTAATCAATTCTTTAATAGACCTTAATGTATATAAGCCTTCTACAGTTGTATTATTTGCATATATATTAGCTTCTTCTAACTTACCTTCGCCTATCATTTTACCATAATTATAATTTCTACTATTTAAGCTAGTACAAGTCATTAAAATATCTCCAAAACCTGCATAACTTAAAATAGTATTCTTGTTTCCACCTAAAGCATCAATTAACTCTTTAATGTCATTTAAAGCTTCAGTAAGAAAAAGTGCCCTTGTTGAGTCTGTTACTCCCATTCCACCAAGCATTCCTGAAACAATTGCCATGACATTCTTAATTGACCCACATACTTCCACTCCAATCAAGTCAGCTGTATCTCTTAACTTAGTTATATCACTCACTAGTAATTTTTTAACTAACTCTTTAGTGCTAGAATTTAATGTTGCAAGAGTAAATCCAATTGGTACATCTTTAACAATATCAACTGCAAATGTAGGCCCACTTATAACAGCTATTTTATTAGTATTCAAATTCTTCTCAACCACATCATTTAAAAACAAACAAGTATCATTTTCTATACCCTTAGTTGCTATTAAAATATGCATATCCTTTGTTAAATAATTACTAAACTCTTTAGTTACAGAACTCGCAAACTTTGCAGGCACAGCTATAACAACAAGATTTGAATTACTAACTGCTCTTTTGATATCAGTAGTAAATTCTATTCTCTCGTCTATGTTATAACTAGGTAATTTATCACTAATTCTAGTACTAACTAACCCATCTATTTCATTTTGATTATTGCTATAACAAACAACCTCATTATTATTCTTTATAAATCTACTTGCAAGAGCAAGTCCATATGCTCCACTACCTAATATACAAATTTTCATTTTTTCTCCTTATTTGTAAATATTACATTAGTTTTAAACACTAAGAATAAAAGTATAAACACAAGCAAAATATAGAATATTACCATTTCATCTTTATATCCAATTGCATAAAATACAGTAACAACACTAAATATTAAATCTACTCCATATATAGTAAGAATAGTCTTTCTTGTACTAAGTCTTTTCAAAAGTTGATGATGTATATGTTCCTTATCGGGACTACCAATAGGTTTTCCATTTATAGTACGTCTAATTATTGCAAATAAAGTATCCATTATTGGTAAAACTAGTAATACTGCTGGAATTAGTAGTGATGTTAAAGTAACTGTCTTAAACCCAAGTAGCATAATAACACTTATCATAAGGCCTAAGAAAGTACTTCCAGTATCTCCCATAAATATCTTAGCAGGTGGAAAATTAAACACCAAGAAACCTAAAGTTGCTCCTAACATAATGAAAGACAATATTATGTCTAGACCACCTAATTGATTAAGAATAAGCGCAATTACTCCAATAGTTAAGAAGTATATTGACGAGATACCCGCACATAATCCATCTAGTCCATCTATTAAATTAATCGCATTTATTATACTAACTATAATTAAAATAGTCACTGGACTAGCCATAAAACCAAAGTCTACTTTAAAAGAAAACATGGTTGCATTTGTAAGCTTTAACCCTCCATAAAATACGATTATACATGCAACTAATATATGCACAATAAATTTATATTTAGCCGGAATTGGCTTAATATCATCAAATATTCCTAAAATCAAAATCAAAAAAGATGCAATTAGAATAGATATCATTAAAGCATTATGGTTTCCAAACAACATAAATCCAAACAAGAAACCTAAAAATATACCTATTCCACCAAGTAGCGGTGTTGGCTTAGTATGTGCGCTTCTTGCATTTGGCACATCTAATATACCTGTGTGAACTGCAACCAACTTTGATAAATAAGTAAACACCACACTAGCAGCAAAAGTAGCTAGTACTATCAAAAAAACATTATGTCCATTTACTACAAAATTCATATAATCAACTTCCTTCAGCATTAATTGTACCATTTTTTCAAGTTATTTTAAACCCTTAATTTATAATTTCACATCTTCATTTTCATTATTAATAAACATAGCATAATATATAGGCATATAAACTACATTATTTTCTATCATAACTTCTCTTTCATTAGATAAAACTATACCCTTTTTAATATTGTAATTTATCATAAACTTACTTAAACTATTGTGAACTTTATAATCTTTTCCAGACTTAACTTCAATTGGCAAGACACTTAAATTTTTATAATCATTTACTAAAAAATCTACTTCTCCTTTAACTCTATTGTCATAGTAAAACAAATTTCCAATATGACTTTTTAATTCGGTTGCAACCACAGTTTCATATACATTACCTAAATTAACACTTAAATTATCATTCATGATTGCATTTATATTCTTCTCAAAATATGTATAAGTTATAAGTCCAACATCATTGTAATATAGTTTAAGTAAATTGCTATTTATAGAAGTAATTATAGGATACACTGGATTACTAATAGCTTTAACTTCCAAAGAAATTCCAGAATTAATTAAATAATCAAACTCTTCTTTATAGTCACTTGTCCTTTTCTTCTTATCATCTATATCTTTAATAACTACTCTCTTTTTCTTATTTTCCAAATAAGATGGAATTAAATCATATATTCTTCTAATTTTAAGTTTGTTTTCTAAGTCATATTGTGATGCATCTATCTTATAATAATTTTGAATTTCTCTTTGTACATCTCTAACTTTACTAACATTACCATTAATTAAAAATGTATTAACTGCTTGTGGTAGTCCACCAACTATCAAATACTTTTTAAAATAGTTCATAATAATTTTATGTAACCCAATATCTATTGCTTCATTATTTTCATATTTATTTTTCATATCTGATATAACATTATCTTTAACACCATTAGCAAGTAGAAACTCTTCAAAATCTAAAGGATACATCTTAACAGTACTAACATATCCCATAGGAACTGAAACACATTCATTTAATGTAACTCCAAGTAAAGAACCACTTGTAATATAAGTGTACTTATCATCATCTTTTAAAAACTTAAGCATAGTTATCAAATGCGGATAAGCCTGTATTTCATCTAAAAATATTAAAGTATTCTCTTTTTTATCTAACAAGTTTCCATACATAGCACTCACTTGCATATAAAATTTATCAACTGTAGTAACATTTTCAAAAATCTTTTCTCCATTTAAGTCATCTAACAAGTTAATTTCTATAAAGTTTTTAAATAACTTTTTTCCAACATATCTAATTATATATGTTTTACCAATTTGTCTTGCTCCTTCAACCATAACTATTCTATCATAGTTAGTTAACTTCTCTATAAGCGTATTCTCAACCTTTCTAACTAGCATATTCTTCACTCCTTACACTAATATTTTAACTCATTTTTGCACTTTTGTAAAGTTTTTATACGCAATTTTTAACACTTTTGCATTGTTTTTATACCCCATTTTTAACACTTTTGTAAACTTTTTACCATCCATTTTTAACACTTTTGTAAAAAACGAAGTATCTCTACTCCGTTTCTTCTTCACTTGTATCATTACTAATGTCTTCACTTTGACTAATTTTTTTAATAACTGTTACTGTAATACTACTACCCGCTTCTTCAGTTAAAACGCCATCATGAACACTCTGACTTGTTATTTGCCCGTCAGTATATTCTTCACTTTCACTAGTAGTCTCATTAACGTTTATTGTTATTCCATTATTATTTCCCCAACTCTTTGCTTCACTTACACTCATTAAAGTAAAGTCAGGCACTACTTGCTTTCTCGTTTCATTATAATATGTTTTACCAATTACTTTTTTTTCATAAGGCTCATTCAAATCAAAAGTAAAATCTTTAATTTCTTCCTTTTTTTCTTTACCTAGTGTAATATTCATAGCCTTGACTATATCAGCTAAACTCTGTTTATAATATTGGAAAGTATAAGTTTTACCACTACCATTATAAACATACAAATCATACCCAGTTAAATAAGTCTTAGTAATATTTAAATTAACATCGCCACTTTTAATTAACAAGTTTTTAGCTACATTATAAAACGATAACATCTCATTAGTACTCATATTAGTATCTATATTATTACTTATTGCATTCAATATAGAATAAAAGTCATTCACACTTCTAACACTTTTCATACTTTGTATCATGGCTTCCACTATCATTTGTTGATGCTGTGCTCTTTGAAAATCTCCAAGTGGCAAAGAATGCCTATGTCTTGCAAATGCTAAAGCTTGCTCTCCATCTAGTTTCTGTACTCCAGGCTCTAAGCATATTAAAGCGTCTCCAAACTCTCTATTACTATTTTGTTCACAAAAACTAATTGGCACATTTACTGTAACTCCACCTAAAACATTGACTAAATCAACAACACCTTTAAAATTAATCTTAGCGTAATAATCAACATTTATACCTGTTAAATCTTGAACAGTTTTAACCATACATGATGTTCCACCCCAGCTAGCTGCGTTTATCTTATTTAATCTACCACCACAAGCCATTTTAACATAAGTATCTCTTGGAATACTAAATATCGTAGCATTTAAAGTAACTGGATCAAAACTAACAAGCATAATAGTATCTCCATTAAATGAACTTGCTTCTTTTATACCTTGCCCTTCACTATCAATACCTAAAAGTAGTATTGTAAAAGGCTTAGTCACTTCTGTCTTATCACTAATAGTCTCTTTTTCAACATGAGCTTTTTGGTAATTCTTTTTATAAACAGTTATTTCATAAAGTTTAGTATCTTCAGTATATCCTTCTACTAAAGCAAACTTTGCTTTATAATCATTTGATATAAATATAAAGTCAACTTCATCATTTATAAGCGCATTCATTAAAGTAACTAAGTCACTATATTCTACTATTTCATTATTAACCTTTAAATTATTTTTATCTATTACTTCCATAGGCAAAATATAGTTACTTATGTCTTCCTTATCATTTACTATACCAATTTTTTTCCCGTTAATCAAATCAAGCTTAACTTCACTCTTAGAAAGCATTATAGTAGTATATGTTAGTTCATCCTTATTCATACTATCTAATTCTTTATAAGCTTTATAAATAAGACTAGATACTATAAACAATATAACACTTAGTACCAAACTAATAACACTAGAAATAATAATCTTTTTAACCTTATTATATTTTGCACCCTCAACTAAACTATACCCTAAAGTAATACTTATAAGAGTGAGTACTAAACTTACCATAACCCTGTAAAATGTTTCAATTTTACCAAGTAAAGACATATTATAAATAAGAAAGCCTAAGCTAATCAAAAGCATAACTAAAACTATATAACTTATTATTTTATAAACAATACTGTTTTTCATTTATACACACCTCATTATAGTTCTAAAAAATTATATCATTTCTTTTCTTCATTATCAATATTTTCTTCACTTTCTTCTTTATTATTAACTTTCTTATCTTTTTCATTCATTTTATCTAACATAATTTTCTTTACTTTCTTTTTTCTTCTACTCTTTCTAATCATATTAAGAATAAGCACCATTAAAAGAATTAAAGTCTCCACTCCTAAAACTATTATAATAAGTAAATAATTATCTACTCGCTTATTCAAATCATTTATAATAGTTTCATCATATTTAACAAAAGAATTATTAGTTGTATCTAACTGATAAAAGCCTTCCACATTATTTTCTATATTCACTCCATACACTACATAAAAGTCTTTACTATTTTTATATCTATATGCATTAATTTTTTCTTCATTTAATGTAATAGTCTCTTTAACAAACCCTTTTAATTCTTTCTTACTTTCTTTAGGAAATAAAGTAATACCACTAGTTTTAATCTCTCTATATAATGTATAAGTATCATTCATTTTATCAAATACATATAATTTAGCTTCTCCACTACTATTTTTTAAACCAACTAAAACATAATTAGTAATACTACTTTTAAAAGCAGGAACTTCTATACCATTGATAGTTTCTTTAACTTCTTCATAAGTAGAAGGAGAGACTAATGTACTGACTCTTTTAACAACAGTATACTTTTCATTATCAATTACCACTTCAATAGGATTTTTGTCTTCCACGTTTACCTTTACTGTATAAGTTTTAGTACTTCCATTTTGCGCTGTTACTTTAATTTCAAACTTGTTTTCCCCTTCACTTACCTCAAACTCTCCAAGTCCTGTTGCGCTTGCGGTATTATCTTCAACACTCCCGTTAATTGTAATTTTAGTAACATCACTAGGTACACTTACTACATACTCTAAAGTATCTTTATTAAATTCACTTTCTAAAGTATACCCAAGAACTTCTAAACTCTTAAGATTATTATTTTTACTATAACTAGCTTCTAACTCTTCCTGAGTAATTGCATTAATCCTAACACTACCAGCACTAATAGACAACTTACTTTCATCAAATGCATACCCATTATAACTACTAATACTTACACTACTACTTCCTCTTGCAATCACTTTAAATGTATACTTGTAACTTGCTCTCTTTGTACTAGAGTTAGATGCATAATCAACTATATGCGTGTCTCCACTCATTAATTTTAATTTAGAACTATCATAACTCAGACTATACTCCCAACTTCCTAGTGCACTACTGCTACTTACACTAACCGTTACAGTAATTTGGTTGCCCACAATCGGACTACTCTTACTAGTACTAACTCTAATATTAGCACTCGCTGCACTCAAACTTAATACTCCCATAAAACTCACTATTATAGCAAGTATTATTTTTTTAAATATTCCCTTCATAATTTTCACTCTCCTTAAAATGTTATAGATTTTAATATATATTTTTGTACTCTAAGTAAATCTAATATTGTTACTTCCGCGTCCCCATTAGTATCTCCACTTATTAAATATTCACTACTTAATTTAGATGAACCAAGTAAGTGTTTCTGTACTTTTAACAAGTCAAGTATTGTTACTTCTCCGTCTCCACTCACGTCTCCTATGATGCTTATTACAAAACTCTTACTTTCACCAGATGGAGTAATCATCTTAATTGTTTGCCCAGTTTTTAAAGTACTACCACTTCCTACTCCAACACCATTACTTTCATTAATTGTAACAGTTGTACCAGCACTATACTTATTAATACTATTTATAAGTGTACCAGCATTAGTATTAGGACTAATATTATATATTACACTTCCACTTACTTTAACACTCAAATTACTTATTATATCACTAATACTTGTAGTATCACTAACTTTAATAATAGTTAACTTATAAATTCTAACATCTCCATTTTCACTAGTTACCTTAATTTCATGAATAGTCTTATCACTAGGCAAATCTAACTTACCTGTCCCTTCCACTTTACTAGAAGAGTCACTTAATACTACATTTAAATTATATTCTTTATCACTCTTATTAACATAAACATTAAATTCTAGTATATCTTTATCAAAATTACTTACTTTCTTCCCATTAATACTAATACTTTCAATTGTATTAATTTTACTTACATTAGTTGGTAAACTTACCACTTCAGGCATATTTAAAAACACTGGAATATCAAATAAGAAAGGCTCATCAAGTAATTTCATTTCTTTATATGCAATATACGCATCCGCTCCTTCACTTGCAGGAGCTAAGACGTTAGTTTGATATGAATGAGTATACAATGTCGCACTTGTATTATAAGCTGGATCAACATTAAATCTTTGCAAATACTGTGTATGTTGACCATCTGCTATATACCCTTCTGCTATGATTTGTGCTCCACCATAAATTGCTTTTTCTCTAGTATCCCATGGCTTATAATAATGCTCATCTCCACCACATTTACTACCACACGCATACTTTAACCCGTTTAATACTGGATTTGGCCATCCTGCTGTTTTAAAAGCTTTAATATTATAAAAATTATAGTACCCTTTTAAATTAAGTCCATTATATAATTCACTATACGTTCCACTTACTGCAACGTATTTTTCATTTGTAGCACCTTCTCCATGTGCACGTGTTGCTAAATGAACTGGACTCACGTTATGTGTAAATCCCGCTCCAATAAACATATACTTATATTCATCGGTATTCAAAAATGACCCACTAAATACACTACTTATTGTATTATAATATTTCTTAGTTATTTCACTATCTTTATTTAAAGTATCTTTATTATCACTTCCATAATTATATTTTAAACTTTCAAACATAAACACAAACTTTTCACTTAAAAAGTTTCTTGGATCTAAATAAAACGCTGTCACTTCAGGTTTAGCTCTATACCATCCACTTCCATCAACCGAATCATCATCATTCACTCTATATAAATCATTTGCATAGTTTATTAAATTAGTTTTACTTGTTACTCCATTTACTACTTCACTCCAATGCAAATTTGTTATAATTGGTTTAAAAGTCCATGTTGGATGTAACTTATGTAACTTAGTTAAATATGGAATATAACTTTCAGGAAACCCTAGTTCACTCAAATACTTAGCATATTCTGTATCCGTATCTACCATTTCACTCTTTTTAAGAACAAACTTAGAACACACATACCCTATACTATTCTTATTATATTTTATTTTATAAAATCCTTCACTACATCCACTGCCACTTATCTTATCTCCTATAATTGTAACATTAGTCCCAGGTAAAAGTGTCGTAATTAAACTAGAATTATAACTATTACTTTTCATTACTTTAATATTAACACCATTTATTCTAGCTTCAAACGTATCTGTGTTGTATGACACGTCTTCTCCCCCAGTCACTTCACCTATTGACACATATAACCCACACATATAAACTTCAGCATTATTAATTCTAATCTTATACCATCCACCACTACAATCTTTATCTTCTTTATTGTATAACTCATCACTCACTAGATCTAACACTGTATTCTTTTCATTAATTTGTCCTAATCTTTTATAATTCGTACCAGGTCCTTCTCTATATCCAACATATGTATTAGTAGTGTATCCACTAAGTGCATTTACTTTGCTAACCATGAAAAAACTTACAAATATAGTTATAGCTAAAAAGATTATTTTTTTCATAACACACCTCCTACTAATACTCTATCTATATAATTATATCATATGTTTTAAAAATATGTCTAAAAAAAATACCATTTTACATGGTAATTTATACAAAATATATAATTTTACTTTATCCTAAAGCTACATCCAAAACCATCATAATTGTGAATCCTATTAGCACTAAAAGTGTTACTAAATTTTTACGTTTATTCATCAAGCACTCTGGAATTAACTCTTTAACGACTACATACACCATGGCTCCAGCTGCAAAACAAAGGAAAAATGGTAATATTAGTTTGATTTTAATAACAAGAAGCGCTCCTATTACTCCGCTAATTGGCTCAACTAAACCAGATAACTGTCCATAAAAGAACGAACGCGCTCTAGAGTATCCGTCTCTTCTTAAAGGCAAACTAACTGCTGCTCCCTCTGGAAAATTCTGAACAGCTATACCTAAAGCAAATAAAAACGCACTAGCTAAAAGAGTTGTATTCATGTTATATGCTAAACTTCCAAACAAAACGCCAACAGCAAGTCCCTCTGGTATATTATGTAACGTAATCGAAACAATTAATAAGATACTTCTTTTTTTATTTGTATTTTTTTCATTATTTTTAGTTATCTTTTTAACAAATAAATCACTTAGACACAAAAATATTGCCCCGCTTAAAAAACCTAACGATGAAATTAACCAAGGTGTTTGATTCAAACTTTCTGCTTGCTCTATACCAGGGGCTAACAAACTATAATAGCTTGCACTAAGCATTACACCACTTGCAAATGCTAAACAAAGGTCCATCACTATATCTTTAACCCTCTTAAAAAATATAACAACGCCGGCTCCCATTAGAGTAAACATCCATGTAATCAAAGTAGCAAAAAGTGCTAAAATAACAGGTTCAACTTGAATTAACCTATCCATTAATTATAAACTCCTTCCATTTTATTTTATGAAAAACAGAAAATAATGTATAGGCACAAAAGAATAGTTAAATCTCTCTTTTTACTTCAGTATTAACTCCCTTACTTAAAAACTCTATAATCTCACTTGTTACTTCTTCTTTTCTCTCACTCCTAAAAATATCATGGTTAATTCCTTTAACTAAAAGAAGTTCTTTCTTCTTAGTTAACAAGTTTTCATAAACATACTTAGCACTACTAAAAGGTACTATATTATCTTTACTTCCTATAATTATCAAAGTCGGAACTTTAACACTTTTAGGAGTATCATAGTTTTCACTAATCAAATTCATAAACTCCCTTAACGCATGCTTAGGAAGCAAAAACATTCTATTTAATATGACATCTGCTTTATATTCCTTAATTACTTCAGGACTAAACTTTAAACTCTTAATTATATCAGGCTTATTATCTTTAAATTTTAAATAATGAAATGCAGGTGCAGCTAATACTAACTTCTTAACTTCTTTATACTTACTAGCTAAGTATGTTGCAATCACCCCGCCCATAGAATGGCCTATTATATAGATAGTTTTATATCCATGATTAATTAAATTTTCTAAGTGCTCAGAGCTACACCTAATCCAGTCTGCCCTGGTATATTTTCCAGGCATTGTATCATGTCCTGGCAAAGTAAAAGTAAACACGTCATACCCATTAATAAATTCTAGTTCAGTAGATAAATATTCTTCATCATACACTCCACCACCAAAACCATGAATTATCAAAATTGCTTTTCTAAACATTTTACCACCTCTTCTAGTAAAAATATAACTTAATTAAATATAAAAGTCAATATTATTATAAACAAATTGCAATTATTAAATACAAGTGATAAAATAATAAATCAAAGGAAAGTGATAAAATGAATTATCTTTACAAAGAAAAAGTTAGAAAATACATAATTGAAAACTTTCCACTTGCAATAGAAATATCTAATATTGCCCCGATTTTCCTAATAGGTGGAGCCTTAAGAGACATAGAACTACTTACCACTCCAAAAGATTTAGACTTCGTAGTTTTAAGTGATACTGATGAAATAATAAAAACATTTATAGAAAAAAATAATTTAAAATATAAAATAAACAAACTAGGTGGATATAAAATATATAATAACAGTGTAGTAGTAGACATTTGGAATACAAACGACTTACTAAAAAGTATTGAGTACAACATTGAAGGACTATTTTACGATATAAAAAATGACTATATAATTCCGTTTGGTTATTATGATGCCTTAGAAAATGGTTTAAGAATAATTAACCCAAACAACAACATAAATGAAGAAGAAAAAATTTTCAAAAGAAAGATTACACTAAATAATTATATAAAAAACAAAAATAAATAATTTACAGTATTTACACAATATGTCGTAATAATTTATCAAAAAAGTGATATAATAATTACAAGAGGTGAATAAATTGAAAAAAGAAAATGTAAAAATAATGGCAGCCCTTACAGGCGGAAT
>DOEC01000005.1 GCA_003524085.1 Bacillota bacterium | reverse complement strand
GATAGTAATTTATTTAAGGAAGAGAATTTATTCTACTTCCTTTTAATATGCGTTTAAGTATAAAAAAGTTTCTAAATATACAAAGCTTTTATGTTTTTTACCGAAAAAGTATGTGAAAATGTAAAGTTTTTAGGTTTCTAGTGTTGGAAATATAAAATGTTTAAAAACTAGAGGTTATTATAAAATTAATTTAATAAATATATTTGAGTTAGTAGTTAATACTTAATTAATATTATAGTATTTAAATAAAAATGTTTTTGTTTTAGTTTTAACTAGAAGTAAAGTTTTTTCTTTATTTAGAAAGCTAAATGTGGTAGAATTAATGGTAGTAAGAAAGTATAGAAGTGATTATATTTATGTGGAGGTAGAGTATGAAAAATAAGAAATTATATAGAGTTAATGAAGGTAAAATGATTAGCGGTGTATGTATGGGAATAAGTGAATACTTAGATATAGATGTTACTTTAATTAGATTATTATGGGTGATTTTGTCATGTGTTTATGGAAGTGGATTACTTATTTATATACTTGCAACTATAATTATGCCTATTAAGCCACCTATTAAAAAGGTAAACTAAAACGAAAAGTTTGTGAAAAAAGTGGTAATAATTTAACCTTTGTGATAAAATTATTCTAGGTGATGTGAGGATGAGTACAGCAAAAGTTTTTAAAACTTTGGATGAACAAATAAATATATTAAAGGAAAAGGGACTTATTATAAATGATGAAGCTTATACTAAAGAAGTTTTACTTAGAGAGAATTACTTTTTTATTATGGGGTATAGACATGTGTTTTTGAAGAAAGACGCGTCTAGGAAGTTTATAGATGGTACTACTTTTGATGAAGTGTATAGTTTATTTGTGTTTGATAGAATGTTTAGGAATATTATATTTAAAAATATCTTAATAGTTGAGAATAACTATAAATCTATATTTAGTTATATATTAAGTAAGAATTATGGTTTTAAAGAAAAGAATTATTTAAATCCTAGTAACTTTGATAATGATAAGGAAAAGACTAGGCAAATTAATGATTTATTAAGAAAGGTTAAAAGACAATTTAGAGTTAATGGTAAACAGCATGGTGCGACAAGCCATTATATGGATAATTATGGATACATTCCTTTATGGATAGGTGTTAAGGTTATTAGTTTTGGTTTGATTAGTGAAATGTTTAGTATTTTAAAAGAAGAAGATAAATTTAGTATAGCAAGCGTTTATAAAATAGAGCCTGAAGAGATGGAAGATTATTTACCAATACTTGCAAACTATAGAAATTTATGTGCGCATGAAGATGTTACGTTTGATCATTTTACTCAGAGAATGATACCAGATACAAAATATCATAGTATTTTGAATATTCAGAAGATAGATGGGGAATATATAAATGGTAAGAATGATATATTTGCTTTGATAATTATTCTAAAGAGACTTTTGACTGATGTTGATTTTAAAATGATGATGAATGAAATTAATTATGAATTAGATAGACTTAGTGGTAAACTTAATTCTATTAAGATAGATGATGTAATAGAAAAGATGGGATTTCCAAGTAATTATAAAGATATAATGTATTTAGATTAAGGAAGGTGTAAAAATGAGAAAGTTTATAAGTTATGTTGTTACTGTAATTATAGGCTTGTTAATTGGTGTAGGTGCTGTTGTAGGAGCAATGTATTTGTTTCCTAATAATAGTGTAGTTAAGACAATAAGTGAAAAGAACGTGAATATTACTGATACTGGTATTAGTGAGAGTGTTGATAAGGTTAAAGATTCAGTTGTTGTAATTGAAACTTATCAAAAGAATACTTTAGCTGGTACTGGTACTGGGTTTGTATATGATACTGATGACAAGTATGGTTATATTATGACAAATCATCATGTTATTGAAGGTGCTGCAACTATAAATATTACTTATAGTGATGACACTGAAACTACAGCTAAGGTTGTAGGAAGTGATGAGTATGCAGATATAGCAGTTTTAAAAGTTGATAAAGATACTATTAAAAGTGTTGCGACTATTGGAAAGAGTACTGATGTGAAAGTAGGAGATACTGTGTTTACTATAGGTAGTCCAATGGGAAAAAACTTTAGAGGTACTGTAACAAGAGGTATTTTAAGTGGAAAAGACAGAATGGTTAGTGTTAGTATAAATGGTTCTAGTGCTGACTGGATTATGAATGTTATGCAAACAGATGCTGCGATTAATCCTGGTAATAGTGGTGGACCTTTAAGTAATGCTAATGGAGAAGTAATAGGAATTAATAGTATGAAAATTGTTCAGAACACTATTGAAGGAATTGGTTTTGCTATTCCAATTGAAGACGCGATTAATTATGCAAATAGTTTAAGAGAAGATGGTAAAATTAATAGACCTTATATAGGTGTGAGTATGCTTAATGCTACAAGTACAATGCAACTTGCTTATGCAGGTATTAGACTTGATAAAGATATCACTGAGGGTGTAGTTGTAGTTGATGTTGAAAAGAATAGTGCTGGAAGTAAAGCTGGACTACAAAGTGAAGATGTAATTATTAAAGTCGGAGATAATAAAGTTAGTGATGTAGCAGAGTTTAGGTATCAATTATATAGTCATAAAGTAGGGGAGACAATTAGTATAACTGTTATTAGAAATGGTAAGACAGTTGATTTGAAGGTTAAACTAGGAAGCAAGTAGTCCTAGTTTTTTCTTTTTAATATTTAGTAACTTACTAACTATGCATAACTTACTATTTACATAGTAAGTTATGTGTGCTATAATATTTTTCAAGAAGCGATTTGACTTCAGTTGGTAGGAGGTAGATTATATGAAAATTAACGTTAAAAAAGTAACAGTTGCAAAATTTTCTTGTCATGTAGACCAAAACTGTTAATTAAAGCTCATTAATTGAGCTTTTATCATTATACGAGGAGGATAAAATGCTTATACTAAATACAACAAAACCATTTTATGTGGATAAAATTAATAAAGTAGTAAGAATGGGAAACTTTAAAGAAACTGGTAAAGAAATAGAGTATGAAAATGATGCGTTTTTATCACTAATTGATAATTTGAAAGAACCAATTAATGAAGAAAAGCTTATAGAAAAAGTTTCTAAAGAAACGAATGTGAGCAAATCTGAACTTAAAGATGTAATTAGCTATTTATTGGAAGAAAAATTGATTATTGAAAATGAAAAATATGAGGCATTATGTGATAACAAATACAGTAGACAAGATTTATTTTTTTCATTATTTACAAATGATTTTAAACAAAATAAAGAATTATTTGCTAATAAAAAAATATTAATTTTAGGATTAGGTGGAGTAGGCGCTAATGTCGCATTTATGCTTTCAAGAGCAGGGTTTGAAAATTTTATTTTGGTGGATAGCGATATAGTAGAATGTAGTAATTTAATACGTCAATATCCGTATTCAGAAAACGATGTTGGAAAAAATAAAACTGAAGTGTTAGCTAGCAAATTAAAAGGGAATATTGTTATTAAGAATATTATGATAGATAACAAAGAAAAAATCTTGCATGAAGTACAAGAATGTGATATTGTTATATGTACATTGGATAAACCATTTAGAGTTATTAGAAGGTTAATCAATGATATTTGTGTTAGTGAAAATAAACCTGTTATTTTTGCAGGTTTTGCAGAACACGTTGCAATGATAGGACCATTTGTTATTCCACACGAAACTGCTTGTTTAAAATGCATAGATAAAGAAACGACAGATATTCCGTTACAGAATGTTAGAATTGTTCCATCATATGGACCAATGTGTGTAATGATTTCATCTATAATTACAAATGAAATTGTGAAATACTTTAATAATTATATAAGTTATAATTTAAAAGGTAAAACAATGATGTTTAATTTTGCAACATACGAAACAAAGATTATCAATTGGAGTAAAAATAATACATGTGAGGAGTGTGCTAAATATGATAGTTAATAATGTAAAAGTTGAATTTAATGGGAATGTTATATTAGATAATGTATCTTTTAAATTAAATACTGGAGATAAAGTTGGTTTAGTAGGAAAAAACGGAAGTGGAAAAAGTACGCTTTTGAAAACTATATCCAATAATAAAGGAAATGTTAAAACAGACGGCGAAACAATTGGTTATTTGAAACAGGAAATTGAAGAAAAGTATTATGAGTATTCTATATTTGAATATATTAAAGAAGTAACTAAAATTAAAGAATTAGAAAGTACTTTAGATAAATTATCTTTAGATTTAACGGAAGATAAAATGGAAGAGTATACTCTTTTTTATAATGAATTTTTAAGTTTAGATGGATATAATTTTGAAAGTAATTTAGAAATTATAAAAAATGGGTTGAATTTACGTGAACCACTTGATACTAAAATTAAAACATTATCTGGTGGAGAAAAAATTAAAGTATTATTAATGGAATTATTAATCTCTAATAGAGATATATTATTATTAGATGAACCTACTAATAATTTAGATATGGAAGCTATAACTTGGTTAGAAAAATATTTAAAGCAAAGCAATAAGAAAATGATTATTGTATCACATGACGAGATTTTTCTTAATAATATAGTAAATAAAATATTTGAATTAGTTAATGGTAAAATTAAGGAATATAATATGACTTATAATAATTATTTATTTACTAAAGAGAATGAATATAATAGGGAAAGAGAAGAATATTATAAAACTAAGGAAGAAAAGGAAAGACTTAAAAGTGAATTAGAGAAGGCTAAGAGGTGGGTGAGTTCTGGTAATACTAAAAGAGCGCATAACGATAATGATAAGATAGCTAACAATTATGCTAAAGAAAGAACAAGCACTTCTAATATTAAGAGAATAACTAGAAATTTAAATAAATTAAATGTTATTAGTTTTGAAGAAAAGAAACCAATTAATGTATTTTTTGAGTTAGATGATGATAAGGGAAATAAAGATATAGTTTTAGATAAAGTTATATGTGGATATGATACGTTTAAAACTAAAGTCATAGACCTTACTATACCATATGGAGTGAAACTACAAATTAATGGCTATAATGGAAGTGGAAAAACTACTTTAATCAAAACTATCTTAGGAGAAATAGAGCCAATAAGTGGAAAAGTTAGTGTGGGTTCTAAAGTTAAAATGGGATATATTTCACAAAATACTTTGTTAGAAGGTAATAATTCTGTTATAGAATATCTTACAGAAAATATGGTTAATGTTAATTATTCTTTAGTGTTTACATTACTTGAAAAAATAGGTATTAGTTATGAAGATAAAGATAAAATTTATTCTAAATTATCTCCTGGAGAAAGAACTAGGTTAGCTATTATAAAACTAGCACTTTTAAAAACTAATGTGTTAATATTGGATGAAGTTACCAATCATCTTGATAAAGAAGCACTTAATTTAATATATGAACTAATTAGAAGTTATGAGGGCACTGTTATAAGTATTTCACATAATAGAAAATATAATGAAATATTAGATGCGGATGTTTCATTAGATATGGGTACTGGAGTAGTGGAAAATTTAAAGTTAACTAAAAACTTATAATTTGCATAATAAGTTAAAGTGTGCTATAATAAGTACACTTTTTTATTAAGGGGGAAATTATGAATACTGGATATGCTTCAAAGGATAAACCTTGGAGAAAATATTATACTGATGATGAGTTAAATTTAGAAGTGCCTGATATGTCTTTAACAGATTATATAACTAAACTTAATAAGGATAGGCTTTATTTAACTGCATTAAATTATTTAAATAAAAAGATTACTTATGAAGAACTACTTGATAATATTGATAAGACTAGTAAAAGATTTCAAGCTCTTGGAGTTAAAGAAGAAGATTACGTTAGTCTAGCAATGCCGCTTACACCTGAAACAATATATTTTATTTATGGACTTGATAAGATAGGCGCTAATGCTAATTTGATAGACCCTAGAATTCCAGAGGAAAAGATGAGATTTTACTTAAATTTAGCTAAAACTAAGTTGTCTTTTGTAGTTAGTAGTTATGCTGAAACTATGATAAACGCTTCTAGAAATACAAGTACTAAAAGTGTGTATGATGTTTCTCCAATTGCGTTTTTATCTAAAGAAGAAAAATTAAAATTAATGGAAGAAATAGAAAAAAGAGAAATTAGAAAGATTAAATTAGAACTTCTTAAACAAGAGTTATTTTATAATTTAAATAATGCTATTAATAAAGAAAAGATTTATAATTATAGCAAGTTTGAAAAGATAAATGGAAGTGATTTAGTTGTTCCAGAATATAGAAGTGGTAAAACTTCTGTAATTGAATATACTAGTGGAACTACTGGTGTTGCTAAAGGACTTGGTTTAACTAGTGTTGGAATGAATACTGTTAGTTTAGAGTTAATGAAATTAACTAAGGTAAAACCAGGAGAAACTATTCTTTGTATTATGCCACCTTTTATTAGTTATGGTGCAGTATGTGGAATTCACAATTCTTTAAGTAGTGGTTTAGAAATGATTTTGATACCTAATTTTAAATTAGAAGAGTTTGCTAATTTAATTTATAAGTATAAACCTAATAATATAATTTGTGTTCCTTCATTTTTTGAAAGTGTTATTAGTAATCAAATATTTAATAATGAAGATTTATCATATTTGAACAGAGTTATTTTTGGTGGAGATAAAACACCTAAGTATTTAGAAGAAAGAGTAAATAATTGGTTAAAAACACATAACAGCAGTGCTACTTTAATTAAAGGTGGTGGAATGGCTGAGTTTTCTTCTTGTACATTTTTAACACCTTTTGAGGAGACAAAGAAACCTGAAATTTATGGTATACCTTTACCACTAGTGGACGCTAAGATTATGAAGGATGATTATACTGAATGTAGGTATAATGAAATAGGGGAAATATATATTAGTTCTGTTCAAAGAATGAGTGGATATTTAGCTAATCAAAGTGAAACAGAAAAATTTTTCTTCAAGGATGAAAATGGACAAACTTGGGGAAGAACTGGAGACTTGGGATATGTTACTGAAGATGGGTTATTTGTTTTAACTGATAGAAAAAAGAATATGATAGTAAGACCTGATGGACATAATGTTTTTCCAAATGAAATTGAAGAAGTTATTAAAGAGTTAGATTTTGTTAAAAATTGTGTAGTAATTGGAGTTAGAGATGAGAAATCTGCGACTGGATGTTATCCATATGCTTTTGTGGAAATAGAAAATATGGAAAAATCAAGTGAATGTTTAGAAATTATTAAAAATTATGTAAATAAGAAAATACCATTAAGAGATAGACCTAGAAATGAAGATTATTTAATTACTAAGTTAATATATAAAGAAGAAGGAAAAGTAGACAGACAGTCTATTTTGAAACTTATTACTAAAGTAGTATGAAAACGTTTGATTTTTATACTATTTTTTTATATAATTAAAAAGGATAGAAGGTGTAAAAGTGGGTAATAATTTTTTTACTATAGCAATTTTAATTTTTAATATATTATTAATTTGTGTTTATTTTTCAAAGAAGAGAGTAACTAATTTTGAAACTACTACTTATAAGTATTTAGTTATATCAAATATGATTTCAAGTGTTCTTGCAATTGGGTCTATTTAACAATTAAATATATGGAATACGTTCCTGTTTTAAATGAGATAGTCAGTAAATCTTTGTTAGTTTCATATTTAATATGGTTACTTATTTTTACTAGTTATTTAATTGGTGTATCTGATAAAAGAACTTTTAAAGTTAATAACATATTTAAAACTAATATAATAAAACTAATTTGTTTAATGTTTTTTGTTGCGATTTCTGTATGTCCTTTGAATTATCACAATGAAAATAATATTATTTATAGTTATGGAATTGCGGCAAATATTGTTTATGCTTTAACATTTTTGATGGTAATTCTTTGGTTTGTTATAATTATTAAAAATAGAAAAAAATTACTTGATAGAAAGTATTATCCTTTATATGGACTTCTTATATTTGGTACAATTGTAGTTATTATACAACGTATTAAACCTGAATTACTTTTATTAACATATTTAATAGGGTTTATAACTTTTTTGATGTATTTTACTATAGAAAATCCTGATATTAAACTGATAAATGAACTAGAGCTAGCTAAAGACAATTTAGAAAATGCTAACTTGGTTAAAAGTGAATTTTTAAGGAGTATGTCTCATGAAATTAGAACACCAATGAACCAGATAATAGGATGTGCAAGTGTAATAGAGATGGAAGATAATTTGAGTGAAGAAAGTAAGGATGTACTTAATGATTTAGTTAATTCTACAAATAGTTTGTTAGATGTTTGTAATGGAATAATTAATGTTTCTCAAATTGAAAGTGGAAATGTAGATATTTTGATAAGTGGGTATAATCCTAAAGAGATTATAGAAGATTTAGTTAATTTAAATAGAAAGAGACTTACAAATAAAGATATAGAAATTGTTAGTAATTATAGTGAGTTACCTGATGTTGTTTATGGAGACAAAGATAAAGTTAAACAGATAGTTAGTAATTTACTTAGTAATGCTATTAAGTATACTGATAAGGGTAAGATAGAAATTAGTGTAAGTGGTAGTGTTAAAAAAGATAAGTGTGACATTGAAATAGTAGTAAAGGATACTGGTAAGGGAATTAGTGAAGATAATATTGATTTAATATTTAACAAATTTGGAAAGTTAGAAAAAAATAGTGATACTCTAGGTTTAGGGTTAGGCTTGTTTATTACTAAGAATTTAGTTAATATCCTTGGTGGAAATATAAGTGTTACTTCAGAACTAGGTAAGGGAAGTGAGTTTAAAGTAGTTCTTCAAGAGAATTTAGTGGATACTAGTACTAAGTTAGATTTAAGTAGTGTTAATTTAATGATTATACATAGTAGTAATATGATTAGAGCTTTTTTAAAAAATAGTATTATGAAGTATGAAATAAAAGTAAATGATTTTAGTAATGGGGTAGATGCGATAAATGAGTTAAAGAAAGTAGATTATGATATTGTAATTGTTGATAAATATATTAGTGATGTAAGAGTAGAAGAACTAGTTAGAACTATAAAAGAAGATATATCTAATAATATTAAAATTATGGTTATAGGTAATCAAGAAAATATAGATTATGTTGATATGTTTATTAGTGAAGAATTAAATATGAATGATATTATAAATAATATTAAGAAAGTTTTAAGTTAAAGCTTTCTTTTTTCTCAAAATGTAAAACAAAACTTTCTCAAAATGTAAAATACACTTGTTTTTGTTTTAAATAACGATATTGTTTCTTTTTCTTTGTATAGACTTTTAGTTAGTATTTTGGTACAATATCTATGAGGCGTTTAATATATGAAAAAATGTGTAGTTATATATAATCCTGAAAGTGGAAGACCTGTTGATAAGAAAAATCTTAAAGAGCTTCCTGATATTATGAAAGTTAATGAGTATGAGACTATTATGTGTCCAACTAAAGCGGCAAAAGACGCGACTAGAATAGTGAGTGAGTTAGAAGATGATGTTGATTTAGTTATTTGTGCTGGAGGAGATGGTACTTTAAATGAAGGAATAACAGGTAATTTAATGAGAAAGAATAAGCTTGTTATGTCACAACTTCCTGTTGGTACTATGAATGATGTTGGTACAATGTATGGTTATACTAAAAATATGATAGTTAATGTTCAGATGCTTGTAAGTGGAGTTAAAAAAAATGTTGATGTTTGTATGATTAATGATACTCCATTTGTTTATGTAGCTTGTATTGGAAGCTATGTTGATGTTAGTTATAATACTCCAAGAGCGTATAAGAAAAAGTATGGAAGACTTGCTTATATTTTTAATGCACTTTATGAATTTACTGGTAAAGTTAAATTATTTGATTTAGATTATGAAGTGGATGGTGTTAAAAAGAGTGGAACTTATTCATTTGTGTTTGTAACTAATACTAGTAGAATGGGTGGAATAAGTCATATTTATAATGATATAAAACTTGATGACGATATGTTTGAAGTGCTTATGATTAGTGCTAAAACTAAAGTAGAGTTAATCGCTCTTGCTACTAAGATACTTGCAGGTGAAGTTAAGAGTATGCCAGGTCTAGAATATTATAAAACTAATAATTTTAAGATTAAGTTTAAAGAACATCCAGGTAGTTGGGTACTTGATGGAGAAGAGTATAAGCACGATACAAATGAGTTTATTTTTACTATTAATAAAGAAATGTATATGCTTGTGCCTAAAAAGAATATAGTAAAATTATTTACTAATTTAGAAGAATTTAGTGAAAAGTAGGTATAAATTATGTTGTATATGATTAAAGATAGAGAAGATAATTTAGATTATGATAAAGAGGGTAAACTAGTTAATTTTCTTTATGGTAATGTTATTGGTAGGTTTATCATTAAGTTTTTAAGTTTACCTTTTATTTCTAAGTTAATTGGTTTATTTTTGAGTAGTAGATTTTCTAAACTTTTTATTAAACCATTTATTAAGAAAAATAATATAGATATGAGTATTTATGAAGATGTTAAATATAAGAGTTTTAATTCGTTTTTTGTTAGAAAGAAAAAACAAATTGATTTTATTAAGGATAAGAATGTTTTTATAAGTCCATGTGATGCTAAGTTAACTATTTACGATGTTAATGAGTACTCTTGTTTTGAGATTAAGAATTCTTTTTATAGTGTGAGAGATTTGCTTAATGAAGATGAGATTTATAAAGATTATATTGATGGAAAAGCTCTTGTGTTTAGGTTATGTAAAGATGATTATCATAGGTATCATTATGTTGATGATGGTAGTCAAGGAAATAATTATTTTGTAAAAGGTGTTTTAAATACAGTTAGACCAATTGCTTATAGAAAGTGTAAGGTATTTAAGAGAAATAGTAGAGAGTATACTACACTTCATACCAAGAATTTTGGTGATATTGTAGAGGTTGAAGTGGGGGCAACACTTGTTGGAAAGATTAAGAATAAGCATGATAACTATGAGTTTAAAAAGGGAGAAGAAAAGGGAATGTTCTTGTTTGGGGGTAGTACTATTGTGTTACTTATTAAAAAAGATGTTATTGATATTGATAAGGATATTCTTAATAATTCAGTTAGAAATATTGAAACTAGAGTTAAGTGTGGAGAGAAAATTGGTGTTAAGAAAAGATAGACTTTTGTCTATTTTTTTTAATGTTTTTTATAAACTCACATTTTTAATTTTGAGTGCTATAATTAGGGAAAAAGAAAGTAATCTCCTTGTTTAAAATGTTAAGAGAAACTAGAATAATTAATCTAGTAGTTAATTTGAGTCTATACTAAGTATAAAGTAATATTTAATATATTCAGATATTAGTTTTTTTGTTAGTTATAAGTTAAAAGAGACTTATTTATTTAAAGTCTCTTTGTGTTCTATAACATCCCATGTTATTTCTTTACTAGTTAGTACTTTTATTAAACAAAGTATGTAACTAAGAAGAAGTAGTGGGTGCACTAGTATAGTTTTTATATAAAGTGAAGTGTTTAGTTTAAAGTTTTTTTCTACATGTATTAGATAAATTGTTAGTACCATGAGAACTAAGTAAACTATTAATGGTATTAAAAGTGGGTGATTTAACATTTTAAGTATTAAGCCAATAAGTAAGAATATTAAGTCATATATACCTATAAAAGAGTTATAGTTAGAAGCAAAGTTTTTGTTTTTTATGTTTATATTTTTTAATAAGCTTGTTATGTATTTTTTTCTTGCTTCAAAGTAACCACTTACCCATCTTGTTCTTTGTTTTAAATATGTTTTGTAGTTTGTTGGTTGTTCATCATAGAATAAAGCATTTCTGTTATATGTTGTTGTTAAGTTGTTAATGCAAGCATATAGTGAAATTTCGTAGTCTTCAGTAAGTGAGTGAAATGGGTAAGTTTTTAATTTGTTAATAAGTTTTCCTGTTATATAAAACCCAGTACCAGAACAGTTACAGTTTATGTTATGTTTACTTCTATTTTTATTAGATAGTTCGTTTACTAGTGTGAATATTAAATGACTAGACAAAGCAATACTGTTTGTTTTATTTTTGATTTGTCTATATCCAATACCTATGTCATAACCATTCATAAATGATTTATTCATTTCTTTAATGTAGTCTTTATCTAATATATTGTCTGCATCAAATATAAAATATGCGTCATAACTTTTTGTTTTTGTGATAAATTCTATTGCTTCCATTAGAGCATAACCTTTTCTTTTTAGTTCTAACTTTTGTCTTATAAATATATTTACATTATATTTTTTAGCAATTTCTATAGTGGGGTCACTCTTGTTTTCTATAATAATATAAACGTTTTCAAATGGTACTTTTTTTGTTTGAACTTTTATACTGTGTAGTAAGTCTTCAATTACGTGAGATTCGTTTCTAGCAGGCACTAGAATGCAGTAGTTTGGGTTATCAACATTTATTTTTGTAGGTTTGTTTTTATTAAATGGAGTTAACACGAGCTTTGATATAAATAAAACTATACCAATTATTATAAATATGTTACTAATCATTTTTTACTCTCACTTTCATGTTTGGATAGACTTTCTTTAGTCTTTCATCTGTATAAAATTTATCATAAAATTCGTCTAAGTATGTGTAGGCTGGGTAACCTTCTCTTCTTAGTGATTGTCTGATTACAGCTGTAAAAGATATAAACATATCAAGTGATAAGAATACTACAAATACTACAAGAATTGGTTTTCCAATGTTGCACGGAATGTTTTCTATTTTTTTTGAAAGCCATGGATAAATAAAGTGGATAAATACTACACAAAGTAGTCCCCATAAAAGCATGATAGGTATTGTAGTTCTTCCGTTTATGTCTAGTATTTTTTTTCTATAGTTCCAACTTGTTGTACCAGTAAATGTTTCTTGTAAGAAACTTGTTAAGTATTCAAAAGATCCTCCAAGTAAAGCACCTTTAATTAGTGTTATATACCATTTATCGTTTTTACCTGCTAGGAGTTTTGTCATTAAAACAGCACCCATTCCATAAACAGGACTAAAAGGGCCATAAATGACCCCGCGTCTTACTTCCCAAAATATACTACCATCTTTTAAGTAGTGTCTTACTAAATTTAGTATCATTTCATAGTAGTTACCAAATAGGCAACCAATTACGAATATAATAAATAATTTATCAAAGCCTAAACCACTTGCAAATATTCTTTTTTCGTTTTTCATAAATACTCCTATAATTTTCTAGTTAGTTTATTACTATCACTTTCTGTTAAAGTTAAGTTGTCTATTAAGTTATAATATATTGATTTGTCTACATAAGTTGCATCTTTAATTGTAAGTAATACTTTGTGACCTGGTTTATAAACTCTTCCAGTGTCAACACCTTTTAGTTTTCCAGATGGTAACATATAAGTTCTTTCTGGCATATCATCAAACTTTATAATTCCGTCCATTAAACCTGGTACGATTACTTTAATATATTCAGGTGTTATCTTTTCTATGTATGCGATTTGTTCTTCTCCAATATGTTGTTTTAAGTAATTAATTACTTGTAATTTATCTGCTTCATATTCTGCTTTTTCTGCTTGTCTTTCCATACGAGAAGCGTGTTCTAAAAGTTTTTCTATCATATTATCAATTTCAATTAATTTTTCTTTTGTTAAATTTCCATCTTCGTACATATCTAATAAATTGTGTATTATTAAATCATTTAATCTTCTAATTGGACTAGTGTAGTGAGTATAACCATTTTGAAGTGCTAGACCAAAGTGTCCTTTGTTTTCAGTTCCATAGTATGCAAGTTTCATACTTGTTAATATAATTCTTGAAATTATTACATATTCTTCTTTACCTTTAAAATCATTTAATAATCTTTGTATTAAGAAGTTAGGTTTCATATTTTTTAAGTTTTTAATTGGATAACCTAGTTCTTTTAATGTCTCAATTAAATCATACATTTTATAAGCACTTGGTATTTCATGATTTCTAAAGCCAAATGGAAAACCTGGGTATAAGTGTGTTACAAGTTCGTTAGGTAAAAGCATACAGTTTTCTATTATTTCATGCGCGATGTTATCTTTTTCAACTAGTATTTCTTTTGTGTTACCTAGTTCGTCCATTACGAATTTTAATTCTTCACTATCAAAACTTGTATATCCTCTTTCAATTTTAATCTTTGTTAGTTTTTCTGATAATTCTTTAAGTATCATTAAGTCGTTAACAAATGGTTTGTATTCACTTTTTGCTTCTTTACCTGTTATTATATCAAATACATCATCATAGTTCATTTTTAATTTTGATTTTATAACTGAACGGTATGTTTTATAACTTGTTACTTTAGCGTTTTTATCTAATTCTATTTCAACAGTTCTTGTTAATCTTTCAACGTTTGGGTTTAAACTACATAATTCATTAGATAGTCTTTCTGGAAGCATTGCTACAACAGAATCTGGAAAATATACACTGTTGCCACGACGAGCGGCTTCTTCAAAAATGGCACTACCGAATTTAACATAATGGCTTACATGTGCGATGTGTACTTTTAGAATGTAGCCACCATCTTCTTTTCTTTTAATACTTATCGCATCATCCATGTCTTTACAGTCTTTTCCATCTATTGTAAAAACTCTTTCATCAGTTAAATCTACTCTTCCAATTTTGTCTTCATAAGTTACTTCATTAGAGAATTTTTTTAATTCTTCTAACACTTCTTTAGGAAACTCTAAATTGAAACCATAATTGTAGGCAATTGTTTTGAAGTCTATATCTGGTTCGTTAATAAAACCTATTGTTTTAATATATTTTCCTACATACATGTTATCATAAATTTCGTTTGTTGCTTCTATAAGAACTCTTGAACCTGGAATTAATTTTTTCATTTTTTGTGTTCCAATAGTTATTTTCAAGTTGTTATTTGTGTTAACTGGATATAAATATTTAAAACCTTCTGGAGTCATTCTTACTTCACAAACTACATTAGGCATATTTCTAACAAGTACTTTTACTACTTCATTTGTGTTTGTATCAATTATTACTTTGTCATAACAAAGAGCGCCATTTAATTTATTTTTTTGAAGTATACATCTTATATTATTTGTTTCGTAATATTTTGTGCCTTTTTTTGTTTCGTCTATTGTTGTAACTAAAAAATTAGAAGGCATTTTTTTGTATAAGCCATCTTTATCCTCATACAAAAGACCTTCTAATTCTAAAGAATTAAGTACTTCTTTTAATTCGTCATTCATGTGTTTTTTAGATACCCCTAGATATTTTTTTATTCCGTTAAAACTTATACTTTCAAACTTATCGCTTTCAACGTATTCTATTAATTCCCTCTTCATATAAAACCACCTTGATTTTATTTAATCATAAAAAATGAAAAATGTCTATATTTAGTGGTAATTTTTTTTAAAATCTGATAAAATGTATATGTAAGAGGTAAAAACTATGAGTAAAGATGATGTGTTTTTTGAAGAAAAGGATAGTGGATGGTTTAAATGGATAGTATTTTTAGCCTTAGTACTTCTTTTATGTGCGGCAGGAAGTTATGTCTATTATAAGTTTACTCCTAAAGTGATTCTAGTGGATACTTTTGATGAAATTAAGTATACTGCAAATAAAATTAGAGATAATTATAGTTTTGGTTATAATTTTAGTTATAATATTTATACTGAAAACAAAGAAGTTCAAGATTTTTTAGAATATTTTAATAAGTTTAATATTTCTTTTAAATCTAATAGTAATTTAAAAGACAATCTAGAAGAAACTATTTATTTAAATTATGAAGATAAAGAAACTTATAAAGTTAGTGCTTATTTTTATAAAGATGAATTTTATTTAAAGGTTTTTGACAGAGTTTATTTGTTAGATGAAGAAAGCTTTAATGGGAATTTAGAAGAAAATGAAACGAATTATAAAGAGTATAAAAAATATATTAAAGAATTAATTCCGTATTTAAATTCTGAAAGTAAAGAAAGTTCTATGCTTGAAAAAGTTATAAAAGTGTTTGGTAATACTTTAAATAAAGATGATTTAAAAAGAAAGGTTACTAAAGATAATTTAGTTATAACGGTTAACTTAGATGACGAATTTTATAAGAGACTTGAAAGTAATTTAGAGAGTATTAAATTTAAAGAATATTTAAGTGATAATGGTTTGACTTATGAAGATGTGTTTAGTGAGGAAAACTTTAAACCTGAAAAAGTAGTGTTTACTTATAAATTTGATAATTATAAAATTGTACTTAGTCAAATTGATATAATTCAAGATAAAGAAGATTTAGTTATTGGAATATTAAAAGATACAATTAGTTTTGATTATAAGGTTAATGAAAAGTTGGAATTTAAAGTTGTATTTGAAGTAAAAGATAATGAATATAAAGTTATAATTCAATGTGATAAAGTGGGATTACTTGTTAGTCTAAATTTTAAAGAAGAAGAAACTGATTATGAAGAAGTTAAGGTTGACTTGAGTAACGTTAAGAAGATAAGTGAATTTAATGAAGATGATTACACCTATTTAATAGAGCAAATAGAGAATAGTGATGGTATGAAAGAACTAGTTAATCAGTTATTAGAAAAATATACAAAAGTACAGGAGGAAATGATATGAAAAAATATTTAGTTATTTTATTTAGTTTATTTTGTTTTTTACCAGTAGTGATGAATGCTGAAGTTAAAAGCATGAATTTAGTGGAAGCTTTAAAAGATGAAGGGATAGAAAGTGATATTGATTATGAAGAAAATGATAATCAAACTACAATATACTTTTTTAGAACTAAGGGGGAGAGTAAGAGTGTTGACTTTTTAAAGTATTTAGATAGTATTTATGCTAGATATGGAAAATTCTTTAAAGTTAGAAGTTTTGAAGTAAGTGGTAATGAGGATAATATGTTACTTATGAAGAATACTTTTGATTATTTAAGAACAGATGTTAATACTACACCTTTTATAGTAATTGGGTCAACTTACTTTATTACTTATAAAGAAGATATTAATGAAAATATAGAGAAAGCTTTTATTGAGTATTATCAAAGTGGGTCAACAGTTGATACGATAGATGAAGTATTAACTAGATATTATAGAAATGACACTTTAATAATGACAGTATTTTTATCAATGATTATATTAATACCAGTCTTTATTATAGTTATGGTTATAAAAAACAAAATTGAAAATAAAAAGAATACCGAAAATTAAAATTTCGGTATTTATTTTTCTAAGTTAGTTAGTATTTCTTCGCTTATCTCACTTGCTTTTTCTTTTAAGTCTGTTATTAAGTCTTCAAATTCGTCATAGCCCTTTTTTGTGGTGTAATCAATTAATTTGTTTATTTTTTTGATTATTTTTTTTGCTTGTTTTTTTGCTTTTTTGAATTCTAAAGTACCTTCTAATACTTCTATGTCGTCGTCTATTTCGTTTAGCTTTTTTTCTATGTAGTATTTAATGTCTTCTTCTTCAATTTTTGATACTTTATTTTTCAAATTTACAAATGTTAGTTTAATTTTTTCTCTTGTTTCACTACCTTTTCTAGGTGCAAATAATACTCCTAGTGTTCCACCTAAAACAATTCC
>DOEC01000016.1 GCA_003524085.1 Bacillota bacterium | reverse complement strand
GTTATACTTTAGAAATAAAATACTTAGATAGCACTGAAGATCAAAGTATAGATATGGGGTCAACTGTAACAGGTAGTTTATATATAGTAGAGAGTACAACAAACGAAAACAACCAATATACTAAAGGTACTTTAGGTTATAAAATAATGGAAGACAACTCAAATATTAAAACTAGAACAGATTTTAGTACAACCTACACAGATGTAAATATTGGAACAATGTATAAAGCAAAAGAAGACAATACAGATGTATATTACTTTGCAGGAGATGCTAGAAACAACTGGGTAAAGTTTGGTGGATACTACTGGAGAATAATAAGAACAAACTCTGATGGAAGTATTAGACTTTTGTACCACGGAACAAGTCCTGAAACACAGAATGCCTATATTGGTGATAGTGAAATTGCTTTTAATGAAAACTATAATGATTCAATGTATGTAGGATATAAATATGGTACAAGCGGGTCTTTGGAAAATAATAGATTAAATACAAATGATAGTACAATTAAAAAAACTATAGATACTTGGTATAAAGATAATTTGGTAAATTATACAAAATACTTAAGTACAACAGCGGTATATTGTAATGATAGAGAAGTAGGAAGTGGAACTTATTCAGCAACCGGCAACCAATTTTATTATGTTGGATATACAAGATTAGGAGCTAATAAAAATCCATCATATAATTGTACAAATGAATATGATGCATTTAGTGTAAATAATACAAAAGCACAATTAACATATCCAATTGCCTTAATGACAGCAGATGAAATAAGTTATGCAGGTGGTGTGTGGATAAAAAATGCTGCAACATGGTATTACTTAAATAGTAAAGGCAATGCGTCTATTAAAAATGGGCAAAATGAATGGTGGTTGTTGTCGGCTGCTAGTTGGGACACTGATAAAAGTTCTGTAGTGTTTAAAATATCAAGTGCACAAGATAGGAAAGCACAATTTGGAGCACAAAGTGTTCAATATAAGTTACACGTTAGACCAGTTATATCATTAAAAAAAGATTTAATATACAAATCAGGCGATGGTAGCGCAACTAGTCCTTACACAATTGAAGAAGTCGCTGATCCGAAATTAACTGATGTCATAAAAACAAATACAGTAAACGAAAATGGATATAGATACGAAGGAACTAATCCGAATAACTATATATACATGACTAATAAAAGTACTAATGAAAAAGAATTATGGAGAATAATTGGAATATTTAATGATGGAGCAAATGGAGAAGAAGTAATAAGAGTTAGAAGACATTATGAAAAGGACAGTTATCCTACTATGGCTTATGACTCAAATAAAACAAACCATTTTCCAAATACAACGATGCACGATAAGTTATCAAGTACGTATAATCTAACTAATTATAGTCATACTGTAAACTATAAGATGTATCTAGGTACAAGTAGTTCATATAGTTCGTTGACATCATCAGCCTGGTTCGAAGTAGAAAGAGGAAGTACGCCAGGAGTTACAGCAAAGAATAACTATAATAGTTCTACATCATTTATAGGAAGTGTAGGATTAATATATCCAAGTGATTATGGATACGCCGTACTTGCAAGTGACTGTCCAAGAACAAAAGAAACAAACTCTTATCATAATTTAGCAGCCTGTCATAATAATAACTGGTTGTACCAAGGAGACGGAATATATCAATGGTTGTTAAGTCCTTCGTCGTCTTATGCTAATGGTGCTTACTATGTTGACTATAGGGGGCTTACGAACAACGATCTTCTTAGCGCCACGGATGATGTTCCGCATTTTAATGGAGTGCAAAACCTTTTTCCAACTATCCCAGTTATGGCTTTATCAGCTGATGTGACTGTATCTGGAACTGGGACACAAAGTGATCCGTATGTGATGACAAATTAAACTATTGACATATTGTACCTATTTATGGTACAATATGTTTGTTTTTTTTAAGGGGGATATTATGAAATTAAAAGATTATTTTTTTGATAATTTTATGGGAATAGACGAAAGTACTGTTCTAGCTGCAGTTGAAGAGTTAACTGACGTACAAAAGAATTTAGTTTATTACACATGGGGAGTAGATAACAAATTTAGAAATCCAAACAGTAAACAAGCAAAAGATATAATTAGTCAAATATATAAGAAACTGTATAAGAAGAATTTATTTAATGAATTTAATGCACCAAAAGAAACTGTAATTAAATTAATAGATACTTTAAAAGAAAAAGAATTAGTTAATTTATTTACTGAGTACTCTTATAAAGATAATGAACTTAAAAGTGGTGTAGTAACTAAAGAGATTAGACAAAAGAATTTATATATAATAAAGAAAGTACAAACTGCGATTAAAGAAGGTAAAGTATCAACTAGAAAAGTAGATTATTCTAGTGTTTATAAAGGTTTCTTTAATCAATTTGATAGACCTAAAGAAGAAGTATTAAGAGTGGTTTATTCTTTGGATGAAGAAAGTATTAAAACATTAAAGAAGAAATTTGGAGAAAACTTTGATAAGTTATATAAAGTAGATAATAAAGTAAATGATGAGATAAACGTAAGAATTTGTAGATTAATTAGAAGAAAGTTTGCTTTGTTAGAGAATGGTGAGTTTGTTAAAATTACTGATTATGTTAATCTAGACTTAGATACAATTAAAGAAAGAATGAGCCTTTTAAGTACTAAAGAACAAGAACGTATATATAGCTTATTTGGAGAAAATTTAGATAAAGAAGTGGCTGTTAATTTTGAACAAAAGAATAGTTTATTAAGAAAAAAGTCTATAGAAAGACTAAAAAGTGGTAAACTTAAATTAGTACATACTAACTTTAAACCATTATTTCTTATATTAAGTAAAAATAAGTTTGATGATGAAACAATGGATGAGTTTAAATTAAGAGTGTTAAAGGCAATAGATAGTCTTCAAGAAAAAGATAAAGATATTTTAATAAAGAAATATGGGGAAAATTTTGATTTGACTACTACTAAAAATATTATGACAACACAGGAAAACGAATATATCACACGTTTTGTTATAACTAAGTTATCTTGGAGTTTAAAAGATAGAGAAATTAAAAAGTATAAGAGTTTATTTGAAAGAGTTAATGCTGAAGAGAAATATTTACTTTTAGAATTTATTGATACACTAAGTAATGAAGATAAAATGCTTTTACAAAAGAAGTATGGAGTAGATTATTCAAATACAAGTGAATTACATACATTTAGTAGTGAAGATAATCATAGAATTAAAGTGATGTTAGAAAAAGCAGTTCTTTATTTTAATAGAAAGAGTAAAGAAAAGTATGTAGGTGTTAGAATTAATAGTTTAAGAGATATGAGAAATATTGCTAGAAGTAAAGAATACAAAGAATTACTTAGTTACTTTAGTGAGAATGAAAGTCTAGCAGTGCTTACATATTTAGCAAGAAAACTTGTTAGTACAGAAGAGATTACGAAAGTAACTGGAGTAAGTATAGAAAGACTACATGAGTTAGTTAGTGAATATAATAATCTTGGAAGAAATATAAATGTTTTAAAGAGAAATATTTAGTTTACTACTTGAAAAATTAAATTAAATGTATTAAAATATAAGTATCTTTTAGGAAAAAAGGTAGTATATAATTTATAATTGTAGAGAGTTAGTGGTAGGTGTAAACTAACAATGTTATATATGAAAGTTCGTTTTCCATTATATAAAAGAGCGTAATAAAGGCGTTAACTTAAGAGAAGCATAAATTAACTTTATGAATTAAGGTGGTACCGCTGCAGTTTGTAGTCCTTAAGTCATGAAGTTTTTTATTTTGAAAGGGTGATAATATGAAAGAAAAATTAAGTAATTTACTTGAAAATGCTAGAAAAGAAATTGAAAGTAGTAAAAAAATAGACGAGTTAAACTTAATTAAAAGTAAATATTTTGGTAAACAAAGTGAATTTACAGAAATTATGAAAAGTATTGGTACTATGAGTAATGATTTAAAGAAAAGTGTAGGAGTTTTAACTAACGAGTTTAGAAATAACTTTAATAGCTTGTTTGAAGAGAAATACGAGAATTTAAGTACAGAAGAATTAAACAAGAAGTTAGAAAGTGAGAGAATTGATGTTACTTTACCTGGTAAAAAAGTTAAGTCTGGTAGTATGCATCCATTAACTTTAGTAAGAAATGACTTAGAAGACTTGTTTGTTAGTATGGGTTATGATGTTGTAACTGGGCCTGAAATTGAAACAGATGTAAACTGTTTTGAAAAATTAAATATTCCAAAAGACCATCCAGCAAGAGATATGCAAGATACTTTCTATATAACTGAAGATATGTTACTTCGTAGTCAAACTAGTAGTGTACAGGTAAGAACAATGCTTGCAAATACCCATAAAACTCCAATTAAAATGATTTGTCCTGGTAAAGTTTATAGAAGAGATGATGATGACGCTACTCATTCACATCAATTCATGCAGTTAGAAGCTCTTGTAGTAGACAAAAATATTAGCCTAAGTGATTTAAAAGGTACACTATTAGAAATGGCTAAAGGAATGCTTGGTGAAAACACTAATATTAGATTTAGACCTAGTTATTTTGGATTTACTGAACCATCTTATGAAGTAGATGTAACTTGCTTTAAATGTGGTGGTAAAGGATGCTCATTATGTAAAAATATTGGTTGGATAGAAATACTTGGTTCAGGAATGGTTCATCCAAATGTACTTAGAATGTGTGGATATGACCCTGAAGTTTATACAGGCTTTGCTTTTGGTGTAGGGCTTGATAGACTTGCAATGTTTAAGTATGGTATAACTGACTTAAGAAATATTTATACAAATGATATAAGACTATTAAATACTTTTAATAGAAAGGAGACTAAATAATGATATTAAGTAAAAAGTTTGTAAGTAATTATATTGATGTTAAAAGTATTGATATAAAAACTATTGCTGAAGATATGACACGTGTAGGAAATGAGTATGACTATGCTGGAAAACTAGTTAATGCAACTAACTTAGTTGTTGGACACGTTTTAGAGTGTGAAATGCACCCAGATAGTGATCATTTACACGTTTGTAAAATTGATGTTGGAGATGAAGTGCTTGATATAGTGTGTGGTGCACCTAATATGAGAAAAGGTTTAAAAGTAATTGTTGCAAAAGATGGAGCAGTGTTGCCTGGTGGCACAATTAAAAAAGGTGTTATAAGAGGGGCAATAAGTAACGGAATGTGCTGTAGTTTAGAAGAACTAGGGCTTGACAAGAAGTTTTTAAACGAAATGGACATAAATGGAATACACGAACTACCAAGTGACGCGCCTGTTGGAATGGATGCTTTAGAGTATCTTGGTTTAGATGACGAGATAGTAGATTTTGAACTAACTGCAAATAGAAGTGACTTACTTAGCATGATAGGCTTGGCTTATGAGCTAGGGGCAGTTTATGATAAACCTGTAAATGAACCAACACCAGTATATGAAAGTGTTAAAGATACCTTTCTTTGCGACGTTAACTTGAGTGTTGATACTGATAATTGTTCATTATATTTATTAGGAAGAGTTAATAATGTCACTATTAAGGAAAGTCCTGACTATATTAAAAATGCTTTAATAGCTTCTGGTATAAGACCAATTAACAACGTAGTAGATATAAGTAACTATGTAATGCTTGAAACTGGTCAACCACTTCATTTTTATGATGCTGATAAAGTAGGTAAGTTAATAGGTGTTAGAATGGCTAATAATGAAGAAGTGCTAACTACATTAGATAAAACTGATAGAGAACTAACAACAAACGATATAGTAATATATAATGAAAGTGGCCCAATTGGACTAGCAGGTGTGATGGGTGGACTTTCTACTGAGGTAACAAAGGACACTAAAAATATCCTTATAGAAAGTGCAATATTTACTCCTGGTATTATTAGAAAAACAGCTAAAAGAATATTAAGAAGTGAAGCTTCTAGTAGATTTGAAAAAGGGCTTGACTATAAAAGAACATATTTAGCTATCAATAGAAGCAAAGAACTTCTTTCAACTCTTGCTGGTGGTACAGTTAGTGAAGGATTAATAATCTATGATAAAGTAGATAAAAGTGAAAAACACGTGCTAATCTCGTTAGAAAAAATTAATAGTGTTCTAGGTCTTTGTCTTACTAAAGAAGACGTTGTAAATGTATTAAATAAGCTTAAATTTAGTGTAAACATTAATAACGATGAGTTTGATATAATCGTACCTAGTAGAAGATTAGATGTGTCAATAAAAGAAGATATAATAGAAGAAATTGGTAGAATATATGGGGTAGATGAAGTACCTATTACACTACCTAGCACTAACAATGGAAGAAGTAAGTATGATAACTATGATAGAATTATTAAGACTAAATTAAGTGATATGGGACTAAATGAAACTATTACATATAGCCTTATTAATAAAAAAGACATTAATAAATTTGTAAGTGAAGAATTTACTCCAGTTGAAGTAATGGAACCTTTAAATAGCGAAAGAAGTACTTTAAGAAATAGTTTAATCTCGTCTTTAATTAATGTTTATGAATATAATAAAGCAAGAAACATCAAAAATGTAAGCATATTTGAAATAGGTTCATGTTATTCTAAAGTGGAAAATGACTATGTTGAAACAAGTAAACTAGCAATACTTATGAGTGGAGAATTTATTACTGGAATTAATACTAGTGTTAAAATAGATTTCTACTATTTAAAAGGTGTAGTAGAGTCTTTACTAGATTACCTTGGCTATAAAGGAAGATACTCATTTGTAAGTGACGTGACTATTAAAGAAATGCATCCATATATGAGTGCAAATATAATACTAAATGGGTTAAACGTTGGATTTATTGGTAAAGTACATCCACTAGTAAACAAAGAAGACTTGTATGTATGTGAAATTAACTTAAGTACATTAAGAAGTGTTAAAGCTGGTAAGATTAAGTTTAAAGAATTAAGTAAATATCCTAGTATTAAAAAAGATATATCGTTTATATTTAGTGATGTTGTAGTAAGTGATAATATTATTAAGGATATTAGAAAACTTGGTGGTAAAACACTTACAGAAGTAGTAGCGTATGACGAGTATATTATGGGTAAAGAAAAGAGTTTAACATTTACTCTTAACTATATGAGTGAAGAGAGAACTTTGACTGAAGAAGAAGTTATGGCTTCATTTAATAATATTATTAATGGAATTACTGTAAAATATAATGCAAAACTAAAAAATATGTAGATAAATAAAAATATTTATTGTATAATTAAATAGGAAAGGTGGTAATGATATGAATCCATGGATAATTGTGGGAATAGTTGTGTTTTTAATCATTCTTTATGTAATTAGTATATACAATACTTTAATTAAATTAAGAAATAGAGTAAAAGACCAATGGGCACAAATTGAAGTACAATTAAAAAGGAGATTTGACTTAATACCTAATATAGTTGAAACTGTTAAAGGGTATGCAAAACATGAAAGTGATACTTTGAAAGGAGTAATTGAAGCAAGAAATAAATTTACTGTAGCAGGTACAAAAGAAGATGAAATGAAAGCTAATAATGAGTTAACTGGCGCTATTAGACAATTATTTGCATTAAGTGAGAGTTATCCTGAATTAAAAGCTGATACAAGTTTCTTAAAACTTCAAAGTAATCTTGAAGAAACAGAAGATAAAATATCTAGTGCTAGACAATTTTATAATGATACAGTTTTATCTTTAAATAATAAAGTTGAATTATTTCCTTCAAATTTAGTTGCTAAAATATTTGGATTTAAAAAGGAAGCATTCTTTGAAGCAGAAACTGAAGCTAAAGTTGCTCCAAAAGTACAGTTTTAAGCTTACTAAATGTAAGCTTTTTTCTTTTAAGGAGGATTTATGAAAAAAATATTGGTTTTAATAATAAGTTTGTTTTCATTTATAAGTATTAACTATGCAGTAAGTAATGTTAATTATAAAATAGATGATTATATAGTAGATGCTAGTATTGATATAAGTGGAAACTTAAAAGTAAGAGAGATTATCAAGAGTACTGGTAGTTATAATGGTTATATAAGAGACTTAATTTATAAAAATGATAGATTAGGAGACTTTACAGGAGATACTTCTAGTTTTGAAGGAAGTAGTATATATAACCCAACTGGAATAGACAATATAAAAGTTGGTAGTATAAACTATAATGGAGAGTTAAGTTTTGATGCATTTAATAGTGAAGTGACTGAATTTAGTGAATGCACTAATAATCGTGGATGCTATACTATCAGTGATATTACAAATGGCAAAAGTATAAAGATGTATAATGAAACAGTTAATTCTAGTACATACTTTTATATAGAATATACTTTAGGTAATACAGTAGTACTACATAATGATGTAGCAGAGTTGTATTTAAGTTTTATAGGTAATGGGTTTGATGATGATATAGGAAGGTACCAATTAAGAGTTACTTTACCACAGGCAACTACTACAGAAACAAGAGTATGGGCACATGGTCCACTAAGTGGAGAAGTTAGTAGAATAGTAGACGAAGTAGACGGAGCTACTAAATATTATGGAGGATACTTAAAAATTGAAGACTTAAGTAAGAATACTCCAGTAGATATGAGAATGGTTTTTGATAAAAGTTTAATTATGGTAGACCATCCATTCTTAAAGAAAAGTAAGGTTGATGCGTTAGACAAAATACTTGAAGTGGAACAAGTAAGAGCTGATGATGCTAATAAACAAAGAAAAACTGCTAAAATATTAGTGTATGGAACATATGCTTTAAGTGGGACTTATTTATTAATTTTACTATTAATAATAGTTTATTTATATATTAAGTATGATAAAGAAAGAAAGCGTTCTTTTGATATGGAATACAATAGAGAGTTTATAGATGACTATGATGTAACAGCAATTGAATACCTATATGATAAAAAGATAACTGAAAAAGGTTTTTCTACTAGTATATTAAATCTAATATATAAGAAAAAAATTAGTTTTGAAAAGTTAGATAAGAAAGACTATAAATTTACTAGAACTACAGTAGACGAAAGTGAGTTAAATGAGGGCGAAAAGAAAGTAATGGATATACTTTTTAATAAAGCTGGAAGTAATAATATGGTTACTTTAAAAGATATAAAAAAATATGCTAAAGAAGTTAATGGTACAACTAGTCCATTCTTAAAAGGTTTTGATACTTGGAAAAGTATTGTTACTAATGAAAGTGAAAAATTAAACTTCTATGAAAATAATAGAAGTGTTAAACTTAAGTTTTCACTATATGCCTTAGTAAGTATATTAATACTTTATTTAGATATAAAACTAGGTATGTTTAACTTACTTGCATTTATAGTTATAATTAGTACAATAGTTTATATAATATATTTAGTTAGCTTTAACAAAAGAACTATAAGAGGTAACTTAGACTATAATAAATGGAAAGCTTTTGAAAGATTTTTAAAAGATTTTGGTAGATTTGATGAAAAAGAACTTCCTGAAATTAAGTTGTGGGAAAGATACTTAGTATATGCTAATATATTTGGTCTTGCAGATAAAGTAGGTAAGACTATGAAAATAAAGTTTAATGAAATGTATCCAAATGATTACACTAATAGAGATTTTGTATTTGATTATTACTTATGGAGTAGTTTAAATAGCAATATAAATAGAACAGTACACTCGTCAATTTCTACAGCACATTCTGAAGTAGCGTCTAAAATAGCTGAAAGCTCTAGTTCAAGTGGAAGTGGTTTCGGCGGAGGATTTTCTTCTGGTGGAGGCTTCGGCGGAGGCGGAGGTGGCGGCCGTGGTTTTTAATACAGAACTTAACTATATCAAAAATGATAGAATTAGAAGTAGTATGGAAGTATTAATTAGTAAAATACCTGATTACTTCTATAAAGAGGCTGCTAGTTCTACAGGCAAATACCATCCTGCATTCAGTCAAGGCGAAGGTGGACTTTTAAGGCACACTAAAGCTGCAGTAAAAATAGCTAATACATTATTAAATAATGACACTATTGGATATAAGTTTACAAAAGATGAGAAAGACTTAATAATACTTGCATTAATAATGCATGACACGGTAAAACGTGGAATACCTGAAGAAAGATATACAAAAATAGAGCATCCACTTTTAGCAAGTAAGCTTATAAAAGACAATAAAAAAGAAACTACTTTAACAGAAGAAGAAGTTAACTTAGTATGTAGTATGATAGAAACTCATATGGGACAGTGGAATACTGACTTTAACGGTAATGAAGTATTACAAAAACCAAAAACTAAATATCAAAGATTTGTCCATATGTGTGACTACTTAGCTGCTCAAAAGTTTATAAATATAAACTTTGATGAAAATAACGAAATAATATGCTAAAAGGTACTTGAAAAAAGTATCTTTTTTTGATATTATTATCTTGTAATAGCGAGAGTAACAAAAAATCTCAAGCTTAAAAAAACAAAGGAGAGATACACATGGAAACAAAAAATACTGTAAAACCTAGTATGGGGGGGGGTATATTAAGAATAATAATTAATCTTAATGGTTTTTCATGTGCAATAAAATGGATAGAATAA